>NZ_JBHXDN010000101.1:0-25386 GCF_042726075.1 Kitasatospora sp. NPDC127035 | reverse complement strand
GCGCCCCGCCCCGAGTGCCCCCCCGCGCGGGCGGCCGCCCCCCGGCCCCCCCCCCCCCCCCCCACTTACCCCCCCGGCGGGGGGGCGCCCCCCCCACCCCCGCGGCAGGACGCCGCCGTACCGAGGAACCCGCTGCCCTGGCACGCCGCCGCTTCCCGGGAAGGCGAGCAGACCGGGCGCGCTGCGGGCGCCCGCGGTGCCGAGGGCGGTGAGCTGAGGCCCTGGACGTCGAACTTGCTATCGAACCCGTCGCCCGTGACTTCATCAGGCCGGCGTTCGAGGAGGTTTCCCCGACCGGGTGGGTGTCCATCACCTAGGCTGACGGGCAGTTAAATCGCCTGGGCTGGGAGTGGAATGGAATCGCGTATCACCATCGCGGGGGCGGACCCGGCGGCGGCCGCCTCGGATCTCCGGTCGCTGCGTGCCTGGCTGCGTCACGAGGATGAGCTGCGGGGGCGGGTGCAGTTGCTGGACGGCGAGGTCGGTCCGGAGGAGATGGGCGGGCTCGCCGAGGTGCTGGTGGTGGCCCTGTCCGCCGGAGGCGCGGCGACCGTCCTCGCCCAGGCGGTAGTCGAATGGGTGCGGCAGCGCACCCTCGACGTCACCGTCAGGGTGACCAGGCCGGACGGTGGTTCCATGGAGGTCCAGCTCAGCGGAGTGAAGGCCGGGGACGAGACGGTCGCGGCGCTGCGCCGCTTCATCGCCGAGGAGCAACCGGACGCTCTGCCCGATGCGACTCCCTGACGGCGACCGCTCCCGGATCATCCTGATCGGCACGGCGAACTACCCGGCGGACCCGGACCTGCTCGACCTTCCAGCGGTGCTCAACAACCTGACCGACGTCGCGGACGCCTTCGGCCTGCCGCTGCACGGCTGGTCGACTTCGCAGACCTGTGTGACCATCGCGAACCCGGGCAGTAACGAGGAGTTGGTGGACAGGCTCACCGAGCTGACCGCGCAGGCGGAAGACCTCTTGCTGATCTACTTCGCGGGCCACGGACTGCTGGACAGCGCGGGGAACCTGCACCTTGGCTTGTCCCGCACCCGTCGCGGCAGACAACTGCGCCACACCGCGCTGCCCTTCGACGAGCTCCGGGAGTTCGTCATCGACAGCCCCGCGCGCAGGCGGGTGGTCATCCTCGACTGCTGCTTCTCCGGGCGCGCCATCGACATCATGGCCCCCGGCGATTCGCTCGCGCTGGACCAGATCGAGATCGCCGGGACTTTCGTGCTCACCTCCACCTCCGCCGGTACGGCCGCGCGCGCACCACACGGCGAACGGAACACCGCGTTCACTGCCGAGCTGGTGCGGCTGCTCACCGAGGGGGATGAGAACGCGCCGTTGGACCTGACTCTTGGGCAGCTCTACCAGCTCCTCCACCAGCGGCTGGTGAGAAGGGGCCTGCCGAAGCCCCGCAGGCAGGGCACCGACACCGTCGCAGACCTGGTGATCGCCCGTAACAGGAGCTACCGGCCCGCGACCGAGGGTGAGCGCTGGGCTCGGGCGGAGGGCCGCGGCCAGGAGACACCGCGCATGCTGCTCGACGACGAGGAGTTCCTCGGCCACAACGGGGACCCGGCCGGGGCCGCCCGGAAGTACGGGAAGATCGCGGGCTTGTTGGCCAGGCTGTACGGAACGGAGTTCGTCGATGTGAAGGCGGCGGAGGCGAGCCGGGCCGTGTGGGCCGAGTTCGGCACCGCGCGGGCGGCCTCCCTGTCTGTGCCCGTTCCGCCGAGCGTCCGCCGGATCCGTGCGGTCGGCATTGACCTTGGTACGACGAATTCCTTCGTCAGCGTCCTCGTGGACGGTGAGCCCAGGTTTGTCACCAACGCCGAGGGCACCCGGAGCACGCCGTCCGTCGTCGCCTTCGCGAAGAACGGCGAGGTGCTCGTCGGCGAGGCCGCCAAGCGCCAGGCGGTCGCCAACGTCGACCGCACCATCCGTTCGGTCAGGCGCCACATGGGCACTGACTGGAGGATCGGCATCGACGGCAACGACTTCACGCCGCAGCAGATCTCCGCCTTCCTCCTTCGGAAACTCAAGCGGGATGCCGAGGCATACCTGGGCGAGCCGGTCACCGAAGCCGTCATCAGTGTCCCGGCGTACGCCTCGGACGCCGAGCGCGTGGCAGTCAGGGAGGCCGGCGAGATCGCGGGCCTGGATGTACGGCGCATCGTCGACGGGCCGGCCGTTGCCGGTACGGCCTACAGCCTGGGCGACGAGAGCGACCAGACCATCCTGCTTCTCGACCTGGGCGGTGGCACCCTCGATGTCGCCGTTCTTGAGACCGGCGACGGCGTGGTCGAGGTCAAGGCCCTCGGCGGCGACAACCACCTCGGCGGTGACGACTGGGACCAGAAGGTCGTCGACCACCTGGTGAAGGTCTTCCAGGCCGGCCACGGTCTCGACCTGTCCGAGGACGAGATGGCGCTGCAGCGTCTGCGCGAGGCGTCCGAGAAGGCCAAGATCGAGCTGTCCTCCTCCTGCGAGACCTCGATCAACGTGCCCTACATCGCGGCCTCCGCCGAGGGTCCGCTGCACCTGGACGAGAAGCTCACCCGGGCCCGGTTCCAGCAGCTGACCTCGGACCTGCTGGAGCGCTGCAAGGTTCCGTTCCACAACGTGATCAAGGACGCGGGCATCGCCCTCTCCGAGATCGACCACGTGGTCCTCGTCGGCGGCTCGACCCGCATGCCGGCCGTTGCCGAGCTCGTCCGCGAGCTGACCGGCGGCAAGGAGCCCGTCATTGCCGCGGACCCCGACGGGGCCGCCGCGATCGGCAGTGTCTTGGAGGCCGGTGTGCTGAAGGGCGAGGTCAAGGACGTCCTGCTGCTTCGGGTCACCCCGCACTCCTTGGGTATCAGGATCGCGGACGGCACCATGAACACCCTGATCGAACGCAACACCACGATCCCGACCAAGCGCTCCGAGATCTTCACCACCGCCGAGGACAACCAGCACGCTCTGCGGCTCAAGGTCTACCGGGGTGAGCACCAGAGCGCAGCGGACAACGAACTGCTCGGTGTGTTCGAGCTGACCGGCCTGCCGCCGGCCCCGCGCGGTCTGCCCCAGATCGAGATCACCTTCGACATCGACGCCAACGGCATCATGCACGCGTCCGCGAAGGACCTCGGCACCGGCAAGGAGCGGAGGATGACCGTCACCGGCTCTTCCGCACTCTCGAAGAGCGAAATCACCCGCATGCGCGAGGAGTTCGAACGCTACCTCTCCCCGCCCTCGACACCGTTGCCGCAGCAGCTTTCGTCCTCCGGCTCCGCACATGACCGACCGGACAATTCCTGAGCCTGTCGTTCTACCTTCAGTGATCAACATGAGGTTGTTCGAGTTCGTCACCCGCATGGGGATCTGCCGGACGAGGCGACGACCTCCGTCTCGTGCTGCGTGATGTCGAGTCGCACAGCAGAGCCGGAGGTCGTCGGTGTCGATCGTGCTCCTTGAAGCCGCCGGCCGGCAGGCAATCTCGGAACTGTCCTCCTCGTGGAGATCCAGCGCCGGGCGCGGGTGGGGTGGGGGTTGGTGGTGTGTTGGGCCGGCTGTCGTCGCGCATGCGTGCGAGCGGGGCTCTGCCCGTGCGCCGGCAGGGCCCGGGCCCGCAGAAGCCGCGCGTGTCAGGCCGCGGGTTTCCAGAGGCCGCGGGCGGCCAGCAGGGGCAGCACGTTCTCGCCGACCCAGTACGCCTCCTCCAGGTGGGGCGTCCCGGACAGCACGAACTCGTCGATGCCCAGGCGGTGGTACTCCTCGATCCGGTCGGCGACCTCGTGGTGGCTGCCGACCAGCGCGGTGCCCGCACCGCCGCGCACCAGGCCGATCCCGGCCCAGAGACCCGGCGACACCTCCAGCCGCTCCGTCGATCCGCCGTGCAGCAGCCGCATCCGCCGCTGGCCCTCCGACTCGCTGCGCGCCAGTGCCTCCTGGGTGGCGGCGATCCGCGCCGGATCCATCCCGGCCAGCAGACGCCCGGCCTGCGCCCAGGCGTCCGCGGAGGTGTCCCGGGTGATCACGTGCAGCCGGATGCCGAAGCGCGGGGTGCGCCCGTACCGCGCCGCCAGATCGCGGATGGCCCCGATCTTCTCGGCGACCATCTCCGGGGGTTCGCCCCAGGTGAGGTAGACGTCGGCGTGGCGGGCGGCGACCTCGGCGGCCTCCGGGGAGGACCCGCCGAAGTACACCTCCGGGACCGGCTCCGGCAGCCGGGTCAACTGTGCGCCCTCGACGCGCAGATGGGCGCCGTGGTGGTCCACCCGCTCGCCGCGCCAGAGCCGCCCGGTGATGTCCAGGAACTCCGCGGTGCGGGCGTAGCGGCCCGTCTTGTCGAGGAAGTCCCCGTACGCGCGCTGCTCGGCGGACTCGCCGCCGGTGACGATGTTGAGCAGCAGCCGGCCGCCCGACTGGTTCTGGTAGCCGGTCGCCATCTGGGCGGCGAGGGTGGGGCTGAGCTGGCCGGGGCGGAAGGCGACCAGGTACTTGAGCCGCTCGGTCACCTGGGTGAGCATCGCGGTGGTCAGCCAGGCGTCCTCGCACCAGGCCCCGGTCGGGGTCAGCGCGCCCGTGAATCCCAACTGCTCGGCCGTACGGGCGATCTGACCCAGGTAGGCGATGCTCGGCGGGCGGTCCGAACCGGCCGTGCCGGGCACCGAGCCGTGGCCGCCGCCGACGACGTACCGGCTGTCCCCGGTGGTGGGCAGGAACCAGTGGGCGGTCAGCGGCATCGTCCTCAGCCCTCCAGGTCGGCGGCGAACCGCCCGTACCCGCCGTTGTGGTGCACCAGCGGCGGGCCGCCGTCGGTGTCCGCGCCCACCACCTCGCCGACGACCAGCAGGTGGTCGCCGACCGGGGTCACCTGGGTCGTCCTGGCGGTCAGCCGGGCGGCGGCGGGCAGCAGCGGCGTGCCGTGTGGTCCGGTGTGCCACGGGGTGTCGGCGAAGCGGTCGATCCCGCTGCGGGCGAAACGCTTCGCCAGCTCCTGCTGGCCGTGGCGCAGGATGTGCACCGTGAACGCCTCGCAGGCCCGGACGGCGGGGGCGGAGGAGGCGGTGGTCGCCAGGTAGAAGGAGACCAGCGCGGGCTCCAGGCTCACCGAGGTGAACGAGGTCGCGGTGAACCCGGCCTGTCCGCCGGGGCCCGCCACGGTGATCACGGTGACGCCGGAGGCGTGCCGGCGCAGCGCGCCGCGCAGCAGGTCGGCGGCGGGGGCGGCATCCGGGGCGGGGGCGAGTGCGGGGGGTGCCGCACCCGCCGGTACGGCGAAGGCGGGGCGTTCGTCGAGCCTGGTCATGCCGGGACTCCTTCCGGGAGGTGGGCCACCGGGTCGCCCGGTGCTTGTGGTGCGTCCGGTACGGGTGCGGGGCCGGCGACCGGGATCAGCTGGACGGGTAGGTGCGGACCGCCGCGCAGCCGCTCCAGCCACTGCACGACGGCGGCGGCCACGCTGCGGTGCGGGGCGTCGTTGAGCGCGTCGTGCCGGCCGTCGACGACCAGCAGCAGTTCGGCCGCCAGCCGGGCGGCGTGCCTCCGGGCGGTCGCGGGCGGCGAGACCGGATCGGCCTCGCCGTGCACCAGCAGGGCGGGCGTGCCGTGGGCGGACCGCTCGGCCGCCTCGGCGAGTGCGGCGGGCACGGGCTCCTCCAACGCGCCCGGCCGGTAGCCGGGGTCGCTGCCGAGCAGGTCCCGGTGCACCGGGCAGGCGGTCCTGGCGGTCAGCTCGTCCGTCCAGGCGCCCTCCGCGGCGGTGCCGGTCCGCTGCGCGCCGTCCGGCCGGGGACCGGCCGTGGGGAGGCCGACGAGCAGCAGGCCGTCGGGTGCGGCGGGCCCGGCGGCGGCCAGGGCGAGCAGAGCCCCCGTGTCGGAGCCGGCCAGGACGACGGGCGCGCCGGCCGGGAGCGCGGCGCGCTCCTCGGCGACGCGCTCCGCGAGGGCGTCGGCCTCGGCCGCCTCGCCGCCGTGCGCCGTCGCCACCACCCGGTAGCCGTCGAAGGCGAGCCGGCGTCCGAACCGGGCGTACAGGCCCGGGTGTTCGCCCCGGCCGGGGAGCAGCAGGACGGTGCCGCGGACGACCACGCCGTCGGCCGGGTCCCAGGACGTCGACGCCGACGCCGAGGTCGGGGCGGGCGCGGGCCCGGCGGGCGCCGGGCCCGTCCCCGGCGCGGTGTCGGCGCCGGGGACGGCCACCGCGGGTGCGGGGGTGCTCATCGGGCGGCGCCCGCGGGCTCGGCGTCCGGCAGCGCCGTCCGGGCCGCCTCGGCCCTGGCCCCGGCCGCCGCCTCGCGCGCCGCCCGCTCGTCGCGGCGGGCGACCTCCTGGCGCACCAGCGGCAGCAGCTCCCGGCCGTAGTCGATCGCGTCGTCCAGCGGGTCGTAGCCGCGGATCAGCAGCGTGGTGACGCCGAGGTCGACGTAGTCCAGCAGCGCCTGGGCGACCGTCTCCGGGGTGCCGACCAGCGCGGTCGAGTTCCCGGCCGCCCCGGTCGCGGCGGCGGGGGCGGTCCACAGCGCGCGGTCGTGCCGGTCGGCCTTGGCAGCGGCGGCCAGCAGCCGCTGGGAGCCGACGTTCTGCGGGGCGGCGCCCGGACCGACCGGGAGCACCTGGCGCCGACCGCCGAAGGCGTCCGCCCGCTCCTTGATGGTGGCCAGGATTCCGTGCGCGCGCTCCCAGGCCTCGTCCTCGGTGCGGCCCAGGATCGGGCGGAAGGAGACGCTGATGCCGTGGACGTCGGTGCGCCCGGCGGCCTCGGCGGCGGCGCGCACCGAGGCGATCTGCTGCGCGGTCTCCGCCAGCGGCTCGCCCCACAGGGCGAAGGTGTCGGCGTGCTTGCCTCCGACCCGGTAGGCGGCCTCCGAGGAGCCCCCGAAGAAGAGCGGGATCCGCGGCCGGGTGACCGGGCGGACCTCGGAGTGGAAGTCGGCGAAGCGGTAGTACGGGCCCTCGTGGTCGAACGGGCCCTCCTCCGTCCACGCCTTGGTGAGCACGGTCAGGTAGTCGTCCGTCCTGGCGTAGCGCTCGTCCTTGGTGAGGTAGTCGCCGTCGCGGCGCTGCTCGGCGTCGTGCCCGCCGGTGATGATGTGCACGGCGACCCGGCCGCCGGAGAACTGGTCCAGGGTGGCGAAGGTGCGGGCGGCCACGGTCGGGGCGATGAAGCCCGGACGGTGGGCGATCAGCAGGCCCAGCCGCTCGGTGTTGGCCGCGGCGAACGCCGCCACCTGGTTGGGGTCGGGGCTGGCCGAGGAGTGCGCGACCAGGATGCGGTCGAAGCCGGCGTCCTCGTGCGCCCGGGCGAAGCGACGGGTGTAGTCCACGTCGACCACCGGGCCGTGGGCCGGGCGGGTCTCCGAGACGTCGTGGGTGGAGATCATGCCGATGAACTCGACGGGCATGGCGAAAAGCCTTTCATGGCAGTGGTGTTGGGGAGAGGAAGGGCAGGGAGAAACGGACGCGGTCAGAGGGTCGGAGGGTCAGAGGGTCAGAGGACGGTGCAGGGCGGCCCGGCCGCGGGTGAGCAGGACGGTGTCGTCCTGCGGGGTGTGCACCCGGCTGCACAGCACGTCCCGCAGGTGGCGCTGGAGCGGGTGGTGGCGGGTCAGGCCGTGGTTGCCGGTGAGGGCGACGGCGCGCTGGACGGCCTCCACGGCGGCCCGGGTGGCGATCAGCTTGGCGCCCGGACTCTCCTCGGCGGCCGACTCGTCGCTCGCGTCGACCGCCCCGGCGAGACCGGCGACCAGCCGTTCGGCGCCGGCCAGGTCGACGTCGATGCCGCCCAGCTCGCTCTGGAACCGGGGCAGGGTGGCCAGCGGGGCGCCCAGCGAGGTCGGGGTCCGCTCGTGCAGGAACCCGGTCAGCCAGGACTGCGCGGCGCGGGCCACCCCCAGGTAGAGGGCGGAGAGGCCGAGCGAGTTCCACGCACCGCCGAGCGCGTCCCGGCCGCCGTCCGGCTCCGGGAGGGCCAGTCCGGTGGTGTGGTCGAGCGGGATCCGTACGGCGTCGAGCAGGACGTCGTCGCTGCGGCTGGCCCGCAGGCCCAGGTGGTCCCAGGTCGGCTCGACGGTGATCCCGGGCCGGTCGCCGCGCACCAGGAAGGAGCCGACCCGGGGATCGTCCTCCTCGGTCCTGGCCCAGACCAGCAGCCAGCGCAGCGCGGGGGCGCCGGTGGAGTAGATCTTGCGGCCGGTCAGCTCCCAGGAGTCGCCGCTGCGCCGGGCGACGGTCGCGGGCAGCCCGCCGCGGACGGGGGTGCCGAGATCGGGCTCCACCCGGACGTGGTTGACCAGCGTCGGGCGGACGGCGGACTCGGCCAGCAGGTCGGCGAGCGGTCCGGCCGGCCAGTGCGGGCGGCGGGCCTCGGCGGCGTGCACGAACAGGGTCATCGCGGTGACCAGCGCGACGGCCGGGTCACCGGCACCGAGCGCGCGCAGGATCCGGACGGTGTCGGCCAGACCGCCGCCCGGGCCGCCGTGGCGCCGGGCCACGGTGGCGGTCAACAGGCCTGCGCCGTGGACGAGTTCGATGCCCTCGGCGGGGAAGGAGGCGTCCCGGTCGTGCTCGGCGGCGCGGGCCGCCAGGGCGGCGGTGATCGCGGGCAGGCCGTCGGTCGCGGGCGTCGGCAGCGGCGCGGGGAGCGCCCGGGCGGGGGGTGCGGCAGGCATGGGCGTACTCCGGTACGGGAGGAGACGGTCGGTGGCGTCAGCGGGGCAGCCGCGCCCGCCAGCCGGGGGAGTGGTGGCAGGCCACGGTGTGCCCGGTGGGGGCGCCGACCGGCAGGACGACCGGGAGCGGGGCCGGGGTGCCGGGCGGTGGGGACGCGGCGCAGGCGGTGGCCCCCGCAGGGGTGGTGGCCGGGAGCGGGTCGGGACGAACGGCGCAGGCCTGGTCGGCGAACGGGCAGCGGTGGGCGAACGCGCAGGCGCTCCGGTCGGCGCCGCCGGGGTCGGAGCCGTCCTGGCCGCCGATCGACGGGGCCCCGGGTGCCGGGGTGCGCAGCAGCTCCAGGGCGGCCCGCCTGGCCGGGTCCAGGCTCGGCGCGGCGGCGCCCAGCAGCGCGCTGTACGGGTGCAGCGGGTGCTCCAGCACCGTACGGGCCGGGCCCTGTTCGACGATCCGGCCCCGGTAGAGGACGGCGATCCGGTCGGCGATCCCGGAGAGCGAGTCGAGGTCGTGCGAGATCACCACGACGGCCAGGTCCAGCTCGCGGCGCAGCCGGTCGAGCAGCCGCAGCACGTGGTTGCGGTTGGAGGCGTCGAGCGCGCTGACCGGCTCGTCGGCGAGCAGCAGCCGGGGCCGTCCGACGACGGCCCTGGCCAGGGCGACCCGCTGGCGCTGGCCGCCGGAGAGCCGGGCGGGGGTACGGGTGGTGAGCGCGGGGTCCAGGCCGACCCGGTCCAGCGCCTCCCTGACCCGCTCCTCCCGTTCGGCCCGGGGCACGCCCGCCACGGCCAGTGGTTCGCCGACCAGGCGGGCGACCGTCAGGTCCGGGTCGAGGGAGCGCAGCGGGTCCTGGAACATGTACTGCACCGTCCCGGCGCGGCGGGCGGCGCGCAGGGCCCGGCCGCGCAGGGCGCCGTGGTCGGTGCCGTCGACGGTGATCCGGCCGGCGGTGACCGGGGCGAGCCCGGCCACGGCGCGGGCCAGCGTGGTCTTGCCGGAGCCGGTCTCGCCGATCAGCCCGAGGATCTCGCCGGAGTGCGCCTCCAGGTCGACGCCACCGAGGACCGGGGTGCGGCCGAAGGCGACCGAGAGCCCCTCGATCCGCAGGGTGGCGGGGCGGGCGGCCGGTTCGGACCTGTCGGTGCGGGCGAGCGGCGCCGCCGGGGCGGTGGTGGTGCTCATACGGGGGCCTCCGTCCGGTGGTGCGGGGCGGTCGGGGTGGTCACGGTGGTTCCCGGGGCTTCGGGGGTCCCGGCTCCCCAGGCTCCGGTGAGCGCGAGGTCCTCGGCGCGGACGCAGCGCACCCGGCGGGTGCCGTCCCCGCCGGAGCCGCCCACCGGGGTGAGCGAGATGCCGCTCCGGGTGCAGTCCGGGGTGGCGTAGGCGCAGCGGTCGGCGAAGCGGCAGCCTGGCCCCGTGGTGCCGGGCTCGGGTGGCCGGCCGGGGATCACGGCCGGCTCGCGGCGGTGGCGCCGGCCGAGGGAGGCGACCTGGAGCAGCGCCTCGGTGTACGGGTGCGCGGGGCGGGCGATCACCTCGGCGGTGGGGCCCTCCTCGACGATCTCCCCGGCGTAGAACACCAGGATCCGGTCGCAGACGTCGGCCACCACGGCGAGGTCGTGGCTGACCAGCAGCAGCGCCAGACCGCGCCGCTTGCGCAGCCCGTCGAGCAGGTCCAGCACCTCCGCCTGGACGACGGTGTCCAGCGCGGTGGTCGCCTCGTCGGCGACCAGCAGCCCGGGGTCGCCGGAGACCGCGACGGCGATCAGGACGCGCTGGAGCATGCCGCCGGAGAGCTCGTGCGGGTAGCGGTCGTGGACGGTCTGCGGGTCGTGCAGACCGACCGCCTCGAACAGCTCCACCGCGCGCCGGCGGGCCTCGTCCCGGCTCAGGCCGAGGCGCAGGCGCAGCGGCTCGCCGAGCTGGCGGCCGACGGTGAGCGAGGGATTGAGGTAGGAGCCGGGGTCCTGGAAGACCGCGCCCAGGCGGTCGCCGCGGACCTGCTGCCACGCTCGGTCGGTGAGCCCGGTCAGTTCGGTGGGCCCGGTGGGCCCGGTCGGCCCGGTGGGTCCGGTGGGTCCGGCGGGCTCCGCAGCGCCGGGGGATCCGCTCGCGGCGTCCGGTGCGGCGGCGCCGAGGGTGATCCGTCCGGCCGACACGGCGACGCCGGGGGCGAGCAGGCCGAGCACCGAGCGGCAGGTGAGCGTCTTGCCGCTGCCGGACTCGCCGACCAACCCGAGGGCCTCGCCGGGGCGGACGGCGAACGAGACGTCCCGGACGGCCTCGGTGCGGCCGCCCCCGACGGTGACGTGCAGGCCCTCGACCCGCAGCGCGGCGTCGTCCGCGGGCGGGTGCGGCCCGCCGGACGGCTCGGTGCCGGCGGGCCGGGCCCCGGCCGTCGTCGTCGGGAGCGCGTCCTTCTTGCCGGAGGTCTTCCCGGCCGGCTCACCGGCGGGGGCTCCGAGCGCCGCGGTGTCCGTCCGGTCGGCGTCGGCGAGGACGTCGGCGAGCAGATTGAGCGCCCCGATGGTGACCATGATCAGGAAGGTGGGCACGGCGGGCGCCCACGGCTGCTGCGCGAGGAACCCGAGGTCGCTGGCCAGCATGCCGCCCCAGGTGGGGGCCGGAGGCTGGACGCCGATGCCGAGGAAGGTCAGCGAGGAGACCGTCAGCAGGCTGGTGGCCAGGGCGTGCGCGGTGGTGACGGCCACCGTCGGAAGCACCTTGCGCCAGGTGTGAACCCGCAGGATCCAGGCCCGGGACGCGCCCATCAGCTCGGCAGCCTCCACGTACTGGGCGCGGTCGAGCCCCAGGGCGGCGGCCCGGACGACCCGGAAGAACAGCGGTGACAGCAGCACCCCCAGGGCGATCATCGCCTGGTGCAGCCCGTTGCCGAGCAGACCGACGGCGGCGATGGCGAACAGCGTGAACGGCAGCGTCATCAGCGCGTCCACCGACCGCAGGGCGAGCCAGGAACCGGTGGCGCCGAACCGGACCGAGAGCAGGCCGGGGACGACCCCGAGCAGGGCGGCCACCGCGACCGCCTCGGCGGCGGCCAGGACGGAGGGACCGGTGCCCGCGAGCAGCCGGCTGAGCACGTCGCGGCCGAGGTAGTCGGTGCCCAGCAGATGACCGCCGCCGGGGTTGTGCAGGATGGCGGACGGGTCCTGGGCGAGCGGGTCCATCGGGGCGAGCCGGTCACCGAGGAGGGCCAGCAGCAGGACGACGCCGAGGGCCGCCAGCGCGACGCGGGCGAGCGGTACCCGCAGGGTGGTGCGCAGCGCGTTCACCGGGCACCTCCCGAGGCGGCGGTCGCCGACGGGACGAGGTCGGCGGCGGGGCCTGCGGCGTGGACGGCCTTCGCGCCGGTGGTGGCGCGAGGAGCGGTGGCAGCGGCCGTGCCGGTGACCGCGCCCGCCGGGCGGGCGCGGCGTCTGGCCGCCGGGTTGAGCGCGAACAGCAGCGCGTCCACGGCGAGGTTGGCGGCCAGGACGACCGCGACGGTCACCAGCAGGGTGCCCTGGATCACCGGGACGTCGTGCTGCTCCGCCGCGCGCAGCGACAGTTGGGCGATCCCCGGCAGGTTGAAGATCCGTTCGGTGACGACGGCGCCGCCGATCAGCACCGGCACGCTCATCCCCAGCACGGTGACGGCGGGCCCGGCGGCGTTGCGCAGCGCGTGCCCGAACAGCACCCGCCGCCAGGACAGCCCGCGCATCAGCGCGCCGGTGGCGTAGTTCTCGCGCAGCTCCGCGACCAGCGAGGTCCGCAGCTGGCGGGCGATCCCGGCGGCGGCGTCCAGGCTGAGCGCCAGGGCGGGCAGCAGGGCGAAGCGCAGCCACTCGCCGGGATTCTGCGAGAACGGCACGTACCCGCCGGAGGGCAGCAGCCGGAACTGGACGGCGACCAGGGTGATCAGTCCGATGGCGATCACGAAGGCCGGCAGCGTGCCGAGCAGGGTGCAGACGGCGGTGACCGCCCGGTCGAGCCGCCCGCCGTTGCTGAGCGCCGCCGAGACCCCGGCGGCGCCGCCGAGCAGCACCGCCAGCAGCAGTGCGAGTCCGGCGATCGACAGGTCCACCGGCAGGGCGGCGGCGATCGAGTCGGCCACCGGGACGGTGGTGAACCAGGAGACCCCGAGGTCGCCGCCGAGCGCGTGCAACAGCCAGCTGCCGTACTGCACGGGCAGCGGCCGGTCCAGGCCGAACTGGTGGTCCAGCCGGGCGATGTCGGCCGGGGTGGCGGTCTCGCCGAGCACCGCCGCGGCGGGGTTGGCGTCGGAGACGGCGCCCAGGCCGAAGGTGAGCACGGAGGAGAGCAGGAACACGGTGGCGGCGCCGGTCAGGACCCGCCCCAGCGGGCGCGGTGCGCGCGCCGCCCGGCGTGCGAGCAGGCCCGCCCGCCGGGCGCGAGGGGGCGAGAGGACGGCGCTCACGACGCAGTCACTCCCTCGAACCGCTGGACGACCGTGAACGAGGGGATCGGGGAGACCGACTTACGCCGGGCCAGCAGGCGCGGGACGCTGTACAGGAAGGTGTTGGGCATCGTGCGCACGGCGAGCGCGGTGGCGGCCTGAAGCACCTTCGGGTACTCGGGGGAGTCCAGCGGGGTGCGCGAGATCAGGTCGACGGCGGCCTTGAGCTCGGGCGGGGTGCGCCGGCCGGGGTTCATCAGCCCCTGCTCGCCGAAGAGCACCTGGAAGGCCTGCGCGGCGGAGTCGCGGCCCGCGAACTGGTCGGAGGCGAGCGCCCTGGAGTGCTGGATGTACATGATCTGGGTGGCCTGCGCCGCCGGGATCACGTCGATCGTGGCCCGGATGCCGACCTCCTTCAGCTGCGCCTGGAGCTGCTCGGGCAGGCCCTGCGCGGCCGTGGTGGTCAGCGTGAGGTCGACCCCGTTCGGGAAGCCGGCCTCGGCCAGCAGGGTGCGCGCCCGCGCGGGGTCGTACCGGAAGAGGTCGCCGAGGGCAGGGTCGAAGCCGACGTAACCCTTCGGGAAAGGCTGGTAGTTGACCTCTCCGTGGCCGAAGAGCTGGGTCTTCACCAGGGCCTCGCGGTCGATCGCGAACTTCAGCGCCTCGACCACCTTGGGGTTGTCGAACGGCGCCTTCTCGATGTTGACGTCGAGCACCGCGACCACCAGCGAGGGGATCTCCTGGACCTCCAGCCCGGCGGCCTTGGCTGCGGCGACCTGGCTGCCGGGGATCTGCGCCACGTCGAACTGTCCGGACTGGAGGCCGCCGACCACGGTGGCGGCGTCGGGCAGCGGGTGCAGCTCGAAGTTCTCCAGCTTGATCGAGGCGGCGTCCCAGTAGGTCGGATTGCGCTTGAGGACGGCCTTCGCGTTCTGGGTGTACGAGACGAGGGTGAAGGGGCCCGATCCCGCCGGACGGGTGGCCAGCGCGGCGGCGTCCGCCTCGAAGGCCTTGGGGTTGACGATCATCCCGGTCTTGCCGGCCAGCAGGTTGGGGATCTGGTAGTCGGGCCTGGACAGCTTGATCACCACGGTCTGCGCGTCCGGCGCGCTCACCTCGCTGACGCTGGTCAGCTGCGGGGCCACCAGGGACTTGGGATCGCTGCGGCCGCGGTCCAGGCTCTTCTTGACGGCGGTGGCGTCCAGCGGCGTGCCGTCGGAGAAGGTCGCCCCGGGGCGCAGGGTGAAGGTCACCGAGCCGCTGTCCGGGCTGTAGCTCCAGGACGTGGCCAGGGCGGGAACGGCGTTGCCCTTCTCGTCCAGTTTGGTGAGGCCCGCGTAGACCAGGGAGAGGCCGTGCACGTCCCAGCCGGCCGAGGAGAACACCGGGTCCCAGGAGGTGGGCAGCGCCCAGCCCCACTTGAGGGTGCCGCCGGGGGCGCCGCCGCCCGTCCCGGCCTGGCCGGCGCCGGTGTCGCCGCACGCGGCGAGGACGAGGGAGGCGCCGAGGCCGAGGCCCAGGCCGAGCAGCGAACGTCTGCCGAGCAGGGTGCGGTGGGCGGGGGTGCTGGTCATGGCGGTTCGTCACCTTTCGGGCTTCACGCGGACGGTGGCGCGGCGCGACAGGGCGCGGCGGGATACCGGAGGCGGGGGTGTGGGTGCGGCGCCACCGCCCGCTGCCCGGCACGCGGGTCCGGCGTGCGGGTCGGGGGTGGGGCTCGCGGCAGATGGGGACGGCCGGGCGCGGCGGGGTGGCCGGGCCGACGGCGGGCGTGCGGTGGCTCGATGGGGTACGGCTGCGGTGGGTGTTGCCGCGGTGGGGTGCGATGCGGCGCTCGCCGGATCGCGCGGCGGCCGGCTACCGGCGGCCGGTGGCCCGGCGGCGGGGTGCCGGCTGCGCGGGCGGTGAACCGCGGTGCGCCGGTACGGGACCGGGCCCGGCGCGGCCGGGGGCTTCGGTGGTACGGCGCTACCGGCCGATACGGCCGGGGCGGGACTCGGCGGCGGGGGCGCCGCCGGGCCGGGACGCGGTCAACAACAGAGGTCGCTGCCGGCGCGTCGGTGGCTCATGTAGCGGCGCACCGTGACGCGGTGCGTGGGGTTCATGGGGCACATCCTGGCCAGGTCGGCGGCCTGCTGTCAATGGACACTAAAAGGTGTCTGTTTGCGGCGGCGGTGCTGCAACACCCCCTCAACGCGCCGTTCACGGCGCGCCGCCGCATCGCCCGCGAACGGCCGGTGCCCCGCCGGTACGGAGCGCCGCACCCGCAGCCCGCTGTGACAACGCAACGACGTCTCGCGGACCGGACGCCGGGCGGGCCGCCCGTCTCGAACCGTGGATGGCCCGCCCGACGCGCCGACCCGTCCCGGAAACACGCAGCCCTCTCCGCAGCCGCCCCGGGCGGCGCTCAGCCCGCTCCGCCGGCCCGCCGGACGGACTCCCAGGCCGGACCCGAACGCTCGTCGGGGTGCAGCACCAGCACCCCGTGCCCGGTCGCCACCCGCCGCGCGCCCCCGGGGAGCGGCCCCGCGGCCCCGACCAACTCCGCCTCGACCAGGCTGCGGTAGCGCTCCAACAACTCCGCGGCCGTCGGCTCGGGCACGGCACCGGGCCACAGCCCCGGTGCCACGGCGGCCACCGCCGCCAGATACTCCTCCACCGTCCGCCACCCCGGCACCACCCGGCACCCGGCCGGACCGCTGAAGACCAGCGTCGGCAGCGCGTAGCGGTAGCCGTCCCCGGTCTCCTTGGCCGCCCCCGGGTGCGGCCCCGGCCCGTGCAGCCCGACCACCTCCGGCCGGGGCCGGCGCGCCTCGGCGCGGTCGCGCCGCACCCGCTCGCGTACCGCCGGATCGGCCAGCGCGGTCCGCAGCCGGGCCTCGTCGAGACCCGGCACCCCGGCGAGCGCCGCCAGGACCCGCTCGGGCGTGTCCGCGGGTTCGCCGAGCACGAAGGCGCTCTCCCGCAGCCGGCGCAGCACCCGCTCGCCGACCAGCGGCCCCTGCGCCTCGGCGGCCGCCGCCGCCAGCGAGGAGGGCCAGCTGCTGGCCGCCACCCAGTGCAGTCGCTCCGCGCGCGGAGCGCCGGTGTGCGTCGTGATCTCCGCGACGTACCGGGCGTACCAGGCGGTCTCGGCCGCCGGATCCGGCGCCGGGTCGTCGTCCTCGTCGAACAGGACGCCGAACACCCGCCGGTGCCTGGCCCCCTCGCCCAGCACCCGCAGCAGCCGCCGCAACCGCGGCTCGGCGCCCCAGGACCACGGGCACATCGGATCGGTGAACTCGGCGATCTCCACAACGGCTTCCGCCGCGTCCGGTGCCGTCGCCGCGCCTTCCGTGTCCGTCGTACCGCCACCGCCCGCCGGCCGCGTCATGCGGGTGCCACCTGCCGGGCCGTGCCCACGAGGTGCGCCACGGTGGTCTCCGTCAGGATCGCCACGGCGCGGTCCTCCACGCTGCGCCACACGGCGGGCAGCCCCCGGGCCGGCCCCGGGTAGTCCAGCCCGGCCAGCGGTTCGCCGCGCAGCGTGATCACCTCGCCGTCGACCGCTCGGACCACGTCCAGCAGGGTGATCTCGGCGGCGGCCCGGCCCAGCCAGTAGCCGCCCTCGCAGCCGCGCTGGCTGCGGACCAGCCCGGCCCGCCGCAGCTCGCCCACCACGGACTTCAGGAATCGGAACGGGATGCCCTGGGAGGCGGCGATGGCCTCGCAGGTCAGCGGGCGGGACGTGTCGCAGGCGAGCTCGACCAGAGCCCGAGCGGCGTAGTCCGCCTTGGCGGAGATATGCATGGGCCGAGTATCCCCCGGCCGCGGCCGTGCTCAAGTCCCTTGTCCGGTCGGGTGTCCGGTCCGTGGTCCGGCATGGCGCGGAGCGCTCGGCGGGAAAGGACACCTCTTGACATCCTTTCGCCGCCGGGCCTAGCGTCCGAACCCGGCCGGTACGTCGCACCGGACCCCGGGCCACCGCCATGCCCAGGCACTCGGCCGTCCCGCGGCCACCGCCGGTGCGGGCTCGCCGCCGCCCCGCCCGCGCCCCTCGTCGCGTCCGCAACCCGCCACCACGTCCCCGTCCCGCGCCCGCGTTCCCATCCCCGACCCAGGAGCCGCCATGTCCACCGCCCATCTGCCGCACCACCACCCGGCCGCCCCGGCCGACCGCTCCGAGGAGACCTCGGCTCAGGCGCCCGTGGTGACCCGGGCGGGCACCGGCTTCCACCCGCACCTGCACGACGGCGGGACCGCCGCTTCCGGTACCGGCCTGCGGGCCCGGCTGCACCACATCCGGGCGGGCGAGCTCGACGGCGACACCGCTCAGACCGGCGGCATGCGGCGCTTCGCGGCCATCAGCGGACGGACCGTGGGCTCGGAGAAGCTGTGGATGGGGCAGACCCACGTCGCGCCCTCGACCGCGTCCTCCGACCACCACCACGGCGAGTCCGAGACCGCCATCCACATCGTCAGCGGGCACCCCGAGTTCGTGTTCGTCGACGACTCCTCCGGCACGCCCGAGGAGATCCGGCTGCGCACCGGCCCGGGCGACTACATCTTCGTGCCGCCGTTCGTCCCGCACCGCGAGGAGAACCCGGACCCCGAGGTGGAGGCCGTGGTGGTGATCGCCCGCAGCACCCAGGAGGCCATCGTGGTCAACCTCCCGAGCCTGTACGCACCGTGACGCCGCCGCGTCCGGTCCGAGCCTGACGCTGCCTCCACCCGCGCCCCTTCGCCCCCGCCGCGCGCCGGTCGGGGCGCGCGGCCCGGGCGGGTGCCGTGACGTGCCCCGATGCGCGCGCGGAATCGCTGCGTTGCGACCGGTGTGCCCGGGCTGCCGGGACGGCCCGCGGGCCGTCCCGGCAGCCCGGGGCTGTTCGGCGTCTGCCGGTGCCCGCGGTCCTACTTGCAGATGGGCGGGTTCGGGGACGACCGGACGGTATAGAGGGTGGGCCGGCCGTCGTCGGACGTCGACACGGGCATGACGATCGTGTCCCTGGCCGTCCAGGGGAGATGACTGCGGCTGAACGTCCAGGTCCCGGTGATCTTGGTGGCAGCCCTGGAGAGCGTGACCCAGCCGTATTCCCCCGGTCGAATCTTGCCGGTGACCTGGTTCCCCAGGGCTTCCGAGCCGGACCAGCTCTTCTTGAAGGTGAATTTCACCTTGACGGTGACCTTGGCAATCAGTGATGACAGTGCGCCGGTCTCCAGTCCAAGCTCGACTTCACTGCCCAGTTCGTGGGACCATCCGTTCGTCCTGAGTACCGAAAACGTATGGGTAACGCCATCCGGGTAGCCGTTTTCGTTGAACCAGGCGTCCGACGCGCAGGAGTCCGGCAGCATTTCCGCGGGGGATTCCGATTCCATGTCCCATGAGCATTCATTCTTGTACTTCTGGCATATCTTGGTCGCGTAGGTCAGGGCAAGTTCCCGCGGTCCGCGCACGGGAGGCTGCTCGTCACCGAAGGGGACCTTCCACGACTGCTCCTCCTTTCCGTCGCAGCCGGTCAGCCAGGTCTGTGTCCCGGGGGAAACCTTCGACTTGTAGGGAGCGAGGCACGACGACGTGCCCACGTTCTTGAACATGAACCCGGTGGGCGTGGGATGGGCAATCCAGTCCTGCCAGGTGCTGGTGGAACCGCACGACAGCATGGACACCGGCGCCTGGTTCCAGAAGCCTTGGGCCGTCAGGCACGTGCCCAGCGACACGTTCTGGATCCGGAAGGTTCCGTCCTGCCAGTTCGGAGTCAGGCGCCAGGCCATGTTCGAGCTGCCGTGAACCCGGGCCAACCTGACTTGGTTCAACGCGCTTCGCTGGGTATCCACACTCAGCGCGAAGCCCTCCTTCAAGTACAGCCGCGTGCAGTACATGCTCTCCGACGCCGGGCAGGGGTTGCCCAGGAACTCCGTGGCGTGTGCCGTGCCACTTGCCATGGGAGTGACGGACACACCGACGGCAAGGAGAGCTGTCACCAGGGACATGAGCAGCAGTCTTAAGACACCGGATCTAGTGCTCGGGGAAGGCGGAATCATGATGTTCCTAGTCCTTGAGTAAACGGTTCCGGATCGCCCCCGTCGGGGACTTCCGGACTGTCGGTGTGGTGGGTTCTTGCGGCGGCCGCGTGGGCACCGGGCCGAGGAGAACGGCTGATCCGGGTAGGGAGCCGAGGCGGATTCGCCGGGGCCTCGTACGCGGTCCCCGTGTTGGGCGTATCCGAGTCTTGGCCCCGCCGGGACCTCGGGGCAGCGTAGAACCACCTGCCTGGATACCTGTTCCGATCCGTCTGGGGGAGCTCCCCGCGGGCGGGCGCGACCCCGGCGAGTCCGTGCGCGGATCCGCTCAGTACGAGGCCGGCTGCCGACACCGACACCGACACCGACGACGGGCGCCGTGGCCGGGGCGGGGACGCTCGTGCCGACGGCCGGACGCCGCCGCGCGGCCTCCCGCCTCGGTGACCGGGGAAGGGCGCCGCGCGGTTCGGTGGGTGTGCTCCGCATGGTGGCGGTCACGGCCCGGCACGGGGCGAACGTGTTCGGTGTGTGGACGGGGGCGGCTGTGGCGGCCTGCCTCCGAGTGGTCCCGAGCGTGGTGTGCAGTGCCGCCGCCGCCCCGCCGAGTCGACGGAACGCCCCGAATCCTCGGTGCGACGGCAGCACTGCGGCGCTCCCGTCCCGGGCGCGTGGGATCCGATGGTCGGCCGGTGGGGGAGCGGCGACAAGACCCGAATTGCTGATGGGGCGGATAACGGATTCGTATGGGCGACACACCGTGCCCGCGCCCCTCATGGGCTGCCATGAGAAGTCCCGGAGGTGACCTGTGGATTTCGGTTGCGTGACACCTGTGTCAAGTCGACCGACGCCTATCTGACAGGCACTCAGAAATTGAGGCGCGAACGCTGCCGAGGCGTCGCGACACCGCAGGAGCGTGGAGGGGGAATGCCGGCCGGGTCGAGGCTGCGGTGGAACCAACACCTTTGACTACCTGGGAACTTGGCCGCAATCGGGTCCTCAGGGGTCGACCGCTTCGAGCGGCGGCTCGTAGCTTCCCGCCCACTGGGCGATCCGTCACGAATTCCTCGGGGAACGCCCCCGCCCCCGAGGAGTCGCCCCTGACCGGATCAAGAATCGACACGACAACCCGCCTCGTTCGCCCGGCCCGTATATGACCCCCGCGCATGATTCCACCCGCGGTTGTCCGGTGCGCGAGTATTGACAGCGCCGTTGCGCTGCCGCTGTAGTTCCACTCGATAGCCCCACCCGCTTCACCGGTTCCGGCCTACTTCCGTACCGGCCCACCGAAGCGGCTGCAGACTCCTGTCCGGCCGACCTGCGACGCCCCCACCCAGGCGCAGAGAGCCGCCCCGCGTGCCGCGCACGGTCCGACCTCCACCAGCCGGGTTGCCCGTACCCACCCCACCCCCGCTCGACCACGCCCTTTCCAGGGCCGTGGTTTCTCCGGCATCGCTCCAGACCTCTCACGTCAGGAGAAGACGATGGACGACTCGTCCCCCGCCCCGTCCGATCACATCCGCTCCGAGATCAGCCGCCGGAAGGCGGTGCAGCCGCTGGGCGTCGGCGCGGCGACGGTCGCCGCCGGCAGCGCCATGACCGGCACCACCGGCGCCTCCCCGGCGGCCGCAGCGACGCCGCTGCGCGCGGCGGTGCTGGAGTACGTCGACTCGTTTACGCACGCCAAGGGGCTGCGCATCCTGCTGGAGCACGCCGGCTTCACCGTGATCGATCTGAACCCGGCCATGGCGGCGAACGCGCAGGGGGTGGACCTGATCGCCCTCGGCAGCTTCGCCAGCTACGGCCCCCGACTACCGCAACTACGTGCAGACTCAGGCGGGGTCGCTGCAGACGTTCGTCCAGGACGGCGGGGTGGCGCTCGACCCCGCCCAGCCCGACGTGGCCGGCGAGGGCGTCCCCTGTCTGCCGAACGTCAATGGGCGGTGGGGCACGAGCGGGCCGTACGCGGTGCGCACCGACGCCGACTTCAGCACGATCTACCCGGTGGCCACCAACCACCCGCTGGTGTCCGCGCTACCGGTGACCTCCGGCCAGGTGTTCACCGGCCGCAACAGCACGCACCCCAGGACACCGACCCCCGAGGAACCGAGAACCCAGGTTTCAGTTGTCGTCGTCGACAGCGGACCGCTGCCGCAGGTGGATACGGCCCTGCGGCGGACGATCGACTCCGCTCTCCGCCGGGCCTGCGGACGCGGCCCACGACCGGACGTGGTCGCGGGGCTCGTGGGCGGCCGAGCGGCCTGCCTGGGCGCCGCCATGATCGCCCGGGAGCCGGCCGGAAGCCGGCCGGAAGCCGCTGACCGCGTCCCGGCCGCACCACCCGGACGTGCGCTGCTCACGCGCACTGACACGCCGTGGCCGCCCCGTCGGGGGGCGGCCACGGTACCGGCGGCAGCTGCCGCCTCGACCTCGTGCCGCCCGCCCTGCGGCGCTCCCCGGACCCCACCCAGATCGGTCGAGAACCATGTCGAACGCCGAGAACACCAGATCGGACACCAAAGGTCCGAGACTCGGGACCCCCGCCCTCGAACTCGTGAGCGAGGGCAAGTACAACAAGCTCAAGTGGCGCATGCTCCTGGCCGCGATGTTCTGCTACTTCTTCTTCTACACCGGCCGGCAGACCTTCGGCTTCGCCATCCCCGGCATCCAGGCCGACCTCGGTCTGAGCAAGGCCGCACTGGGCGGCATCAGCGGCATCCTGCTCTGGTCGTACGCCGCCGGCCAGATGATCAACGGCAACCTCGCCGACAAGTTCGGCGGCCGGCGCATGATGACCGCCGGCGCCATCCTGTCCACCATCCTCAACTGGTGCACGAGCTTCTCCGTCGGCTCCAGGTCGCTCAGCTTCCTGTGGGGCGCCAACGGGTTCGCGCAGTCCCTCGGCTGGCCCTCCGGCGGCCGGGTCATCTCCAACTGGTGGGGCCCGCGCGAGCGGGGCAAGAGCTTCGGCTTCTACACCTTCGCCGCCGGCATGGCCTCCGTCCTGGCCTTCGTCACCTCCACCATCGTCGTCGACACCCTCAAGCTCGACTGGCAGTGGATCTTCCGGGTCCCGGTCCTGCTGATGCTCGTCGGCGGCATCACCTTCTACTTCGTCGCCCGTGAGAACCCCAAGCAGGCCGGCATCAAGCCCCCCGCCTCCGTCACCGAGGCCGACGAGGAGGACGACCGGGCCGACGCCGCCGCGTACGCCGGCGAGACCTCGTTCCAGCGCTACAAGACCGTGCTGCGCAACCCCAAGATCTGGTCCACCGGCATCGCCATCGGGTTCCAGAACACCGCCCGCTACGGCCTGCTGATCTGGGTCCCGGTCTACTTCCTCGGCGAGAACTGGAAGAAGGGCGGCGGCGGCATCAACCCGCTGTGGATCTCGGTCGCGCTGCCCGTCGGCATGGCGGTCGGCGCGCTCACCAACGGCCAGATCTCCGACCGGCTCTTCGGAGCCCGCCGGGACCGCCCCATCATCCTCTTCATGGTCCTGGGCGCCGCCGCCTCCATGACCATGTACCTCGCGCCGCTGAACGTCACCACCGGCATCGTGGTCCTCTTCCTCACCGGCTTCTTCGTCTACGGCCCGCAGTCCTCGTTCTGGGCGCTCTGCCCCGACATCGCCGGCAAGCGGATGGCCGGCACCGCCACCGGCGCCGTCAACTGTTTCGCCTACCTCTTCGCCGGAACCGCCGAGCCCTTCATCGGCGGCCTGATGGACAGCACCGGCAGCACCGACCTCATCTTCTTCTTCGTGGCCGGGTGCTGCGTGTGCAGCGCGCTCGTCGCCCTCACGATCCGACGCTAGTGTCCTGCGCCGGAGGTCCGTCGGCAGAATCGGGCGAGGGAGTCGAGGATCTCGTCAGCGGTCTTGGTCCAGGTCAACGGCGTGGGGTCCTCGTTCCAGCGCTTGACCCACGTGCGGATGTCACGTTCGAGGGCTTGGACGTTCTTGTGGGATCCGCGGCGGATCATCTGGTCGGTGAGGAAGCCGAACCAGCGCTCGACCTGGTTGATCCACGAGGATCCGGTTCGGGTGAAGTGCATGTGGAACCCGGGGTGTTGGGCCGGTCACGTGCGGATCGCCGGAGTCTTGTGGGTTCCGTAGTTGTCGCAGATCAGGTGAATGTCGAGACCCGCGGGAACCTCCTGGTCGATCTTGACGAGGAGCCTCCTGAACTCCGCCGGTACCGAAGAAGACGACCCGGCTCCGGCTCCCCGCCCCGGCGGCCGCCACCACCGAGACGGCGCCCGCCAAGCGAGCCGCGCGCAAACCGCGCGAGACCACCGAGGTGACGGCCGAGGCCGCCCCGTCGGCCGAGAGCACGCCGAAGGCGCGGAGCACGAGGAGACCGCCGCGAAGAAGACGGCTTCGCCGGCTCCGGAAGCGCCGGCGCCGGCGAAGCGACCCCGGGGATCTCCGACGGTGTGCCGCCCTGACCGCGGTCGGCAAGCCGCTGCGCGCGGGCGAGGTCTCCGCGGCTCTCGGCTCTGACAGCACCGACGACAACGTCCGCGCGACTCTGGAACGGCTCGTCAAGGCGGGCCGGGCGCAGCGCGCGGGCCGTGGTCTGTTCGAGGTGCTGCCGACGAGCTGACGTCGCGGGCCTGCTGGTTGGACCACCGTGTCGTGGTTGGCCTTTCGGGGCTGGTCGGTTTCGTTCCACATGCGCACCCGGCCGGTCGCCGACGCCCTGGCGGCCGCCGTGGCGACCCGTGGCGACCAGGTCGACGGCGTGATCTTCCACTCGGACAGGAGGTCCCAGTACGGGTTGGCCGAGTTCGCCGGACTCTGCCGGCGCCACGGGATCCGGCGGAGCACGGGAAAGGTCGGCTCCAGCTACGACAACGCCGCCGCGGAGAGCTTCCTCGCTTCGCTGAAACGCCACTTCACGCTCGGCCATCTCAGCCCGGTCCAGTTCGAACAGCAGATAGCGGCGTTCCGTAGGATCACGCTCGTCGCATGAGACTCCGGCGTCCACATCCCGGGGGAAGGCTCACGACCTCGAACCACCTGATCGGGTTCACGCTGGACGGTCGACTCGTCACGTACCTGCTCGGACTGATCAGGGTCCACGACCTGACGAACGGATCCTTCGCCACGCTGGCGGTTGGGGGAGGATTTCAACGAGGAGATCACCGGCACCACGACCTACTTCGCGGCGGACCAGCAGCTGGTGATCGACAACAAGGCAGGCCGCCGGTCGTTCGGCCTCCGCGCTGAAGGCCAGTTCCGTACGCTCTGTTGCTGGGTGACGGGGTACCAGCCGGTGCTGGTGCGGCCTTCGGGTCAGGTGGTGACCTGGCGGGTGTTCCAGTCGACGCGGAACGCGGCCCGCAGGAACTCTGGAGCTGCCGTGGTTCGTGCGGCGGAACCGCTGAGCCCAAGAGCTTGGTAAGGACCCTTGACAGTCGGGTGGTCCAGACCACCAGTATTGGTCCAGGCCAGAGTGCTTCAGGTCGCCGAAGTCCCCACCTTCGAAGGGAGCGCGGTCCATGGCCGGACCCGTTCGCGCACCACTCCGAGCCCTGCTCGCCGGAGCCGTCACCGCCGCCGCCATCGCCGGCGTGGCGCTCACCGGCACCGGCACCGGCACCGCCCGTGCGGCGGGCACCCCACTGCCCGCCCAGGTCGTCGCCCCGTACGTCGAGGCCCGGGCCGGCGACAGCCTGTCCAAGCTCGCCTCGCAGCCGGGTGACAAGTACCCGACGATGGCCTTCCTCCAAGCCGCCGCCACCGCCTCCTCCTCATCGCCCTCCCCATCGCCCTCCGCGTCGAGTGTCCAGGTGCCCGCCATCCAGGTGCAGGTCAGCCCGTCCTCGGGCACGGTGACCGCCGGCTCGTCGACCACCGCGACCGTGAGCACGGCCATCATCAACAACGGCTCGAACACGTCCATCGCGATGACGGTCAGCGGAGCTCCTGTGGGGGTCACCGCCTCGGTCAGCCCGTCCTCGGTCAACGGGAGCTCCAGCGCCGCCCTGTCGGTGTCGACCCTGTCCACCGTCGTCCCCGGCACCTACACGCTGACGGTCAAGGGCACGCTGACCGGCACCTCGGCCACGTCCTCCGCGACCTACACGCTCACCGTGACCGGCACCGCCCCGGCGTGCTCCACCGCCTCCTGGGTCGGCGCACAGGTCTACACCGGTGGCAACACCGTCTCGTGGACGGGCCACCAGTGGAGCGCCAAGTGGTGGACGCTGGGCGAGGAGCCCGGCACCACCGGTCAGTGGGGCGTCTGGCGGGACCTCGGTACCTGCTGATCCGCACGCGTCGCCGGGCCGGGCCCCGGAACCGGGGCCCGGC
>NZ_JBHXDN010000100.1:0-25491 GCF_042726075.1 Kitasatospora sp. NPDC127035 | reverse complement strand
CGAAGACGGAAAGCGGGATGACGGCGTCCGGGTCGTCCGCCGTCACCCCGCTCAGGCCGACGTACTCGGTGACGTCACCGAGGATCCCGGCGCCGCCGATCGAATCACCGAAGGAGGCCGAGAAGCCGTAGAGCACCCAGATGCAGCCCACCAGGGCCACTGACCCGAAGGTCATCATGATCATGTTGAGGATGCTCTTCGCGGCGACCATGCCCCCGTAGAAGAGCGCGAGGCCCGGCACCATCAGACAGACGAGTGCCGTGCTCGCGAGCATCCAAGCGGTACTTCCGGTGTCCATGCGTACGCTCCACGGAGAAGTCCAGCAGAAGGAAACTATGTTTCACGGCAGTAGACACGCGGTGCGTTACGAATCCCTCCGCGGCCGATTAAGGCCGGGTTTCAGTGCTGGGGGCTGTCCCCGAAGGCCGTCACCGCCAGGAAGCGGATGGGGAGTTCGGCCAGCCGCTCCGGACCGTGCGGGGCCTCGCCGTCGAACTGGAGGGCATCACCGGAGCGCAGGGTGTAGCTGGACTTCCCGTGGCCGTAGACCATGACACCTTCGAGCATGTAGATGATCTCGGTTCCGGCGTGCTGAAAGAGCGGGAAGACCTCGCTGGACTCGGTGAGGGTGACCAGCAGGGCGTCCATGCGCTTGTGAGCGCCCCGCAGGGAGCCGAGCTGGGCGTACTCGTGGCCGATGCGGGTGCCGCGCCGGACAATGCGGGCGCCGTGCCCGGCGGGGACGAAGACGGCCTCGCGTTCGTCGTCCATGCCGCGGAAGAGGGCGGTGACCGGGACGTCGAGACCGCGCGCGAGCCGGGAGAGCGTGGTGAGGCTGCACGCGGTCTGAGCGTTCTCGATCTTCGACAGCATGGCCTTGGAGATGCCGACCCGCCGCGCCATCTCACCGACCGACAGGCCGGCCGCCTGCCGGTACCCGCGGGCCCGGATCGCGATGATGCGCTCCAGGGCCGTGTCGTCGGAGTCCGCTGCGGGTTCGGTGTGCTCGGCGCGCTCTGTCACCGACGCATCCTATTCTGTTCGAACCCCTATGCCGTGCGGTCCAGGCGGAAGCGGGGGTGGGGCCGTGCGCGGCCGGTGGCGAGGTCGGCGGCCATCGCGCCGATGACCGGGGCGAACTTCGCGCCGTGGCCGGAGCACGCGGAAACGATGACGAAGGGGCCGTGGCGGTCGAGGACGAACTCGTCGTCAACGGTGGTGGTGTAGAGGCAGGTCGTCCCGGCGACCGGGTCGGGGTCGAGGCCCGGGAGCCGGTCCTGGACGAATGCGCTCACACGGATCCGCGACGACGGGTCGACGATGCCGGTACGGGTGGTTGCCGTGGTGGGGGTGCCGCGGTCGTGTTCGGCGACCTTGACCGCAGGGAGGGCGCCGCCGTCGGCGCCGGAGGGCAGGCCGAAGACCTGCATAGACGCGTCCTTGCAAACCAGGACCGGCCAGGCCACGGACGGCTCCCGTTGCCGGAAGTGGAAGACCTGCTGCTGGGTCACCTTGAGCGGCGGCAGCGTGACGGGCAGTTCGAGGCCGGGCAGCCACGCACCGGCGGCTACGACCACGGTGTCGCAGGTGAGCTCACGTCCGTCGTCCGTACGCAGCACCACCGCGCCCGGTACGTCGATGCCCGTGACGCGTACGCCGGGCCAGATGTCCGCACCGTGCTCGGTCGCCCTGCGCACACACGCCGCGACGGTCCCGTCGGCGTCGATGACACCCGCGTCCGGGTGGTACAGCGCCGGGCCCGTGAAGCGGATGTAGGGCCAGCGTTCCGCGGCGGCCGGCGCACCGAGTACCTCGCAGCGCACTCCGGCCTCGCCCAGCACGGCGGCCAGGCTCTCCAGGTCACGTCGCTCCCCGAAGTCGAGGCCACCGGTGGTGCGCAGCAGTGGAGTTGCGCTGTCGTGTTCCAGTTCGCACCACTTCTCGGCCGCCTTGCCGGTCAGGCCGACGTAAAAGGGATCGGCGTAGGCGCGTCGGAAGATCCGGGAGCTGCCGTGTGAACTGCCGTGCCGGTGGCCGATGTCGTACGCCTCGATCAGGGTGACCTCGTGGCCGCGGCGGGCCAGTTGCCAGGCGGTGGCGGCACCCATCAGGCCTGCGCCGACGACGGCGATCACAGGCCCTCCCCGGGGATCCACCGGGTGCCGACGAGCGGGACGCGGGCCATGGCGGCGGACTCGATGGTGAGGGCGACCAGGTCCTCGGGTTCGAGGTGGAGGAGGTGTGCCTTGCCGCAGGCGCGGGCGAGGGTCTGGGCCTCCATCGTCATCACGCGGAGGTAGTTCGCGAGTCGCCGACCGGCCTCCACGGGGTCGAGGCGGGCGGAGAGTTCCTCGTCCTGGGTGGAGATGCCGGCGGGGTCGCGGCCGTCCTGGTAGTCGTCGTAGTAGCCTGCGGCGGAGCCGAGCCGACGGTACTCGGCGTCGTACTTCGGGTGGTTGTCGCCCAGGGCGATCAGGGCGGCCGTGCCGATGGCGACGGCGTCCGCGCCCAGGGCGAGCGCCTTCGCCAGATCGGCGCCGCTGCGGATGCCGCCGGAGACGATCAGCTGGACCTGACGGTGGGCACCCAACTCCTGCAGTGCCCGTACGGCTTGGGGCAGGGCGGCCAGGGTGGGGATGCCGACGTGTTCGATGAAGACGTCCTGAGTGGCGGCCGTGCCGCCCTGCATGCCGTCCACGACGACGACATCGGCACCGGCCTGGACCGCGAGCCTGACGTCGTAGTACGTCCGGGCCGCGCCCACCTTCACGTAGACCGGCTTCTCCCAGTCGGTGATCTCGCGCAGTTCGAGGATCTTGATGGCGAGGTCGTCGGGGCCGGTCCAGTCGGGGTGGCGGCAAGCGCTGCGCTGGTCGATGCCGACGGGCAGCGTCCGCATGCCGGCGACCCGTTCGGTGACCTTCTGACCGAGCAGCATGCCCCCGCCGCCGGGCTTGGCGCCTTGGCCGAGGACGACTTCGATGGCGTCGGCGGCGCGCAGGTCGTCGGGGTTCATACCGTACCGGGACGGCAGGTACTGGTAGACGAGGTGCTGGGAATGGCCGCGTTCCTCCGGGGTCATGCCGCCGTCACCGGTGGTCGTCGAGGTGCCCACCTCGCTGGCCCCACGGCCGAGCGCCTCCTTGGCCTGGGCGGACAACGCCCCGAAGCTCATGCCGGCGATGGTGACGGGTGTCTTCAGCCGCAGCGGGTGCGAGGCGTGCCGGGTGCCGAGGGCGACGTCCGTGCCACAGCTCTCGCGGTAGCCCTCCAGCGGATAGCGGGACATGGACGCGCCGAGCAGCAGTAGGTCGTCGAAGTGCGGAACTCTGCGCTTGGCGCCTCCGCCGCGGATGGCGTAGACGCCGGTCTCGGCGGCACGCTGGATGGCGTGGATGGTGGCGCGATCGAAGGTCGCGGACTCGCGAAGGCCGTGTGATGCGGGTTCCATGCTTCCTCGAACTCCCTCAGTACGATGACGTGTTGTCGACCTTGAAGTGATACAGCTCGCGGGCCGATCCGTACCGGCGGAAGTCGGCCGGATCCTCGCCCCGCCCGGCCGCGCTGAGCAACTCGGCCAGCTCGGCGTGGTGTTCGGGCCGCATCTCCTTCTCCACACAGTCCGCGCCCAGTGACCTGACCGTCCCGCGGACGTAGATGCGCGCCTCGTAGAGGGAGTCTCCCAGGGCGTCTCCCGCGTCGCCGCAGACCACCAACCGCCCGGCCTGGCCCATGAACGCGCTCATGTGGCCGACGTTTCCGCCCACCACGATGTCCACACCCTTCATGGAGATCCCGCACCGGGCGGAGGCGTCCTCGTCGATCACCAGGAGGCCGCCGTGGGCGGTCGCGCCGGCGGACTGGGAGGCGTTGCCACGCACACGCACCGTGCCGGACATCATGTTCTCGGCGACGCCGGTCCCGGCGTTCCCGTGGACGGTGACGGTGGCCCGCTGGTTCATTCCCGCGCAGTAGTAACCGACGTGGCCTTCGACGTCCACGACGAGTTCCTCCCGGATTCCGCAGGCCACGGCGTGGGCGCCACGCGGATTGAGGATGCGCCAGGCCGTGGCCGAGGGCGTGTGCAGAGCCCGGTTGAGCTCGCGCACCGGGGTCTCGGCCAGATCGATCAGCGTTGCCATACGTACACCTCTTCCGGCTCGGGTTCGAAGATACGGGCGTTCTCGATGCCCGGCAGGACGTCCAGGGCCCGGTACTCGGAGGCCATCGCGACCCACCCGTCGGTCTCGGCGACGAGGGCCGGCTTGCAGGCGATGGCATCGCGGACGACGGCGAAGGAGTCGCTCGTGGACACCAGCAGGGTGTAGAAGCCGTCGAACCGCTCGCACAGCAGCCGCAGCGCCCTCTCCAGATCGGCGCCTTCCGAGAGCTGGTGCGCGATGAAGCGGGCACCGACCTCGGAGTCGTTCTCGCTGTCGAACTCCATTCCTCGGGAACGCAGTTCACGGCGAATGGTGGCGTGGTTGGCGAAGGAGCCGTTGTGCACCAGGCACTGGCCGGGGCTGACCGAGAACGGGTGGGCCCCCTCGGGCGTCACGGCGGACTCGGTGGCCATCCGGGTGTGGCCGACGCCCTGCCGGCCGGTGACCGACGCGAGCCCGAAGGACTCGGCCAGTTCCACGGGGTTCCCGGTGCCTTTGAGTACGGCCATTCCGATGCCGGAGCCGATGACGGTCGCCCGCGGCAGGGCGTCCGCGACGGCCGCGAGCAGCCCGGCGACGGGGAGGTCCGCGTGAACGACGGTGGTGGCGTCGGCCGCGAGGGCCACGGCGCCCGGCAGTGCGGCCCGCGCGTCGGCCGGCGTGACGCCGAGCAGCGAGACGGCGGCCCGTCCCGGCGGGGACAGGCGCGGGTCACCGTAGACCGCGACACCGGCCGAGTCCCGCCCGCGTTCGACGACCTGCCCCAGCATCGCGGTCAGGAGCTCACCGAGCCGAGGTTCGAGCGAGGGCTCACGCAGATGGAGCCCCACGATTCCGCACATCTCAAATCCCTTCAGAGAACGGCGAAGCGGACGACGTTCGGGGACCGGTCAGAAGGCCGTCAGATAGCGGTCGAGCTCCCAGGGGCCGACCGTGGCGTGCCAGTCGAAGAACTCCTCGCGCTTGAGATCGGCGAAGTACCGGCTCACGCCGCTCCCGGCCACGTCCAGGGCGCCGCTGACCACGTCATCGGCCTGGAGCGCCTCCACGGCGTGCAGCAGGGTCGGCGGGAGCTCGGGCCCCTTCCCGCCCGCGCCCGGATCGCCGGGGTCGAGGCCTCGGTCGATGCCGTCGAGGCCGGCGGCAAGGGCGACCGCGGCGGCAAGGTAGGGATTGGCAGCGCCGTCCCCGCCGCGCAGCTCGATGCGATTGCCGTCGGGGACCCGCACGAAGCGGGTGCGGTCGTTACCGCCGTACCCCGCGATGCGCGGTGACCAGCTGGCACCCGAGCGGGTGGCCACCGCGCCGGTGCGCTTGTAGGAGTTGACCGTCGGCGCGATGACGGCCTGCAGGGCCCGCGCGTGCTCGACGATCCCGGCGACGAAGGAGTAGGCGAGCGGAGAGAGGCCGAGGCCACGCCCGTCGGTGGCGTCGGGGAACGCGGGGTCGTCACCCCGCCAGAGCGACAGGTGCAGGTGCATGCCGGTGCCGGTACGGTCGGCGAACGGCTTCGGCATGAACGTGGCGGTCATGCCGCGCTGTTCGGCCAGGACCGACACCAGGTACCGCATGGTGATGACCCGGTCGGCGGTGGTGAGGGCGTCGGCATGCCGGAAGTTCTGCTCGAACTGGCCGTTGCCGTCCTCGTGGTCGTTGGCGTAGTTGCCCCAGCCGAGGGCGTTCATGGCCGAGGACACGGCGGTGAGATGGTCGTACATCCGGGTCAGTCCGTGTGCGTCATAGCAGGGCCGGGCGGCCGTGTCCCTGGCATCGGCGACGCTCAGCACGCCGTGCGCGTCCCGGCTCACCAGGAAGTACTCGACCTCCGCCCCCACCGAGAGGGACAGCCCCCGCCCCGCGGCCCGCTCCACCAGCCTGCGCAGGATGACCCGCGGAGCGTACGGCCAGGGCTCCCCCTCCACATGCGGATCGCAGTGGACCAGGGCCAGACCGGGCTTGACGAACGGAACGGGCGTGTAGGAGGAGGCATCCGGCCGTGCGACGACATCGGGATCGCCGGGCTGCTGGCCGAGCGCACCGGCCGCGTATCCGGCGAAACCGACGCCCGCGTCCCGGAGTTCCTCCACGGCCTGGGACGGGACGAGCTTGGCGCACGGCTTTCCGGTCAGGTCCACGAAGACGGCAAGGACGAATTCGATGCCGTCGGCGCGAACCAACTCGGCGAGATCGGGGATGGCGGTCGCCATGAATCCCTCCCAGGATGTCTACTGCAGTGATCCATCGTTGCCTATCAGTAGACGCACGTGGCGTTACCGGGGGATTTCCACCGTGGAAGCTCCTGGTAAGCCCAACGCCGGCTCAGGAGTCCGCCGCGGCGAGACCCACGACCGTCCTGGGCACGGTCGTTGCGAAAAGCCGTGCCCGACAGGCAAACGCACAAGGCGCAGCGGGCCGGCCGGCCGGCCGGCCGGGTCTGGAGGCCGATCAGCGGGACCTGCTCGCGGGGGTCGGCGTCGAGGAGGACCCCGGGCTGGTGGCCGCCGAGGCCGCCGCCGAGACGAAGCCGAAGGTCTCCCGCACCGACCGGTTCGCCCAAGGCCTGGCCGCCCTGGCGGCCTTCGTCGAGCAGCACGGCCACCCACGGGTCCCACGCCCGCACAAGCAGCGTCACCGTGTCGTACCTTGCCCTGGGCACCTGGCTCGACAACCAGAAGAGCCAGGCGGGCGAAGCTGACCCCGGGCCGGCTCGCGCAGCTCGCCGATCACGGCGTGGAGCGGGCGGTGTGTGGGCGCCGGTCGTGACGGAAGTGGCCGTCGGCGGCCGGCCTAGGGCCGTGCAGCCCCAGGCCGGCCGCCAGGCGGAAGCACCAAGACGAATGCAGCGGGGAGCCGCACGGGGGGCATCTGTGCCTGCTGCCCCGAGAGCGCCTTGCGGGGAGGCGGTCTCCCAGGGGCACAGCTGTGTCTGGGGACGGGCGGCGGTGCCTCGGGACGCCGTCGGCGCGCCGTTGCCGGCGGCCCCGAGGAGATCAGGAGGCTCTTCGCCCGGCGGTGACGAACAGCGCGGCCACGCCGGGTGCCCGCCGCGCCACTCCCCCCGACGCGACCGGACCGGAGTAGCCTGAAGCCGTCGGCTGCCCTGTGAGCGAGCCCCGGTCACCAGCGGTGCTCGAGGCGCTTCTTTCCGGAGGTGTCGTGGCTTCCCCCCGAGCCCTGGCCCTGACTCTCTGCCTCGGCCTCGTGGCGCTCGGCAGCGCCGGCTGCGGAAGCGAGAGCCCGCCCGCTCCGGTGGCGCCGGAGGTGGCCGCGTCCGCCGCCGAGGTCGGCGGCATGGACGCACTCATCCGGGCGGCGCAGCAGGAAGGGGCTCTGACCGCCACCACGCTGCTGCGGCACTGGGCGAACTACGGGGGTCTGATCGACGGGTTCGAGGAGAAGTACGGGATCAAGGTCACCGTCGACAATCCCAACGGTGACAGTCAGAACGAGATCGACGACATGAAGCGCTACCGCGGTCAGGAGCGGGCGCCCGACGTGCTCGACCTCGGGGACTCCTTCGCCGTAGCAGCCGCCGAGGAGGGTCTGCTGGCTCCCTACCGGGTCGCCGCCTACGGGCAGATCGCGGAGAACCAGAAGGACCCGCAGGCCCGCTGGTACAACAGCTACGGCGGCTATGTGTCCATCGGCTGCGACGCGGCCCGCGTAAGGACCTGCCCGGTCTCCTTCGCCGAGCTGCTGAAACCGGAGTACAACGGCATGGTCGCGCTGAACGGCGGCAACCCCAACACCGCCGGATCGGCCTTCGCCGGCGTCTACGCCGCGGCCCTCGCCAACAACGGCTCGTTCGACGACATCCAGCCGGGCATCGACTACTTCGGCCGGCTCGCCGCCGTGGGCAACTACAACACCGGCAACCCCGTACCGGAGTCGATCGTCAAAGGCGAGACGCCGATCTCCATCGACTGGGACTACCTCAACCTCCAGCACGTCGACGCCCTGCGCGGCCAAGGGGTGGACTGGAGGGTCGCCATCCCCTTCGACGGCAGCTTCTCCCAGTACTACGCCCAGGCGATCAACAAGGACGCCCCCCACCCGGCGGCGGCCCGGCTGTGGGAGGAGTACCTTGCCAGCCCCGAGGGTCAGAACCTGCGACTCGTGGGCTACGCCCGCCCGGCCCAGATGGACGCCATGGCCAAGGACGGCACCCTCGACACGAACCTCGCCGCCACGCTGCCCACCGTGGAGGGCACACCCCGCTTCCCCAACCCGGCACAGCTGGAACAGGCCCGCAAAGTCGTCAAGGAGAACTGGGACAAGACCGTCCCGCCGAAGCCCGCCCCGTCCTCCTGACGGCGCAGCCGTCCCTGCCGGGTACGGGTAGACCGGAGCGCACAGCGGCCGTTGGGCCTTCCAACTGCCCCCTCGGCGCGGAGGGCGGGGCAGCGTCCACCTGTCGCCGGACCGTAGAAGGCCTCGTTGCGTTCCTCTCCTCGGATCCGCGACGCCTGTTGGAGGCGGCGCGGATCCGGCTGGTGGTGTCGTCGAGCGTCCTTGGCCTGGCGGTGACTCCGAGTGGTTGCGGCCCCGGCTGAAGCAGGAGGCGTCGCACCGCCGGGACGTGCGGTTCCCGCCCCGCTCCGGCGTTGCGGGCGCTGCGTCGCCGGTCGCCGCCAGCGGGGGTGGTGGGGCGGTGGAAGGCCTGCCGGAGGGGCGCCCGGCCGGATTCGGGGTCGGCGGCGCCGTCCGGCGCCTCACGGCCCACCGGGGAGTCTCGGGCGGGCGGCTCCTGTCCCGGTGCGCCGTCGATCGCCCCGCTCTCCGGCCGAACTGTGACGAGAACGACAGCCGGTGGGGCTGGCCCCGGTGGGTCGCCGAGCGGTTTCCTGTCGCCATGACCGATTCCGGGCCATTGGCCCGGATTATCCGGATTCCCGGGGCGTGACACATGAAACCGGTTCGTACCAATACTTCCGCAGCCGTCTACCTGCGCTGCTACCCCTTCGACCCGAGCGGGATGGGACCCCACCTGCACGCACTGCGGCACCTCGCGAACGAGCTCAGGTTCACGCCTTTGGCCGTGTTCCTCGACAACGGCCACCGCTCCCGGGGCCCGCTTCCCGCCCTCCATCGTCTGATCGGGCTGCTGACCGCGGGCGCCTTCCGCGCGCTGCTCGTCCCGGGCCCGTTCGTCTTCTCCCTCTCCGACCTCGAAGCGCGCTCGATCTGGTCCCAACTCACCAGCTCGGGAACCCGCGTCATCGAACTCCCGCCGTCTCAACTGATCGCCCGATGGGGGTGGGGACGGTGATCACGAGCTCGGACCCGGCCTGGACCCGCTGGGTGGGGCGCACGGTCGACCTGCCCGGCGGCGGCCCCGGAATCGTCCGCATGGCCCGGCGCGAGATCGCCGCGGACGTGCTGTGGGCCGTGGACGCACGCGGGACCGTACACCGGATCACCCGGCACCACACACCCCCGGGCCCGTGCGCCCACGCCGCCCACCCACCGGCCGCCCGGCCACCCGCGCACGCGCCACCCGCGAAACACGGACCGTAGAGCCACCTCGCACCCGAGGCACCGCACCGGGCACCGGCCCTCCCTTCCGTCGAAGACACGGATCACCAGGACACGGGCGGAGAAGGCCGCACCCGTGGTGGGCGGCTTCGACGACGAGGACGACGACCAGGGTGAGGTGCCCGGCGAGCTGGACTCCGCACTGGAGTGGGCCCGCGCCGGGGCGTGCATCCTCCAGCAGTCCCTCATCCGGGAAGGCGGTACCAGGCCGCCCCGGACTCGGAGTTCTTGGGGGTCGCGCGGGTCTCCGGCCAGGGCGGCCGGCCCTTGAGCGACTGCAGGTGGTATGGGGTCGGAGGCACTCTGTCCCGTCCCCTGAAGATCCCTCCGGCGAGCCGGCCCTGCCCGCACGGCAGGGATGGGATTCGCCGAGGTCCTCCCCCCGGGGTTCGGGACGGGAGAGCGGTTGCCTGGTACCGCGCAGGGCGGGGCGTGGGGTGGGCCTCAGGTCAGTGTGCTGTCCTGGTGGGTGGGTCGGTGATGTTCCACTTCTGGAGAGCTGTGCGTGAGGCGGCCTGCTGGGTGATCAGGGCGCCGTTGGCGGTCGAGGCTGTGGTGAGCAGGAGTTTGCTGTCGGCCGAGGCGATGGTGTAGCCGCCGTTGACCGAGGCGATGGTCCAGCGCTGGTTGACGTGGCCGGTGCAGCGCCACTGAATGATGCGCGTGCCGGGCGCGTAGGACGCGGCGGTTACGTCGGCGCAGAGCCCGGATGCCTGGTTGACGAGCGTGTAGTTCCCGTCCCGTTGCTGGGTGAGGGTCCACTTCTGGCTGAGGTCGTTGCGTGCGTTGCGGGTGCTGAGCCGGCTGCCGGGGAACTTCGAGGCCGCCGGGACGCCCAGGGCCTTGCCGCCGATGGTGAGGGTGCGGACACCGTCCGGGGTGGCGTTGACGCGGACCTCGGCCAGGGTGAGCTGGTTGGTGCCGGCGAGCTGGACACGGACGAAACGTCCGTCGGCGCCGACGGGAACGGTGAGCTTCGTGGGTGCGGTGCCAGGGATTCGGATCTTCTTCACCGCCGGGTCTGCTTCGATGCTCGCCCAGCTGCGGCCGGTGAGATCCGTGGCCGACACGACGACGTAGAAGTCGGTGAGGCCCTTGGCCACCTCGCCCGTGCGGTTGAACAGCTCCACCGACCGGATCGGAAGCCGCGCGCCGAGGTCGGTCTGCCACCAGGCCCGCGTCTCGTTCTTGGTCTGGCTGAGGCTCTGGTTCTCCGAGGCGCCGCTGGTGTTGCCGTCCGCCGCCCGTGCGGCGAATCCCCTGTTGCTGGTGGAGGACTGGGTGGCGGGCCTGCCCAGGGCGGCGTTGACGGTGGCCTTCACCGGTGTGCCGTACTGGCCGTCGGTGAAGACGGTCTTCCACTGCTGCGCAGCGAACCACTCGTGCACGGCGGGGGTGTAGTGAACACTATCGGCGTAGATCCCGTAATTGGGTGGGGTGTCGGCGTTGTAGAGCGAGGTACCCGTTGCCGTGGTGGCATCCGCCGCGTCGAGCATCCGGTAGGGGTGGGGGGCGGGCTGTTTGGCGATGAAGGTGGTCAGCGCTTCGGTGACTCGTTGTGTCGGTACCTCGCCATACTTTTCGACGTAGTTCCTGGAGCGCGGACGGTAGAGGAAGATCGGGGCCCCGGTGTCGCCGGTGATCGTTCGCAGCGGGTTCAGGACCTTGAGGAGCGCCTCCTGGAGGCCGTTGACGGTGGTGTCGGCATTCTTCGCCTCGGCCTCCCACTGGTTCCAGTGGATGCCGATGATGCGGGGCCGCTTGCCGTTCTCCTGGAGTGCGCGCAGGCCGTTGCTGATGGTGTTCATCGCCAGCGGGAACAGGCTTTCGATGTCGGTCGGGTCGCGGTCCGGCCACCAGCGGTTGTTCCCCCCGAACTCGGTCTCCAGAACGCCCTGGCTGCCCCAGGCGATGTGGATCACGTTGAGGTCGGGCAGGCGCGTTCCCCCCTCTATGGCGCGCTGCCAGCGCAGCGCGGTGGCCGACGCGACGTTGTAGTTGTAGCCCACCTTGGGCTCTGCTCCGTGTTCCAGGCCGAGGTTGTTGCCGGCGCAGGTGTAGGGCGACCAGGTGGCCGTCGTCGCTCCGACCACCCGGTGGTCCGTCCGGTTCAGCCCTTTGACGTTCGTGAGGGACCGGCACTTCGTCTGGTCCGCGTCCGTGAGGGGAGCCGTCCACCCCTCCGCGTTGCTCTGGCCGAGCACGATCAGCACCGGCGCGTCCTTGGCACGGTCGTACGGTGCCTGTGCGGGGTCCGGCGCGGGGATCGTGGCGGCGGCCGGCGGGGGAGCCAACGTGGCGGAGGTGGCCAGCAGGGTGAACCCGGCCACGATCGAGGTGGCGAGGCGGCGGCCGGCAGATGAGGAGAAGGGCCGCGCGGCGGATGTCTGGATGCTGTGGCGCCGTGACAGCGGGTCCTCGCCGGTCGGTGGCCAGGCGGCGGGTCTATTGAACATGACGCGGCTCCTTTGCCGAATCGGATGATCAGGGCTCGTTGTGTCGGTTCGTCGTCCGCACCGGGCCGGTCCTCGCGGGCCCGCACCGGCGGACGCGCACGGCCGCGGTCCGTGTGGAGGTCCTGGGCGACGCGCTCTGCTCAACGTGGTCCGTCTCGGACATGCCCGGGGTGTTGCCGACCTGGCCGCTGCATCCGGCGGGTCGGACGAACGGCGTCGGGTCGGGACTGTCGGCGCCCTGCCTGGGTGGGGATCTGTTCAGGGATGTCCGGGTGGGGGCGCTGGATGTGGTGGGGCTGGTGGGGGGTGACTCGGTTCTGGGTGGGGGGATGGCCGGGAGCACGGGGACAGGGGCGGCCTGAGCGGCTCCGGCGGGGGTGCTGGGTGGGATGTCCTCGTGCGGGCCCGTGTGTCGGTCTTGAGGATGCGCAGGGACTTGCTCAGTGCCGCGCGCGGCTTCGGGGAGCTTCACGGAGCCGAGGCGCGGCACGATCGTGCCGATCACGGCGATGGGGTGTCAGGTGTGCAGGGTGTTTCGGACGGGCGTCGCCTCGCCGGCTGCCGGGCCGAGAGGGTGAGGTGGCCGGCGTGGGACCGCGGTCGCCCCGTGGTCCCACGCCTACCGGGTGTCAGGTCGCGTACCCGAGCGAGGTTGTGGTGAGCACGATGGGGCTGATGACGTTCTCGCCCTTGTCGTTGATCCAGGTGGCGGTCAGCTTCCCCTGGACACCGGGGCTGGTGTCGGCCTCCAGCTTGAGGAAGGTGCGTGGCGCGTCGGTGTGGGCCACGAGGCCGGGAGTGGTCAGGGTCGCCAGGTGGCCGGCCGTGATGTCGTGCAGCGGGCTGACGACGAACTCCCACAGATCGTAGTTGCGCAGCGGGTTGTCGTTGTTCTTCAGGGCACGGGAGACGTGGATGTCGCCGCTGAGCAGGACGCAGCCCTTGATGTTGTTGGTTCTGATGTACTCGAGCAGTTCGGTCTTCTCGGTTTGGTAGTTGGCCCAGTGGTCGCCCTCGGGGCCGTCCTTGTCGTACCAGGTCATTCCCGAGGCGAGGATCTTGAAGGTGGCGGTGCTCTTGCTCAGGCGGTCGAACAGCCAGGCCTTCTGGACCGGTCCCATGCAGACCTTCGGGTTGGCGCTCGCGTTGGAGAACCACCGGGGGTCGGTGAGGAACACCTCGATCGGGCCGCGCCGGAAGGAGGTGTAGATGCCTTCACCGGGGCCCCGGCCGGTCACCGGCTGGGTGCCGTTGGTGGCGTGGCCGAAGGTAGCGTTGGCGTGGTAGTCGACGAACGCCTGGCGGAAGGGCGCCTTCCCGGTGAAGGTGCCGTCGGAGCCGTTGAGGCCGAAGTCGTGGTCGTCCCACGTTGCCCAGATCGGCATCGACCTGACCAGGTTGTCGATGCCTGGCGCGGCCAGGAATTCGCGGTGGGTCCTGCGCGCCTTGGCCAGAGCGGTAGCGGTGGCGGTACCCGCCGGGACGCCTCTGTCGGCGTACGGGGTGTCGCCGAGCATGACGAAGCCCTCGCAGCCCTTGTTGATGATCTGTTGCCACACGGGGTTCGACACGGTGTGCGCGCAGGAGCCGAAGCCGAGGGTGGCCTTGGTGGCCGTGCCCGGCGTCGGTGCGGTCGTGAACTTCCCGGCCATCGGGACGAAGGACGGCGGGGTCTGGCCTTGCGACGTGACGGGGGTGATGGTGTAGGTGTATGCCGTGCCCGCCTGCAGGCCCGTCACGTCGAACAGGACGGTGTTGTCGTTGCCGGTGTCGACGTTCTTGGTGAGGCTGGCCTTCACCACGGCCCCCGCGAGCACCTCGCACTTCCAGGACGAGTGGGACACGCCCGGTCGTGCCCAGATCCGGGCCGTCGTCTCGTCCACGTGGCCGACGAGCGGGCCGGCCTTGGGCGACTCTGTCTGACCCACATTGGCCGTGGGGTTTGCCCGCACCCACGTCACGTAGTCCGTCAGGGCGTGGAAGAACTTGTGGCTGTCCTCGATGGCGGCGGCGGACTCGAGCGCCGTTCCGTCCTCCGCGTAGCACTTGTCGATGGTGAGGCTGGAGACCAGGTACCTGCCGGATCCGCTCTTGCCCTCCAGCAGGGCCGCCGGGAAGCTCTCCCCCGGTGTACAGGACAGGAGTGCGCGCATCTCGGCCCAGGCGCCGATCGACTCCCAGCTGGTCCAGAGATTCGCCCCGTCGCCGCGCTTGGTGCGGCGGCCGATGAACACCGGCTGGGCGGACGACGGGGCGGACGGGGCCGTCAGGGCCTTCACCAGCATGTGGCCGGTGTCCACCGGGTAGATCGTGTTGGAGTCGTAGTCGGTGCGCACCGCGTGCATCGGGATCGCGTCGTACTGGTACTTGGTGACCGGCAGGTAGGACACACCGAGGCCGGGAGAGTCGGGCTGAGCGAGGTCGAGGACCACGCCGCCGGCTTTGACGAACGCCTGCAGCGAGTCGCACTGGTTCGTCACGAAGGTGGAGTACCCGGTCATGGCGCCGCTGTTGGCGAAGCTGCCGAAGGCGATCAGGTGCACGGTCTTGGCCTGGGCGTTCGCCGCGCGGGTCGGGTCCAGGTCTATCACCTCGAAACCGGCGTTCTGCAGCAGCGCCTTCAGCCCGCGGGCGTTCGTAGCGCTGTCGATTTCGTCCAGCACGGCCGCGACCAGTCCCGACGAGGAGCGCGAGTGCGCCACCGCGTCGGTGCCGGTCATGACATTTCCGGCGGCGGCCACCGCCGCGCCGGCGCCCAGCAGCTGCACCACCGTACGGCGGCTGACCTGGTACGGGGTACGGGGAGAGTCGTCCATTGTCTTCTCCTGGTGTGATGTGTGTCGACGGCTCTGTCGAAGCACAGCCTCATCCGGGCACGGCCGAACCAGGGCCCGGAAGGGGGTGGAGCGGGGGACGGGCAACCCGCTGGTAGCGGGCTGGACAGTGCAACGCACGGGGCCGCCGCAGGCGCCCGGGTGGGGACATCGCAGCTCAGCCGAATGTGACGCTGCCGCCGCTTCGGCGGACCGGTGAGGCAGTGCACCGGAACCGGCGAAGCAGGAGGGATTAGTTGGAACTACAGCGCCGCGCAACTGCACTGTCAATACTCCGGAACCCGGACATCCATCGAAGGCGGGGGAACAACGGCACGATCCCGGCAACGGGCGAAAAAGGTGGATCACTACTCCGGCTCTTGATCCACTACTCCGGTTCTTGATCCACTCCGGCCGATTCCCTCGGCGGCCGGGACACCCCCGGGGGAAATCCGCAGGCGGGCCGCCGGCTGGGCGGCGACCTGAGAACCACCTCCCGAAGCGGCCACCCCGGGCAGGGTTCGCGCATGAAGTACCGATCAAATCAAGGGAGTTGTTGACAATTCGCCGCCCCTGACCGACCAGAGCGCTCCGCTGGGCCCCGGAGGTGACGTTCGTCTCCCTGCGAACTCACACCGAACCTCCCGACCGGACGACGGGCACGCCCGACCGACCCGCACAGGGCGTCACAAGCGGAGAATTCCCGGCCCGCACCCGCCTCTTCTCCTACCCCGCGGCGAAGGCGCGCGGCACGCAGAGGAGCCCATACGATTGTGCTATCCGCCCCATCAGCATTTCGGGCCTTGACACCACTCCCCCTCACCGGCCGAAGATCAACACCCGCCCACCGCACCCTGCTCGCCCACGCCGACCCGCTGCGCCGGTACGCCTCCCGGCCGCTCACACCCTGCTGCATGAGCTGGAAGTATGCCGCCCTCTCCTCGGCGACCTTCCTCGGTCCCTGCGGCTTCCGTTCCTTGCGGATCTCGAAGTCCATCGCATCCCCTGAGCTGAGGTATTGCGACGACCGCTAGAAAGGAAGCGCGCAGGGTGGCGGCCCTCCGTGTGTCCGGGGGCGGCCGGCATGCGCGTCCGGCCGCCCCCGGCGGGTGGTGCCGCGCCGGCCCATCGCCCACGGGGGGTGTCAGGGCGACGGGCGTGGAGCAGGGCACTACCGCGCGCGCCGGTCGGGGCGCTCGAACCGGTTCAACGACCGGACACGGCCCCGGTCACCAGGAGGGCGGCGACGGCCTGGGCGCGTCTGCCCCAATTAGCGGCCGAGTCGTCGCGGGGTACCGGGCGGCCAATCAGTGGAAGCCACATCATCGGCGGTCGGGTGACAGCCATACCCAGCACCCCTGGGTGCCCCGATCCTACGAATGACCGGAACGGCCCACGACGAACGGTATGGATCGGGTGACCTGGCGGGCCTGGGCGGAGTGTCCGAGGGGGCCGGGATCGGGGTGTCGGTAGCTTTTCGATGCGGGCCCGGGTCGCCTCCCTGACAAGTCGCGGCCAGGGGCTCGCGCCTATGACGCGCCAAGGGCTGGACCCGTGGGTCCAGCCCTTTCATGCTGTTGGTGGCGAAGCCGGCGTACAGGTGAAGGTCCAGAAGGTCGCTGGGTGGGCGGTCCGGGCTCCCTAGGCCGTTGCCCGCTGGACACGGTAGCTCCAGCGGGCGAGCGACCTGACGACGGTTTCGGCACCGATGGGGTTGGCGCTGTGGACGAAGACAGCTCCGATCTGAAAGGGCTGTCCGTTGAAGGCGGCTTCCTCCATAAGGGTCACCACCGGCATGATGGTGTCGTCGCCACCGAGATCGTGGTCGAGCCACAGCTCGTCAATGAAGCTGTGGCGGTGCTCTTCCAGAAGCTGGATACCTTCGCGGCTGGTGCGGGCAATCCGCGTGGCCCGGGGAAGGGGGCGGAGGTCGTCTATGCCGAGGACGACGGGTATCGGCGAGGTGGGGGCTTCTTTCACTGGGTGATTGTCACAGTAGGCGGGCGGGATAACCACGGAGTATTGAGGCTCTGCTGGGCGGGCGGTGCCACATCAAGGTGGGGCAGCAGGCTCCTGTTGATCCATCATGAGTGGGCCAGTGCCCGTCCAACGCCGTTTGGGGTACCGACTTGGGTCTGAGCGGCGCATTCATGGCAGCACGGAGACAGGCCTGTCAGTTCGGAGTAGGGAAGAGGATTCCTGGGTGGCCTGGTAGCGGTAGGACTCGGTGCCGGTCTGGATCAGGGTGCAGCGGAGGGTGATCCGGTCGGCGATGGCCGCGCAGAGGCGGGCGTCGCCGAAGGTCTTATCCCATTCGGTGAAGGGTGAGTTCGTGGCGACCGAGGTGGCCTTGCGCTCCTCGGCTCGGTGAAGATCTGGAACAGCAACTTCGCGCCCTTGCGGTCCAGGTTCAGGTAGCCGAACTCGTCCAGGCACAAAAGATCGATCTTGCTGTAGCGGGCGATCACCGAGGACAGGCGGCGGCTCGCGTCGGCCTCGCGAGCTCGTTCACCAGTGCGCTGGTGGTGGTGTAGCGGACCGACAGGCCGGTCTCGGCGATTGCGGTGCCGATGCCGATCAGCAGGTGGGACTTGCCGGTGCCGGAGTCTCCGATCAGCACCAGCGGCCGGCCCTCGCGGACCCAGGTCGGGGATTCGAGGTCCCCCCGACGACCTCGGGGGTGACGTTGGGGTTCTTCTCGAAGTCGAAGTCCTCCAGCCGCTTGGGCCGCGGGAAGCGGGCCAGCCGCAGGAGTCGCTGCTGGCGGCGGAGGTCCCGGTCGGCGAGTTCGACCTGCAGCAGGTCCAGCAGGAACTGCTTGTAGGTGGCCTGCTCGCGCCGGGCGGTGCCTGCCAGGTCGATGAACCGCTCGCGGAATGCCGGCAGGCGAAGCTCGCGGCATGCTTCGTCGATGAGCATGTCCTCCGGGTCGCCGCGCAGCGACATCCTGCGGCCGGGGACCTTGCCGGTGTCCTGCTCGTCGTCCTGGTCGGTGACGGTGATGGTGGGCCTCATGCGCCGTGGCCTTTCTGGGTCTGGCTGTCGCGGCTGGCGACCGGGCTCAGCAGCCGGTCGTACTTGCTCATGTCGGGCAGTGCCTGGCGCGGGTCGGGTGGCAGGCGGCGCGCGTGCAGGGAGATCACCTGGGCTCCGGCGGCCGCGGGCGCGACTTCACCGGCCTCGTCGGGGCCGGCCAGGAGCTCGGCGTCGTCCGCGTCGGTGCCTTCCAGGCCGTGCGCAGCCAAGGGCCGGGTCGGTGCGCAGGGTGCGACGTACGGTGTGCGCCGCACCGCCGGACCGGCCTGGTGACCTGCGGTGAAAAGTTTGGCGGGGCGAAACTCACCGGCCTTGCGGGGCGGATCTCACCGGGTCCGGGGCGAACTCACCGGCCTTGCGGGTGCGGTGCGCGGCCCCGGGCCGGGCACGATGGAGACAGGCACGGGCGAGGAGACAGCGATGCGTACCGGGGACGTCGTGGTTGATGGGGATCGTTGAATTTGGCTCTGACCGGATCTGCGTGAATCCCCAGGTCAGGGCGTGAATGCAGGAACGTTCGCCCTGGGCAGCTCTCGTTCATGGGGGTCTGCTCGGTCGAGGATGTTCTGTTTCCCAGGATCGCTGTGCGGTTGGAGGGTGTGACCGCGACCGAGGAGGTGCTCTTCGCCTACGCGGTCGCGTGTGGACCGCCCGGTCGCTGCCCGCCATACGGACGGAAGGCGGCCCGGGTCCATTCGACGTACCGGCGGACTCTGGCCGAACAGCCGCTGGGCGGACGCAAGTTGGCCGTCCGACTCAGGGTTCGCCGGTTCTTCTGCGACCGCCGGTCGTGCGGACGGACGACGTTCGTCGAGCAGGTCGACCGGCTGACAGAACGTCATCGAAGGTCCAGTCTCGGGTTGAAGGAAGTGCTGCGCGCGGTTGCCGTCGAGCTGGGCGGCCGGGCCGGCGCACGGCTCTGCCGCAAGCTCCACCTGGCGGCCGGCCGGACCCGCCTGCTGAAACTGCTGGAGGCCTCGCCAGCGCCGGAGCGGGCTCCACGGGTGCTCGGCGTGGACGAGTTCGCCTTCCGGCGAGGTCGCCGGTACGGGGCAATCCTGGTCGACGTCGAGACCGGGCGGGTAGTGGACGTTCTGCCCGACCGGACGTCCGAGACGTTCGCCGCATGGCTCACGGCGCATCCCGGTGCGGAGATCATCTGCCGGGACAGGGCCTCGGCCTACACCAAGGCGGTCAAGCAGGCGGCCCCGGACGCCACCGAAGTCGCTGACAGGTGGCACCTGCTGCAGAACCTCTCCGCAGCGGTGGAGAAGACCTGCCACCAGCACCGCTCCTGCCTGCGGAAACGGGCCGAGGAGGAGGACTCGTCCGAGCCCCCGATGGTGCTGTTGCCGCCACTGGAGCTGCCCCGCACCCAGATGGTCGAGCGGACCCGCCACCGCTACGCGGACGTCCACCGGCTACTGGGGAAGGGCTGGACGATCAGCGCCATCGCCCGCCACCTTGGACTGGACCGCAAGACCGTACGCCGCTTCAAGACCACCGACCTCGACGTCCTGCTCGGCTCCGCCCGCGACCGCCGCCCAGCGGGTCTCCTGGAACCGTTCAAGCCCTACCTGAACAGCCGCTTCACCGCCGGGTGCACCAGTGGCACCCGCCTGTTCGAGGAGATCCGCGAACGTGGCTACCGCGGCAGCATCCAGGTCGTCCGTAAGCACCTCACCGCCCTGCGGAAGGGCACAGCCGAACCGGTCCGGGCCGACATCCCCAGCCCGCGCAAGATCACCTCGTGGATCATGCGGCCCCGCGACACCCTCACCTCCGACGAGGAGGGCAGGCTCCTGGACGTCCGGCTCGTCTGCCCGGACATCGCCCGGGCCTGCGACCTCGCCCGTACCTTCCACGACCTCGTCAGCAAGCGCCACGGAACCCTCCTGCCCGAGTGGATCCGCCAGGCCGAGCAAGACGGCCCCAGCCGGATGAGCTCCTTCGCCGGCTTCCTCCGCCAGGATCTCGACGCCGTCACCGCCGGCCCCACCCTCCCCTGGAGCTCCGGCATCGTGGAGGGCAACGTCAACAGGGTCAAAACGATCAAGAGGCAAATGTACGGCCGGGCCTCCTTCCGCCTCCTGCGGATCCGTATCCTCACCAAGAACTACTGAACGGCCACGGCAGCTCTGGGGGAACAGTGAACTGGTCGATGGGGCCACGGCTGCGATCGTGGCGTGCGCGAAGGCAGGGCTGGGATCCCGATATCGTCAGGGCCTTGCGGCTGCCGGTGCCGCGCTCGGCACAGGAGCGCGCCAGCGAGCTCGTCCAACACGGGAAAGTGGCAGCGGCGATCAGCGAAATCCGCTCGGCAACGGGCTACGACCGTCGGGACGCAAGATGCGTCGTACTTGCCCTGATGCACGCCTGGAAGGTACCGGCCAGCCCGCCCCACCCCACAACATGACCCACCGTCAACTCTTGCCTTGATCATTCACGCAGATCCGGTCAGAGCCAATTTCGAAGATCCTCATCATGGTCGGCGAGACCTACATCGCGAACATCCCCCAGCGCCTCCCGCTGCGCCGTCCGGGAGACACACCCGAGCAGTGGCGGGCCAACATGCAGCTGCACCTGGTCCGCGGGCGGCGCATCACCGTGACCGCGACCGGCTTCGGCGAGGAACCCAACATGGTGGTGGTCAGCCGGGACATCCCGGCCGGACGCGCCCGGCTGCGCCTGACCGCCGAACAGGCCGCGACCCTCGACCTCGCCGAGGGCCAGGAGTACGAGATCACCGGCACCGTCACCGACGCGGACGGAAAGGCCCTCACCTTCCCCGGCACGATCGCCCACACCATCCCGGCCCGCCGGCTGCGCCCGGCCGACGAACGGCTGGAGCTCCACCCGGACACGGACCGCTTCCACCGGGCGCTGGTGTGCCGGGAAGCGGACGGGATGACGCCGGCCGAGATCGACCGGGCGGCGGAGAAGGCGCCGGCGCAGCTCCACCATGTCCCGGGCCTGGCGCTGGAGGACCCGAACGTCAACCATTCGGTGCTCACCTCCGAGACGGACCACCGGAAGTGGCTGCGAATCGCCGAACGGGTGCGGACGGCCGGACTCTCCGCCTACGACCCGCGGGCCGACCCGGACGCCGTGGAACACCTGCCGCTGATCCGGTTCCGGCAGCCCTGACGAAGGCCGGCGTGTCCTCTGACAGGTGATATTCACCGGCGTGGCCGAACAGCCGTCTGTACGGTCAGCCCATGGAGTACCTGCCCGAGACCGTAGACCGTCACATCCTGGACCATCGGATCGTCCTTACGATCAAGGCGATCCGGGATGCGTCCGGCTGCACGATCCATGACGCGCTCGACGTCTTCGCGCAGCGGTACGAGGAGCTCCGACGCGACCGACCGAACGACTTCCAGGTGAGCCGCGAGGAGTACGGGCAGACCGTCTACACCTGATATGCGGCCTTCCCCCTGGTCAAGATCACTTGCCGATCGGTCAAGATCGCGTGTCAAAGGACACGGCGGTCGGTTGCGGCGTGACCCGTCTCAACGAAGTTTGACCGCCTGAAATTCGTCTCATCGGGCTTTGACGCCGCAGGTCAGGTACGGTGCCGGAATGATCGGGGGTCTTCCTTCCGACGTTGACGTGCCCGACGAGATACTGCTCGCCGGCTACTTCGTCACAGCGCCCGAGCGGCTCGCGGGCTCGGGTATGCCCCGGACGGAGCGGCTGATCACGGCGTCCGAGTGCCTGAGCGACCGGCTTTCGCAGGATGGCTGCTGGTTCGGTACCGCGCGGGAGGCGTTGGCGGCCTGCCTCCTGTTCCAGGTGCCCGCGGAGGCGCGCCTGTACGCCCTGCTGGTGCCCTCCGAGCATGTCGGCGGCTTCGTTGCCGACATCCGCGCGGCCGGGACGGACGAGCCGGTGCTGCTCGCCCACCTCGACGGTCGGGGCGTCGGAGCGGCCGCTGCCCGGGAGATGGCCGAGGACGGGCACGAACTCGGCTGGGAGGTACTCGGCTACGACTACGGGCTGCTCCACAGCTGGCTCTGCAATGACCTGTACGACGACGGTGTGCTCAGTCTCGGTGTGGGTGTTAACGAACGCGGCTTGCTGCCCGACCGGGACACCGCCCAACGCGTCGCCGCCTGGGCAAACGCGCGTGGCGACACCAAACCGGTCACCTGGTTCCCCGGTGTCCTGATCGAGTGGGACGCCCCGATCGAGAGCCATCTCGGCCCCGTTGTCACCGAGACGGCGCCCTCTGCTCCGCAGCTCTGGTGGCGCCGGATCCTCCAGCTCCAGCGCGCCTGAAACTCAGGCCGAGTCGCGAGATCTCGGCACCAGTCAAACTTCGGTGAGACTGGTCAAACTATGTTGAGACAGGTGTCCTCTGACAGGCGACCTTGACCGATTGCCAAGAGATCTTGACGACGGACCGGCCGGGCCGGGAGTGGCCGGGGCGGTTTCCGCCGACGCACCGCCCCGCCCGGCCGTCCGCTACCTCGCGGCGGCGGCGGACGGATCAGCTGCCGTCGCTCTGGTCCTCGAAGTAGAACCAGTTGTCACCGTTCTCCGCAGAGAGGATGGACGTCCCGTCGTCGTCCGACTCGTCGGAGCCGGCCTTGGCGGCCTCCTCGATGAGGATCGCGGACGCCTTGTCCTGCAGAGCCGCCGGCACCCTGGCGGTGTCGGCCGTCAGAACGGCCTTCTCGCCGCTGAAGTCGGTGTGCTCGTAGAGCGTCACCGTCCACCCCGCGGGCACGCGGACGGAGGAGATGGAGTCGTTCAGGGACGGGTCGACCTGGTGGCGTCCCGGCTTGAGCGTGGCGGTCTTGCCCTTGTAGTCGTAGTCGACGTACACGGTCACGGGCATGAGGATCATCCCTTCTCGGAGTGTTATCAGTCAGACACTATCCGCCACCAGGCGTGGTCAAGCGCCAACCGGCGAAGATCACAAATGAACCAGGTGTGCGAGTCGCGGGAGAGGTCCGGCCGGGCCGGGAGTGCCACCCTCGACGCCTCAACCGCCGGTCAAGATCGAGTGGCAGAAACCTGGCACACGTCAAAATCACTTGGCAAACGGTCGAAGTCACTTGTAGAAGGACAACAGTGACCCGTATCAAAGTAGTTGATGCGTCTCAACGGAGTTTGACCGACCCCTACGGCAAGCGCTTCAGCTGGCGGGTTGAGTGTTCGGTGTCGGCTGCTGGGCCAAGTCTCCGCCGCGGCCGGCACGCGGTGGCGTGGGCACTGGTTCCGCCGAGACCGTCCGCGTCCAGTCCGTCCGGCCGGGGGTCCCGGCGCGCAGCCCGTCCGGAGCCGGCCAGGTCGCCACCAGGTCTTGGTGGTCGGCGAAACGCGAGCCGGGGACGGTGTCTTGCATCCGTCCGCCGTTCAGCCAGCAGATCTGCCAGGTGACGCTCTCGGTGTCGAGCAGGCAGCAGATCCCGCCACTCGCGGCGGTCAGTGCGGTGAACACCTCCCGGATGCTGGCGGACTGCTCGAACGCCTGGCTCATGCCCGTCGTGGCCGCGGTGAAGCGCAGTGACACGTAGCCGGGGTGCCACCAGGACGTGAACTGGACTGCGAGGTAGATGTATCCGACCGCCAGCCCGTCGTGCTCGTCGCGTTCCCCTCGGACGGTCTCGGAGAACTCGCGCATCGCGTCGTCGTCGACGCCGAACATGAGCGTGGTGTCGAGGTGCAGTGTGCTGCCGTCCGAGCAGTCGACCGGTTCGGTCTTGAAGTTCGAGGTGAACGGGAGAAGCAGCTGATCGCCCCCGGGCAGGGTCACCGTGATCTGCGGCAGTCGGCGCGTCCTCGGCGCCAGCACAGCGAGTTCGGTCAGCGCCCTTGCGACGCTCTGGGCAGGAACGACGATCTCGTAGCAGTAGTCGATCCCCACACACTCCACCTCTCCGTTGAACGAACCGAACCGTCCCACAACACGCCCGCCCGGGCCGGGGCATTCTTCTCCGCTACGACAGAGTCAGCTATGAGGGATCCAACACCCTCGAAGAGCGCCACCTCTGAGCCTGGTCAGCTTCACCCGCAACACCTGCTCGAAGAAGTGCCTCTCGCTCAGCAGCCGCCTTCGAGACGCCGAACTCGCTCTCTACGAGAACCCCAACGCCGTCGAAGACGATCCCCTCCGAACCCGGCGGTCCCGCGACAGGTGATCTTGGCTGCCTGCCAACCGATCTTGAGGAGTCGACACTGTCGCCTACGGGCGTATCCGTTGTTCTCGGCGATGTGTGGCCGCGCTCCGTACGTCCGCCAGAGCGCGTTCTCGGTCGACCTGCGGCGGCTCGAAGAGTCCTGGCGCCCACCGTGCATGCTCCTGCCAGCGGTCTTGCCAAAACTCCACCGTCCAACCGGGCCATCGCTGCGGCATCTCGTACGCCTCCGCCGATGCTCCGAGCAACCACCAGCCCACCCGTCGACGCAGCAGGTCGATGTGGATACCGGCATCGGCTGGCAGCTTGCACACCCCGTGGTCCGGGGCGCCGGCCAGACGATCGAGCAGGGCGGTGCCTTCTCGGACCGGGTGGTCATTGATGTTCGCCAGCACGTGGCAGCGGTCCGTTCCGACCGTCACCACCGCGAGCGGCGACTCGGGGTCGGCCAAGTCCTCGTCGTCCGGTTCGAGCATCGGTCCCACGACGAGTCCGCAATCGCGATCGCGGACGTGTTCGGAGTCCAACCCCAGGTAGGTGCGCAGGTCGGCGGGGCCGTCGTACATCCACCGGACCTCCCAGCCCGTCCACGCCTCCCGCAGCAGCTCAAGAGTGGCAGCCCGATAGCGCATCTCGGCGCTTGGCCCTTCCCAGGCGAACAGCATCAGCACCTTCCGGCCCAGGTCGATCAGTGCCGCACCTTGGCACATCACATCGTCCAGCCACCGGTCGCCCGCTCCCAGGCACCGGACCATCGAGAGAGTCTCTGCCGGTCCAGCCAGCAAGTCGAGGTCGATCCCCACTGCGCCAAACCTCGACAGGTACAGCTCATACTCACCGCTCTCGCGGACAACGACGAAGTTCGCACGATCACCCATCCCCCCAGCATGGCCAACAGCACAACCGTGCCACCACCGAATTCAACGCACTCGAATGGCCTTGAAGACCGGGTGTGTCTCTTGCCAGAGGACATCGGCGGTCAAACCTCGTTGAGACAAACCCCAGTCCGTCAAACTTCGCTGAGACTCATCGAATGACCTGTCGCACCGAAGTTCGTCGACCAGGTGAGCCGTGACCTGCGTGGACTTGGTTGAGTGAGACGACTGCGGGTCAGCGGCTTCCTGCGAGCGAGGGCGAGGGCCCACCGTTCGGTCGAGGGCCCGTGGCATCATCAGGCTGGTGAGCGGACGCGTTGTACGAACCCAGGCCGAACGTCTCAGTGGATACCGCCGCGTCCTTGAGGCTAGCTAGTGCTGTGACCGCATAGGTTCGCCGGGTTGGTACCGGAGGGCCCTGGACCGGTTGGATGTCGTGAGACGTTCAGCTCGGAAGGGGGCCCGGT
>NZ_JBHXDN010000099.1:0-26437 GCF_042726075.1 Kitasatospora sp. NPDC127035 | reverse complement strand
TCGCCGGCATCCTCCTCACCGCCCGCACCGGCAGCGGCCAACCCGTCTCCGGAAGCGAAGGCCTCGAACTCAAGGCCATCACCGCAGCCGCCCTCGGCGGCGCCGCCCTCAAGGGCGGCAAGGGCGGCATCGGCGGCACCCTCCTCGCCGTCGCCCTCCTCGGCTGCCTCGAAAACGGCCTCACCGTCCAAGGCATCAACTCCTTCTGGCAGAACGTCGCCCAAGGCGCCCTCCTCGTCGCCGCCGTCGTCATCCAGCAACGCCGCAACGGCGAACGCGCCGTCGGACTCCCCGCCTGACGCACTGAACGCCGCTCCACGACTTCCCCATTCTCCGTCAGCACCCCAGCCACCAGAGGCCGTTCCCACGGCGAATCGGCCGGGCCGGTAGACGCTGACGGAACGGCGAGGGCCGCCGAGGGTCGGCCTGATCGCCACCACCCGCCGGTGGCGCCCACCCCTGTGGTGAGCGCCACCGGCGGACGTGTCTCGTCCCGTCGTGGGCTCGTCCGCTCCGACGGCCGGCGCAGCGCAGCGGGGTTCGAGAGGGCCCGGCCCGACCGGCGGGGAGAGCATGGACGGGACGGCCGGTCGAGGCCGGTGGGCGAACGGCCCACCGGCCCCGACCGGCCTTCGGCACCGTCCCCGGCCCCCGTCCCCGCCCCCGGAATCGGCCCGAGCCCCCGAGCCCCAGAGCCCCGCACGGTGCCACGGCCCGGGCGGCGCCCGGACGTTCACCGCGGAGTGGCAGTCCCCCCGAACCGCGCCGGCCCCCGCGGTGGACGGCCACCGGACCGCGACAAACGGCAGGGCGCCTGCGGGAAGGTCCCACAGGCGCCCTGCCGTCATGGCGTCGCCGCCGTCACTCCTCGGTGGGTCCGAGGTCGGGGCTCTGCGCGAAGCGGACGGACCGCTCGGAGGGAGCCGCGTGCAGTTCCAACAGCGCGATCTCGTTCAGCCCCGGGCGCAGGACGGGACCGGGCAGGTAGAGCGAGCGCTGCGGGCCCCGGGACCAGTACCGGCCGAGATGGAAGCCGTTGACCCACACGTTGCCCTTGGTCCAGCCGGGCAGGTGCACGAAGGTGTCGGCGGGCACGTCGACCGGGAAGGTCCCGCGGTGGAAGGCGGGGCCGACGACCGGTGTGTTCCCGGTGGTGAAGTCGAGGCCGTCGAGCGATCGCCACGGCAGCGGCAGGCTGGTCCACCCGCCGAGCTCCTCGCCGTTGAGCAGGACCGCGCCGGCCAGGCCCTTCCGGTCGTGCAGGCCCTGGCCGTAGTTGACCCTTCCCTGGTTCTCCACCAGGACGGTCAGGACGGCGCCGTCCCGGGGGACGCCGAAGGCGATGGCGTGCTCGTGGTTCTCGCGCTCCAGGACGCCGACCGGCTGGCCGTCGAGGAAGACCTGCGCGCGGTCGCGGACGTCCCGGAGCTCCAGCACAGCCGGCCCGGCCTGCGGCAGGACGGTCTCGTAGCGGACGAACCCGAAGTCCTGCCCCAGCTGTTCCATCGTGAGCGGGCGTTCGGAGCGCACGGTCGCGCCGGGCGCGGCACTGTGCGAGAGGAGGCCCGCGACATCCGTCAGCGGCACGGTGCGGGGGGCGAGCTTCGGGGCGGGCTCCGGTCCGGGGCCGGCGGGCACGGGGGCGTACTTCGCGATGACGTCGCGGAAGGCGCGGTACTTCTCGGTGGGATCGCCGGCCTCGTCCAGGGGCGCGTCGTAGTCGTAGGAGGTGACGGTCGGCCGGTAGGCCGCCTTGTCGTTGGCCCCGTTGGTGAACCCGAAGCTGGTGCCGCCGTGGAACATGTAGAGGTTGACCGAGGCACCCAGGGACAGCAGTTCGTCCAGTTCCTGTGCGGCGTCCTCGGCCGAGCGGACGACGTGGTGGCCGCCCCAGCGGTCGAACCAGCCGATCCAGAACTCCGTGCACATCAGCGGGCCGCTGGGCTGGTGGGCCCGCAGGGCCGCGAGGCCCTCCCGTGAGCGGCTGCCGAAGTTGGCCGTGGCGAGGGTGCCCGGCAGCCCGCCGCGGGCCAGGTCGGCGGGCTGGTCGCAGGTGAACAGCAGGACGTCCACGCCGTGCCGGCGCAGCAGGCCCGCCAGGTGCTCCAGGTGCGAGGTGTCGTCGTCGTACGCTCCGAACTCGTTCTCCACCTGGACGGCCAGAACCGGGCCGCCCCGGGTGGCCAGGCGGTCGAGCACCGGGGGCAGGAGGCGTTCGAAGTAGTCCTCCACGGCAGCGAGGTAGACGGGGTCCTGGCTGCGGAGCCTGATGCCGGGGTGTGCGAGGAGCCAGGACGGCAGGCCGCCGCCCTCCCACTCGGCGCAGATGTACGGGCCCGGGCGCAGCAGGACGTGGAGGCCCTCGGCCGCGGCCAGGTCGAGGAAGCGCGGGAGGTCGAGGCCGCCGTCCAGGTGGAAGGTGCCGGGGGACGGCTGGTGGAGGTTCCAGGGGACGTAGGTCTCCACCGTGTTGAGGCCCATGAGCCGGGCCTTGCGCAGGCGGTCGGCCCACTGGTCCGGGTGGATCCGGAAGTAGTGCAGCCCGCCGGAGATGATGCGGAAGGGCTCGCCGTCGAGGGTGAAGTCGTCTCCGTCGATCTGGAGAACTGGCATGGTACTGCTGCTCCTGAGAGGGGGGTCGGGGCGGGCGCCGGACGTCACGGTGCCGTGACCTTGAAGCCCTGCTGGTTGCCGTACTCGGTGATGCGCTTCTGCCAGGCCGTCAGACCGCCGTTGATGCCGCTGGTGAAGCTCTGGCCGACCGTGTCCTTGAACACCGAGTTGGCGTAGACCTGGAAGGGGAGGTACTGCCAGCCCTTGCCGACCGAGGCGGAGGAGGCGGCGAACACCTGGTTGGCCTGCTGCCCGCCGAGGGCGTCGACGGGCCGGTCGAGGAAGGCCGGGTCCTTGAGGAGCTCGGTGGTGGCGGGGAAGAGGCCGTTCGCGTTGAGGGAGCGGACGGCCTGGGGGTCGGAGTTCAGCCAGGTGGCGAAGGCGGCGGCGGCGGCCTTGTTCTTGCTGGTGGTGGGGACGGCGACGGCCGAACCGCCGTTCTCGGCGGTGACGTCGTCACCCGCGTTCCACTGGGGCATCGGCGCCGCCCGCCAGTTCCCGGCGGTGGTGGGGATGGTGGAGGCGATGTTGCCCGGGGCCCAGGCGCCGATGATCCACATGGCGTACCGGCCGCTGTTCATCGACTGCCACCACTCGTTCGTCCAGCCCGGGGCCGTGTCGACGAGCTTGCGGTCGACCAGGGAGGTCCAGAGGTCGGCGACCTTCTTCGCGCCGGGGTCCTGGAGGTCGACGCCGACCCCCGTCTCGCCCTTCTGCTGGAAGGGGCGGCTGCCGGCCTGCCACATCAGGCTGTCGAGGCCGCCGGCGTCGCCGGGGTCGATGGAGGTGATGTACCGGTCCGGGGCGGACTCCTTGATCTTCGCCGCGGCGGTCTCGAACTCGGCCCAGGTCTTGGGCGGTTCGATGTGCAGCTCGTCGAGGAGCTTCTTGTTGTAGAACATCGCCATCGGGCCGGTGTCCTGCGGGACGGCGTAGATGCCGCCGTTGACCGTGACCTGCGACCACGCCGAGGAGGTGAACTTGGACTCCAGCGCGGCCGCGCCGTAGTCCTTGAGGTTCACGAGCCGCTTGGACTGGGCGAGTTCGGGCAGGGCGAAGTACTCGACCTGGACCACGTCCGGTCCGCCGCTGCCGGCCTTGACGGCGGTCTGGAGCTTGGTGTACTCCGCCGCGGACTGCCCCGCGTTGACGATCTCGACCTTGATCTTGGGGTACTTCTGCTCGAACAGGGCGACGGTCTTGTCGAGGTTCGGAGCCCAGGTCCAGAAGGTGAGCGTGGTGGGCGTGTCCAGGGCCTTGGCGGGGTCGGCGGACCCCTCGGACGAGGAGCCGCCGTCGGAGCCGCAGGCGGTGAGGGCGAGGACGAGTGCCGCGGCGGGGGCCAGTGCCAGGATTCTGCGGCGCGACGGGCTGTGGGCGGAGGTCATGAGGGGGTCCTTGCTGTGAGGAAGGGGGATGGGGCTTGCGCCGGTCATTCCTTGACGCTTCCGGCGGCGAGTCCGGACTGCCAGAAGCGCTGGAGGAAGAGGAAGGCGACGATGAGCGGCACGATGGCGAGCAGGCTTCCGGTGACCACGAGGGGGTAGAAGTCGGTGGTGGTCGCGCCGCTTCCGGCGGCCCCGGTGGCCACCGCGTTCCACTGGTTGAGGCCGACGGTGAGCGGGAACCACTGGGGGTCGCTGAGCACGATCAGCGGCAGGAAGTAGTTGTTCCAGGTGGCGACCAGGGCGAAGAGCAGCACGGTGACGAAGCCGGGGCCGAGCAGGCGCAGCGAGACGGTGAAGAAGGTCCGCAGCTCCCCCGAGCCGTCGATCCGGGCGGCCTCCAGCAGGGAGTCGGGGACGGCCTCGGCGGCGTAGACGCGCATGAGGTAGACCCCGAACGGGCTGACCAGGGAGGGCAGCAGGACCGCCCAGGGGGTGTCGACGAGACCGGCCTTGCTGAACAGGAGGTAGGTCGGGACGGCGAGTGCGGTGCCGGGGATGGCGATGGCGCCGAGGATCATGGCGGCGATCGCGGTCCTGCCGCGGAAGCGGTACTTGGCGAGGCCGTATCCGGCGGCGGTGGAGACGAAGGCCGCTCCGCCCGCTCCGACGACGGCGTAGAGCAGGGTGTTGCCGAACCAGCGCAGGTAGATGCCGTCGTCGTGGGTGAGGACGTTCCCGATGTTGCCGAGCAGCCGGAACCCGTCGCCGAACCAGAGGCCGAAGCTCTCCAGCAGGGAGGCGGTGTCCTTGGTGCTGGCCATGAACAGCCACAGCAGCGGGAGCAGTGCGTACGCCAGCATGGCGGTCATGGCCAGCGTGAGCGCGGTGCTCGGGCGGCGGGCGCGTGCGCGCCGGCCGGAGGTGGTCCTGGCGCTCACTGGCCCTGCCCCTTTCGCATCGACCGGATCTGCACGGCGTAGGCCGCGAGCGCGGTGACGCCGCCCAGGACCACGGCGACGGCGGCCGAGTAGTTGAACTGCTGGCCGTTGAAGGCCAGGTTGTAGGCGTACATGTTGGGCGTGTAGCTGGTGGAGATGACGCCCGGGGAGAGCGACTGCATGACGTTCGGCTCGTTGAACAGCTGGAACGTGCCGATGATGGAGAACACCGTGGCCAGGACCAGGGCCGGCCGCAGTGCCGGGAGCTTGATGCTCCACGCCTTGCGGAACTCCCCGGCGCCGTCCACCTCCGCCGCCTCGTAGAGCTCCTGCGGCACGGTCCGCAGCGCCGCGTAGAGGATCAGCATGTTGTAGCCCACGTACTCCCAGGTCACGATGTTGCCGATGGAGGCGAGCATCCAGGAGGACCCGAGCAGGTCGGGCACGTCCGTGCCGAGCACCTCGCCGATCTGGCCGACGAGTCCGAAGCGGTCGCCGTACAGGTACCCCCACATCAGCGACGCGACGACGGCGGGGACGGCGTAGGGGACGAAGATGCCGATCCGGAAGAGGCCGGTCCAGCGCAGCCTCCCGCTGTCCAGCGCCAGCGCCGCCACGAGTGCGAGCAGCAGCATCACGGGGACCTGGACGACCAGGAACAGCAGGACCCGCCCCAGGCCCGCCCTGACGAGGTCGTCGGTGAGCGCCCGCCGGTAGTTCTCCAGGCCGACGAAGACGGTGCCGCCGACCAGGCGGTCCTGGAAGAGGCTGAGGTACGCGGCGTAGCCCAGCGGGGCGATGATGCCGATCACGAAGACGACGAGGAACGGCGCGAGGAACGCGTAGCCGAACGCTCCGTGCCCCGGCCGTCCGACACGGCGTTCCCGTCGCTGCCGGGGCGCCGGTCCGGGCCTGGGCGTGGGCGGGCGGACCGGATTCGGCCGGGGGGTGGTGGAGGGGGGTGACGTGCTCAAGGGTAGTGCCCTTCGTGGCGAATGTTTGCGCCAACATGACGATGGTGTTGAGTGTTGACCGTTTCCGCGCAGGGCGTCAAGCCACCGAAACACGGCGATGCAGCTTCGTAACCAGCACCGCGCCCGCCCGGGAGTGCCCGTCCCGCCGCACGAACCCGCCGGGGCAGGGGCAACAGGCCACCAAGGGGCGCAGCTCATGAGCTTGCCGGTCGGCCGTCGCCGCTCGGCGGAGCCGGTGCGGATCGGCTCCCGGAGCGACGGCACGAGTGTTACGGACGGACGTCGGCCGGGTGAACCCGCTCGACCCGCCGACACCGCCCCACACGCCCGGGGCCGATCGACGTCCGTTGTTGTTCGTTTGCCCTCGGCCCGTACGCCCCCGGCCCGGACGTACCGCTCGGCGCGGGGCCGACGGCTGCGACAACCCGGCCCCCGCCGGGACCCCGCCCGCACGCGGCCCGCTCCCCGCCCCCTGACCGACCGTGTCCGGCCGTGCCCGGGCGTGTTCATCCGCTGGTCGCGGCCGCTACGATGTTGACGCAGACATCAGGGAAAGGGGCCGGTATGAACACCGCGGCGAAGCCCGGCGCGGCCGCGCGCGCCACTCGGCGCCCGGCATCCCAGGCGGACGTGGCCGCCCTGGCGGGCGTCTCTTCACAGACCGTCTCCCGGGTCGCCAACAACCGGTCCAACGTGGAGCCGGAGACCCGCGAGCGGGTGCTCTCCGCCATGCGCATGCTCGGCTACCAGCGCAACAGTGCGGCCCGGGCCCTGACCCTCGGACGCTTCCACGCGCTCGGCGTGGTGACCTTCGACGTCACCGCCCAGGGCAACGCCCGCACCCTCGCCGCCATCTCCCGCGCCGCCCAGGCCTCCGGCTACTCGGTCAACGTGGTCTGCGTCGAGAACGAGACCGAGGACGCCGTCCAGCGCGCCGTGCGGCAGCTCACCGACCAGGCCGTCGACGGGCTCGCCGTCATCGAGGCCCAGATCCTCGACCGGCCCGGCTTCGACATCTCGTCCGGCGTGCCCATCGTCGTCGCGGACGGCGACCCCGAGCGGCGGTACACCTCCGTCGACACCGACCAGGCGGCCGGCGTCACGGCGGCCGTCCGCCACCTCCTGGACCTCGGGCACCGGACGGTCTGGCACATCGGCGGGCCGCAGAACTCCTACGCCGCGCGCCGGCGCGCGGCCGCCTGGCACGCCGCTCTCAAGACCGCCGGAGCACCCGTGCCGCCGATCGGCTTCGGCGACTGGACGGCCGCGTCCGGCTACGAGATCGGCCGGCGGCTCGCCGCACAGCCGGACGTCACCGCCGTCTTCGCCGCCAACGACCAGCTCGCGCTCGGCCTCCTGCTCGCCCTGCACGAGGCCGGCCGCCGGGTGCCGCACGACGTCAGCGTGGTCGGCTTCGACGACATCCCCGAAGCCGCCTACTTCGTCCCCCCGCTGACCACCGTCCGGCAGAACTTCGAGGAGGTCGGCCGCCAGTGCGTGGCCCGCCTCCTCGACCAGATCGACCCACCGCAGGGCGAGGGGGCCCCGGTCACCGCCGTGGCGGTCCAGCCCGAGCTGATCGTCCGCGCCAGCTCGGCCGCGCCCCCGGCCGGTGGCGCCGGACCCGCCTGATCCGTGCCGAACGGACGTGCCCCCGCCCGTGGTCCGTGGTCCGGCGGGGGCACGTCCGGCCACGACGGTCAGCCGATCCGGAACCGCTGGCCGGCACCCGACCCGCACGGCTCCTGGACCAGCACCGCACCCGGCGAGGACGAACTCGCCTCGACCGCGAGGCACTTGCCGCTGTGCCGTGCCACCAGGGCGGAGAAGCCCCCGCCGGTCGGACGGACCGACCACTCCTGGTTCCACGCCCCGCTGCACCCGTACTGGACCACCCGGGCGCCGTCCGCCGTGGACTCGCCCTCCACGTCCAGGCACTGCCCGCTGTGGCGCACCACCACGGACACCTGGCCGGGGCTGCCGGCCCGCAGCGCCCACTGCTGGGCCGACGATCCGGTGCAGCCGGACTGGACGACGGCGGCGCCGGGCACCCCCGCAGCACCGGCCACCTCGGCGCACAGCCCGCTGCGCCGGACGGTCACCGGCTCCCACACGTCCGCGGCCGCGCTGCGCACGGACCAGGACTGGTTGCTCCCGGTGGTGGGCGGCCAGACGTTCACCGGCGCGCCGTCCCATCCGGCGGCGTCGCTGACGTCGAGCAGGAGCCCGGTGGCCTTGTTGACGAGGGTGCCGCGCCCGTCACCGGTGGTGGAGCGCATCCACAGCTGCGCCGCCGCGTTGCCGGGTGCGGCGGAGCCGAGGGCGCCCGCGGTGACCGCGAGGGCCCTGCCGGTGGCGCCGTTGGTGATCCGGTAGGTCGCCGTGGTGTCCCAGCCGCCGCCGACCTTGGTGAAGGTCCACCGCTGCCCGGGGTCCGCCGGGTCCGGGGTGCGCTGGACGGGGCCCGCCTGGGCGTCGGGGCCGGCCGCGAGGGCCAGGCCGCTGTTCTCGTTCAGCAGCTGCCGCGCACCGCCGGTCGGTGTGGTCGCCGTCGAGGCGTTCACGCCGACCGCACCGGGGAGGACGAACGTGGTCACCGAGCCCGGGCCGACCGTCGTGGTCACCGTGGCGGCGGCCGTGACGGTCAGGTCCGCCCCCCGCTGCACGTTCCTGGTGCCGTCGGTGGTGTAGCGCTGGACGGCGGTGCCGGAGCCCGGCTTCTGGTAGCCGGCGAGGTCGAGGGTGAGGGCCTGCGCCGTGCCGGTGGTGTTGGTGTGGACGACCACCGTGCCCTCGCCGCCCGGCCGCAGGGCGGCGAGGGTGTCGGCGGAGTTGGTGCCGATGACACGGGCTCCGGGCCGGACGAACTTGGTGTAGTTCGCCATCGCCCAGTACTTCTTGTTCTTGCGGACGGGCTCGACGGCCGGGTCGTCGGGCGTCAGGTCGACCTGGATGAGGCCCCAGTTGGAGTTCTCGTGGGCCGGGGTCATGTTCTCGTAGTCCTCGACGGCCTGCCACAGGACCCACGCCCGGGGTTCGAGCATGGTGAGATCGCCCGTGATGCGGCGGGAGAGGTCGAGGGCGGGTGCCATGTCGGTGAAGTTCTGCGGGCCGCTGCCGCCGAGGTCGACCTCCGACATCCACAGCGGCTTGCCGGCCCCCTTGGCGATGTCCCGGGCCCCGATCCGCCCGTGCGTGCCGTAGGTGTGGACGTTGAGCCGGCCGATCGCCGAACGCGTCGCGGCCGGGTAGGAGTTCCAGTCGTCGCGGAACATGGCCGGGTCGGTCTCGTCCATCGCCGCCACCGGCGTGGTCAGGCCCGCCGACGTCAGCGCACCGCGCATGCTGCCGATCATGCGCGCCTGGGCGGCGTGGTCCCAGTGGGACCCCTCCTGCGGGCCGCCGGCGCGCCAGTACCCCGTACCGGGCTCGTTGACCGGCGACACGGAGTCGAAGGTGACGCCGGTCGAGGCCTGCACCCGCTTGATCGACCCCGCCAGGTAGGCGGCGAAGCGGTCGTACTGGTCGGGCCGGAGGTTGTTGTCCCAGCGGTTGACCGCGCCGGAGACCAGGCCGCTGACGGTCATGAAGTACGGGGCGGAGTTGGAGAACGCCTCGAAGGTGTCGGCGCCGCGGCTCTTCGCGGCGGCGAGCCACCAGCGCTGGTTGGCGTCCGCGGCGGCGTTCCAGTGGTTCGGGTCGTTCGGGTTCCACCAGTCGGCGGGCTCGGCACCGCCGTTCGCGCCGCCCGGCTGCGGGGCGAACTCCGCGGGGCGGTTCCAGTAGCCGGGAACGGCTGCTCCGGCCCGCATGTACGGCACGGTCTCGGGGCTGTCGCCCCCGCCGATGTTGTAGCGGGCGACGGTGAGGCCCAGGCCGTCGGCGCCGAAGAGCTCGTCGGCCAGCTGGTTGCGCCGTTCGTCGGGCCAGCCGCCGGTGACGTTGGCGAACCAGCCCAGCGTGGTGCCCCAGCCCTGGAAGGGCTGCTGCTGGTAGCCGGGGTCGAGCCGGACGGTGAGGTGGGCGGTCGGTTCGGCGGCGGCGGCCGGCTGCGGGGGCGCGAGCAGGCCGGCACCGGCCGCCGCGATCGTGGCGGCGAGACAGGTGCGGGCCGTACGGTGCCGTGTCTTCTTGGTGCGCGGGGCCATCGGTCCTCCAGGTGCGGGGGCAGGCAGACGGACGGCACGCCCCTCGGGTGAGGGAGGGGCGTGCCGGTGGAGGTGGAGTGTGTGCCGGTGGGGCCCCGGCCCGCGTACGGACCGGGCCCCGCACGGGGTCAGACCGTGACGGTCCGACGGCTGAACTGCTGGTTGGCGCCGGTGCCGCAGGTCCACTGTTCGAGGGCGGCGCCGTTGGTGGTGGCCTGGTTGATGACGTCCAGGCACTTGCCGCTGTGCCGGGCGATCAGGCGGACGTGGCCGGAGCCGTCGGCCACCTTCTGGACCTGCCACTGCTGGGACTGGCTCCCGGTGCAGGTGTTCTGCACGACGAGGGCCCCGTCGACGCTCGACGCGCCCTCGACGTCCAGGCACTTGCCGCTGTGCCGGGCCATGACCTGCACGTAGCCGGTGCCCAGGTTCTTGAGGGAGAAGTTCTGGTTGGCACCGTTGCCGCAGGACCACTGGAGGAGCCGGGCCGTCTCGGCGAAGGAGTAGTCGCCGACGTCGACGCACTTGCCGCTCTGCCGGCCTACCAGCTGCTGCCAGGTCGCACGGAGCGGGGTGACCGTACCGGCGGCCGCGTTCACCGTGATCTGCGGCGAGTAGCCCATGGACAGGGTCGTGGCGGTGGGGAAGGCGAGGGGGAGCCACACGTACTGCGAGTCGTTGACCGTGCCGCCCGTGGAGTTGCCCCAGCGGTCGCCCATGTAGAGGTAGCCGGTGCCCTGGCTGCCCTCCACCGGCAGGACGAAGGTGGTCTGGCTGTGGTAGGTGATCCCGTCACCCGCGTCGTTCAGGCCGCTCCAGGACCCGGTGATGCTGGTGGCGGTCGCGTACTTCTGCTGGTTGGGGGCCCAGCCGGTGGCGCCGGAGGTCAGCAGGAAGTAGACACCGTCGCGCTTGAACATCGCCGGGGCCTCGCGGGACTCGCCGTTCCACAGGCTCTGGACCTGGGCGTCGATGCCGGTGTAGTCGGCGGTGAGGCGGTAGACGTGCAGGTCCCGGTTCTCGTTGGCCGCGGAGATCATGTACCCGGTGCCGTCGTCGTCGACGAAGGTGGTGATGTCGCGGGACATCGCCCCCAGCGGGCGGAAGCTGCCCCGCCAGGTGTAGTCGCCGTCGATCGTGGCTGAGACCGCGACGGCCGCGCGGGCCTCGCTGTAGTCGGTGGCGCTGCCCTCCTTGTGCATCCACATCACGAACTGCCCGGTGGCGGCGTTGTACATCACCTTGGGACGCTCGATGTTCGCGCCGGCGAGCTCCGGGTCGGTCGCCTGGGTGAGCACGTGCCGGCGGAACTCCCACGTCTTCAGATCCCGCGAGCGGTAGGCGGAGACGTAGCGGAACGAGTTGTCGGCGTTGCGGTTCTCGCCGAACCAGTAGTAGTACTGACCGACCTTGATCACGCCGCCGCCGTGGGCGTGCAGCGGATTGCCTGCGGTGTCCGCGAACTGGGTGCCGTTGACGACCGTCACGGCTGCCGCCTCGGCCTGGCCTGCGCCCTGGACCAGGGAGACGCACAGGGCCAGGACGGCACCGCCGACGGCCGTTCTCAAACGCAGCATTCTTACTCGTCCTTCGTTCGCCGATGCGCCCGCGGACCGCCTGCGGGCACGACGGCACAACCGGCCGGTGGAGCCGACTGCACGCCGGTGTCCGCACCGGTGTCCCCGCCGCCCGTGTCCCGGGCGGGGTGGGGGGAAGCGGTCGCGGGCGCATCATGGGTGGGGGGTGACCCGATCGCCTGCGCCAGCACGTCCGTTGCTGATGTTCGCGCAAACAATCGGGGTGATGGAGAGTTTCGAAGTGCCGTTCGGTTGTGTCAAGGGTTCTGTCCGATTCACCGACGGACGGGCCGAACCGGGCGCGAATGATGCACCAGGGGCATACGTCCGACCACGCATCGTCATATTCGAGCGGACGGCGGCGCCCACTCCTCACACCAAAGCGCAGACTCTTCACTCTTTCCGGTGATTGAGTGTTGTTTTATGTTCAATACCGGCGGGGAATGACGACAGCGACCGCACGTACGCACCCCTATCCTGTGAGTCGTGGTGCTTTCATGCGCCGACCGTGGTGGCCGCCGGCAGCGGCGTGGAAAGTCGGAGTGAGATCGTGGAGGACACGGGGCTGCTGGCGCCGCAGCGAAGGGCGCTCATCCTCGACCGCGTACGCCGTGACGGCGCGGTACGCGTGGCGGAGCTCGCCGACCGGTTCGGCGTCTCCGACATGACCGTACGCCGGGACCTCGAAGCCCTCGCCCGCACCGGCGCGATCGAGAAGACCTACGGCGGAGCCGTCGTCAGCACCCTCGTCGAGGAACCCGACTTCGAAGCCAAGTCCCGGCTGGAACCCTCCGCCAAGGAAGCCCTCGCGAGCGCCGCCGCCGCACTCGTCGAACCCGGAAGCGTCGTCGCCGTCGGAGCGGGGACGACCGCCTACGCCGTCGCCCGGCAACTCCTCGACATCCCCGGCCTCACCCTGGTGACCAACTCCCTCCCCGTCGCCGACCTCGTCCGCACCGCCGCGGAGAACGGCAACGGCAACGCACCCGTCCTGCTGCTCACCGGAGGCACCCCCACCCCGTCGGCCGCACTCGTCGGCCCGCTCGCCGACCAGGCCATCAGGTCCCTGCACATGGACGTGCTGATCATCGGCGCACACGGCGTCTCCGAACGCGCCGGGCTGACCACCCCCAACCTCGCGGAGGCCCAGACCAACCGGACCCTGATCGCCTCGGCCCGCAGGGTGGTCGTCGTCGCCGACCACAGCAAGTGGGACGTCGTCGGCCTCAGCGCCTTCGCCACGCTCCCGGAGATCGACTGCTTCGTCACCGACGCCGAACTCGCCCCCGCCGCACAGGCGGTGCTGAGCGAGACCACCGGGCGGCTCGTCCTCGCCGGGGCCTGACCGGCGGCCTCGGCCCGCCCTGCGGCGTGAGACCTCGTGCCGCCCGCACCGGAGGCGGAACCTGGCGGGCACGGACACACCCCCGCTCCGGACGAGGCACGTCCGGAGCGGGGGTCGGGCGGTGGCCCGGGGCGCGGCCGGTCAGTCGATGGACCAGCGCTGCAGGGTGGAGCCGGTGTCGGGCTGCTGGGTCGCCCTGGCGCCGTTGGCGGCCGAGGCGGCGGTCAGCAGCAGGCCGGTGGCGGCGGAGGTGAGGGTGTGCCGGTCGTTGTCGGCCTGGGTGATCTTCCAGCGCTGGCCGGTCTGGCCGTTGCACGCGCGTTGGACGACGGTGGCGCCGGCGCCGCCGGCGGCCTCGGCGCACTTGCCGGAGGACTTGGCGGTCAGGGTGTAGGTGCCGTCGGACTGGGGGGCGACGGTCCAGGTCTGGTTGTTCCCGCGGTTGGGTGCCCACATCAGCAGGTCGGTGCCGTCGGAGGAGGAGCCGCCGTTCTCCAGGGCGACGCCGCCGGTCTCCAGGACGTGGACGCCTTCCACGGTGCGCACCGTACCGGTCCAGGGGATGCCCGGGGCGGCGTGGTAGGCGATGCCGGCGGCGGTCCAGCGCTGGCCGTGCTGGGCCAGGCGCTGACGGAAACCGTCCCAGTCACGGGCCGACTGCGGGGACCAGCCGACCTCGGCGAGGGCGGGGAGGCGGGGGAAGCTCATGTAGTCGGCGTAGTCCCGGGGCTCGGGCCACCTGGTGCTCGGGGTCGGCAGCGAGCCGCTGCCCTCGTAGGCGCGGTCGGCCCACAGGGCGGCCTCGACGCCGGCGATCTTCTTGGCCGGGACGATGGAGCCGGTGCCGTCGAGCTTGCCGGTGACGGTCTCCGGGTCCCACTCGTAGGAGCGCTGCACCGGCACGTATCCGGACCAGCTCAGGCCGTACGGGGTGGAGACGTCGTACTTCATGTCCAGGTAGGCGTGGTCCGAGGGGGACATGACGAACTTGGCGCCCTGGGAGACTCCGTTGCGGACGAAGCGGATGGTCTCGGTCTCCTCCGCGGTGCCGATGCTCTCCCGGTCGTCGTCCTCGCCCCAGTACTGCATGATGCTGCCTGAGGGGATGGCCGACTGGCCGAGCTGGTGCCAGCCCATGACGGTCTTGTGCCGTCCGATGGTCGCCTCGGTGGCCGCCTTGACGTAGGAGGCGTAGCCCTCCGGGGTGGCCTGCGGGGTCTCGTCGCCGCCGAGGTGGATGTACGGGCCGGGGGTGAGCTTGGCGACCTCCTTGATGACGGTCTTCAGGAAGCGTCGCATGTTGCCCGTGTGCGTCCCGTCCTCCAGACAGTAGAGGCTGATGCCGACGTCGAAGCCGGAGTAGGGCGGCTTCGCCTTGTTGTCGCAGTTCAGTTCGGGCACCGAGGCGAGGGCGGCCATGGTGTGGCCGGGGCCGTCGATCTCGGGCACCACGGTCATGAAGCGGGAGGACGCGTAGGAGACGATCTCCTTGTAGTCCGCCGCGGAGTAGTACCAGCCGGTGCCGCCGGTGAAGCCGCTCTGCGTACTGGCGCCGACCTTGGTGAGGTCCGGGAGGGCGTCGATGGCGATGCGCCAGCCCTGGTCGTCGGTGAGGTGCAGGTGCAGCGTGTTGATCTTGTAGGCCGCGGCCTCGTCGATATAGCGCTTGACCTGGTCCACGGGGAAGAAGCGGCGGGCGACGTCCAGCATCACGCCCCGGTACTCGTACCGCGGCGCGTCGTTGATCTTCGCCGGGGAGACGGTCCACGCCCGGGACTGCTTGGTACGGGACTCGACCGCCGCGGGGAGCAGCTGGCGCAGGGTCTGCACGCCCCGGAACAGGCCCTCGGCGCCGTGCGCCTTGACGACGACGCCGTCCTTGCCGGACGAGATGGTGTACCCCTCGGCCCCGAGCTTCTTGGGGCCGTTGGGATCCAGGACCAGGGCGTTCTTCGGCGCCCGGGTGTCCTTGACGACCTTCAGGTCGTAGCCCGTCGCGGGGGCCAGCAGCTTGGAGAGGTAGGTCCCGACACCCACCGCGTCCGAATCCCTCGACAGGACGGAGATCCGGGTCTGGGCGGTGAGGGCGAACCCCTCGCCCGCCACCGCCTGCTGCGAGACCGGCTGCGGCACCAGGGCGTAGGGAGCGGGGGTGGGCGTGGGGGGCGCCGCGGCAGCCTGGGAGAGCGTGGCCGTGAGCGGGAGGGTGACGGCGGCTGTGGCGAGTGCGACGAGGCGTCGGCCTCGTCGGTGCAACCAGCGCATGGTTGTCTCCTTCTGAGGGGAAGGCACGGGGCCGCACACCAGGTGGGCGGCCGGGAGGGCGCGATGCGCGCCGACGGCGAGGGGATGCGCCGGGCTCGTGCTCCGGGCGTCGGACCGCTGGGGAACGTCCCGGCGAACGACGCCGGCGTGCACCCCCGCCGGGATCCTGCCGCGCTGCGGGTTGCTCGTGCCGTGTGGGCGGAACATGCGGTGCGCAGAGCGGCAGAGCATCGAATGTGCTTGCAGATGCTTAGATTTAGCAATTTGCGAGCAACTTCAACCATGAAGGTGCCAGGGGGTCCGGTCGTCGTCAAGACCTACGACATCGTAGTTTTGTCCGTTCGTGGGCCCCTTTCTTCCGCACCTTCGTTCCGCACCGGCAGACGGTCACCGTCCGCCGCCACCGCGCCACGCACGGGTCGGGAACGCCGCGGGGAGGGCGCGGGGAAGGCCGGGCCGGACGGTGCCGGAGTCACCGGTCCGCGTGTGCGCGCGCCAGGTCCCGGGCCAGGAGGGCCGCTCCCATGCAGCCCGCCGTGGCACCGAACCGGGCGACCCGCAGCTCGGGAACGGCCGGGGCCCCCAGCCGCCCGGTCAGGGCCTCCCGCAGGGCCGTGAGGCGTGCGGCACCCGCGTCGACGAGCTCGCCGGCGATGACCACCCGCTCGGGGGCGTACCGGCCGATCGCCGTGGCCAGCACCTCCGCCAGCGCGTCGGCGGCTTGACCGCAGACGGCCAGGGCTGCGCGCTCCCCGGCACCCGCCCGGTGGTACACCTCCCGGACGCCGACCCCGCGCCGGCCGGTCGCCCGTGCGTAGCGGCGGGTGACGGCGGCGGCCGAGGCCACGGTCTCCAGGCAGCCGCGCGCGCCGCAGTGGCACGGGTCTCCCCCGGGCCGGACCACGGTGTGGCCGAGCTCTCCGGCGGCGTGCGGGACCCGGGAGGCGGCCCGGCCCGCCCGGACGACCGCCGCGGCGATGCCGTCGCCCACCGACACGAACAGGAAGTCCCGGCAGCCCCGGCCGGCTCCCGCGCGCGCCTCGGCGAGGCCGCCCGCGCGCCCGTCGTGCCCGACGGCGACGGGAAGCTCCAGGTGCTCGGCCACCCAGTCCCGGACCGGGACTTCCCGCCACCCCAGTGCGCCGGCGCGCACCGCCCGGCCGGAGGTGTCGTCGACGGTGCCCGGGAGGATGACACCCGCAGCGGTGGGGCGGCAGCGTTCGGCGAGCGTGGCGGCACAGGTCAGGACGGTCTCCAGCACGGCGTCCGGTCCGCGTTCGGGACGCGTGAACCAGCGTTCCCCGTCCCGCAGGACCCCGTCGGGGCCCAGGGCGTAGCCCTTGATGTAGGTGGCGCCCACCTCCAGCGCGATCACGGTCCCCCGGTCCGCGCGTGGGTGGACCGGCGCCGGTTCCCGGTGGCGCGCCGGCGCCGTCGGGGGCCGGAGCTCCGCGTTGACGGCTGTGTCGCTCATGTCGTGCCTCAGTTCGTCGGGGCACCCCGGCGCCCCGGCCGCCGGGAGGCGGACCGCCGCCGGGGGCCGGCCGCGTGACCGGCAGGGGAAAAGGACGGGCCCGCCCCCCTGTGGTCGGGGGACGGGGGGCGGGCAGTCGGGGGGTTGGGCGGTCGGGGGGTTGGGCGGTCGGGCGGTCGGGGGGCGGGCGGTCGGGGGCTACTTGACGGATCCGGCGGTGAGTCCGGAGACGACCTTCCGCTCGATGAGCGCGAAGAGGATGACGACGGGGACGATCGCGATGACCGAGCCGGCGAACAGGAAGTTCCACTGGACGGTGTAGTTGCCGATGAAGCTGTTGATACCCACCGTCAGCGGCTGGTTCTCCGGGATGGTGGAGAGCGTCAGACCCATGACGAACTCGTTCCAGGCGGCGATGAAGGTGAAGATCATCGCGGTGACGACCCCGGGCATCGCCAGTGGCAGGGTGATCCGCAGGAGAGCCCCTCCCCGGCCCAGCCCGTCGATCATGGCGGACTCCTCCAGGGCTTCGGGGATGGAGGCGAAGTAGGCGGTGAGGATCCAGATGGCGAAGGCCAGGTTGAAGGCCGCGTTGCACAGGATCAGGGTCCACACCGAGTTGAGCATGCCCAGTTGGTAGAACTCGCGGTAGAGGCCGACCAGCAGGGACGTGGGCTGGAACATCTGGGTGACGAGCACCAGCAGGAGGAACAGGTTACGGCCGCGGAACTTCACTCGGGCCGTGTAGTACGCGGCGGGGACGGCCACCAGCAGGACGAGCAGGGTGGATCCCGCGGCGACCAGCAGGGTGACGCGGAGGTTGTCCCCGAGGTGCGACTCGCGCCACACGTCGACGAAGTTCGCCCACTTGAACTCGCTCGGCAGGTAGGTGGCGTCGCGCAGTTCGCTCGCCGGCCGCAGCGCGGTGATCACCATCTCCGCGTACGGCAGCAGGAACACGGCCGCCAGCATCCAGGCGACGGCAGCGACCAGCAGCGTGCGCGGGCGCAGCGTACGGGGGGCTCGTGGGGTGCCGGTCCGGCTGCCCCCCGCGGGGAGGCGGGGGGTCGGGGCGGGCCGGGCGGTGTCGGCGGGGGTGATGGTGGGGTGGGCCATCAGCTCTCCTCCTGGTTCCAGCGGCTGGCCTTGAGGAAGACGACGACCATGACCACGACGAGGGCGAAGTTCACGACGGACATCGCCGCGGACTGGCCGATGTCGGAGTTCTTGAGCTGGTACATGAACACGGTGGTGGTGGCGGTGTCACTGTCCGGGCCGCCGTGGGTCATGCTCCAGATGATGGGGAAGGAGTTGAAGACGTTGATGAGGTTGATGACGACCCCGACGAGGAACGCCGGCCTCAGCAGCGGGAGGGTGATGCGCAGATAGGTCTGCCAGGGGTTGGCGCCGTCCACCCTGGCCGCCTCGTAGATCTCGCCGGGGACGGTCTGCAGTCCCGCGAGCAGGGTGTAGGTGGTGAAGGGCAGGGAGACGAAGACGGCCACGAACATCATCCAGGGCCAGGCCGTCGAGGGGTCGCCCAGCCAGTCCTGGGGGCCGTCGATGAGACCCAGGTCGGTCATCAACGTGTTGAGGACGCCCGCGGTCTGGTTGAGCATCCACTTGAAGCCGATGGCCGTCATGACGACCGAGGCGGCCCACGGTGCGATGAGCGCCCAGCGGGTGAGGCGCCGGCCGGGGAACTTCTGGTTGAAGAGCTGGGCCAGCGCCAACGAGACCAGCATGGTGGCGCCGACCACGACCACGGTCCACACCACGGTCGACAGGACGACCGAGGGCAGCGACGGCTCCTCGAACAACTGCTTGTACTTGTCGAACCCGGCCGAGCCCCGGACGAATCCGCTGCTGCTGATCTTCAGGAACGAGGTGCGGACCATCTCGTAGACCGGCCAGAGGACGACCAGGACGATGAGCAGGACGGCCGGTCCGATCCAGGGCAGGGGCCCCAGCCGGGCCAGGCCGCTCCTGCCCTTGCGGCCGGAACCGGATGTGGATGATGAGGGGGACACGAGGGAGTGCCTGCCTTCCGTGACAGTGCGGTTCGCGGGCTGCCTACTGGTCGGAGACCGTCTCCTGGGCCTTCTTCTGCAGCTCCCCCAGTACCTTGGCCGGGTCGCTCACGGCCGTGCCGCCGCTCTTCTTGATCTCGGCCGAGACGGCGTCCCAGGAGGTGTCGCCCAGCGGGTAGAAGACCGCGTTCGGCAGCAGCGCGAAGAAGGGTTCGAGGTCCTGGTGCTTGCCGTTGCCGGTCATCTCCTGGAGCGTGTCCTCGGTGACCGGCATCAGGTCGTACATCTCGTCGAACTTCAGCGTGTTCTCCTTGGAGTACGCGAAGTCGAGGAACGTGCGCACCTGTTCCTTGTGGCCGTTGTCCTTGAACGCCATCATCCAGTCGGCGACGCCGAGCGTGGACTTCAGCGCCCCCGCCTTGCCGGGGATCGGCGCGACGCCGTAGTCGACCTTGCCCTCCTTGGACATCTGGATCAGGGAGGGGTGGCCGTTGAGCATCGCGGCCTTGCCGGCCGCGAAGTCCGCGAACGCGGTCTTGCGGTCCGTCGTCGCGGGGTTGGCGTAGGTCAGGCCGGGCTCGACGAGGTTCGACTTCAGCCAGGTGAACGACTCGATGTTGGCCTGGCTGTTGAGCGTGTACTTGCCCTGGGCGTCCGTGAGGCCGCCGCCGTTGCCGAGCTCCCAGATCAGCGACTCGCCCTGCGCCTCCTCCGGACCGAGCGGCAGCGCGTAGGGGGTCACGCCCGGCACCTTCGCCTTGATCTTCTCGGCCGCGGCCCGGAGGTCGTCCCAGCTCTTGGGCGCCTCGGTGATGCCCGCCTGGGCGAACACCGCCTTGTTGTAGAAGAACGCCCGGGCCGAGGAGACGAACGGGATGCCGTACTGGACGCCCTTGACCTCGCCGGCCTTGGCGAAGCTGTCGATCAGGTTGGTGCGGGTCTTCTCCGACAGCACCTCGTCCGCCCGGTACAGCAGGTCGTCGGCGACCTTGTCCGCGTAGCCGCCGGTCTGGAGGACGTCCGGAACGTTGCCGCTCTGGATCATCGTCTTGACCTGCGAGTCGATGTCGTTCCAGTTGATCACCTGGACATCGACCTTGATCTTCGGGTTGGCGGCGGTGAACCGCTGCGCCACGTCCTTCCAGTAGGCCGCCGAGCTGTTCGAGGCCTTGTCGCCGTAGTCGGCGGCCACCAGCTTCAGGGTGACGTCCTCGCCCTGCGACGCGCCGCCGCCGCCGCAGGCCGTGAGGGTGAGCGCGCCGACGGCGCAGGCACAGGCCGCCGCGAAAGACCGCTTGTTCATCGTCAGTACCGCCTTGTCTCCTGGCCGGTCACAACGACGCGGCCCAGTGGGGGTCTGGGAACTGCTGCAGATTCCGGAGCGTGCGCACAACTGGACTTTTCGTCCGCGTTTCGCTCATAAACGAGCATCTGCTGTGGGCAAAGTAAACACGAGGAGGGGGCCGGGAACCAGGCCTGTTACGCAAAAGATGCCAACCGGACAGCTGTCGTACCCACGGGGCCGGGGAGTTGAGCAGGTCGGCGCCCTGGTCGCGGCTGCGAGGCACGGGCGGGCACGGGCGGAACCGTGCGGGCCCTCCGGTCGCGGCCCGTGGTCGACCACGGGCGCCCGCGGGTACCGCGGCCGTTCCGCTCGACGGTGCCACTTTCCCTCGCGGGAGGGAAGGGGGACGGACGGCTCGGACGCCGGAGGGTTCTGCCACGGCGTTCGCGGGTCCCCGCCGCACGGGCGCCGACGGTGCGGTCCCCGAGCGCGGATGCCGAGTGCGGATGCCGAGTGCGGATGCCGAGCGCGGATGCCGTGCCGTGCGGCCCGGCCTCGGGCGCCCGGCGGAGCGGGAGCGAGCCGTGGGCGCCCCCGGAAAGGGCGGCGCCGCCGGAGGGCGGGCGAGCCCTTCCGGCGGCGCGGGGTGTGGTGCGGGAGCGTCAGACGCCGATGACCTCGACACCCGCCTCGACGAACCGCGCCGCCATGTCGGGATCGAGGTCGGAGTCGGTGACGAGCACGTCGATCCGGTCCAGGCCGCAGATCCGGGCGAAGGCCCGTCTGCCCATCTTGGACGAGTCCGTCGCGAGGATCACCTTCCGGGCGCGCTCCGCGAAGAGCCGACTGATGCCGGCCTCGTCCTCGTGGTGCGTCATCACGCCGAGCCGCGGGTCCACACCGTCCACCCCCAGCACGGCGACGTCGAGCACCACCTGGTTCAGCACGCCCTCGGTCAGCGGGCCGACCAGTTCATAGGTCTGGGGGCGCGCCACACCGCCCGTCACCACGAGCTTGAACTGCGGGCGGACCGCCAGTTCGCCGGCGATGTTCAGAGAGTTGGTGACGACCGTGTACATCGGTCCCGAGGTGCTCTCCGGCCGTTCCGCGGGCCCCCCGCCCGCCCGGAGCACCAGCGCCCGGGCCACCTCGGTGGTGGTGGTGCCGCCGTTGAGGCCGACCACGTCCCCCTCGCCCAGGAGGTCCGCCACGGCGATCGCTATGCGCTGCTTCTCGGAGACCCGCCGCGAGGACTTGTAGCGCATCGGGAGCTCGTAGGAGACCCCGTGCGCGATCGCCCCTCCGCGCGTGCGGACGAGCAGCCGCTGCTCGGCCAGTTCGTCGAGGTCGCGCCGGATGGTCGCCGGTGACACCGCGACCGAGACGGCCGCCTCCTCGACGTCCAGCTTGCCGTCGACCGCCAGCAGTTCGAGCAGCCTGCTCCACCGCTCCTGCTTGGACATGCGCAGTATCCCCTCTTCGCCGTGGAACTCCGGACCGCGCGCCGAGGGGACGGGGTCCGCCTGGGCGGCCGACCGGCCGCCCCCCGGGAAGTATGCGCGGAGTTGATCGTAGCTCCGCAGCATCGCGCACCGCGTGCCGTGGACGGTTTGCGCATGCCACACAACGTTTCGACCGCCGAACCCTGGACGCAGCAGGCTCTCGTCTGGATACTTCGCTCATACATCTTGAACGAATCCGCATACTCCGTGCGCTTATCGCGCATGTTCGATCATCAGGGCGGTTCGACATCCATGAGCAGCAACAGTTCCCCGGCCCCGGCCGAAGGCTTCCCCCCGTCCGGCACCCGGCGTGAGGACGCCGACCCGGGGTACCGGCCCCCGTCCCCCGTTCCCCTGTGGGCGGCCGAACACCTCCCGGCCGCACACCTCCCGGCCGCACACCTCCCGGCTGCGGCGCCCCCGGCCACGATGTCCGCAGCCACGGCGCCCGCAGCCACCGGCGAGGAGGAGAGGCCGGGGGCCTCCCCCTCACCCCCGGCAGGTCCCGCGGCCGGCGGTCCCCGCGCCCAGGGATGCGTGATCGCGCTCGACGTCGGCGGCACCGGCATGAAGGGGGCGGTGCTCGACCACGGCATGCGACCGGTGGACACCGTGTACCGTCCCACGCCCCGCGCCGACGGGCCTGCCGCCGTCCTCGACGCCATCGCCGACACCCTGCTCGCCCTGGACCGCACGGCCACCGGGCGCGGACTGCTCGTGCACCACGCGGGCGTGGTGGTCCCGGGCATCGTCGACGACGGCCTCCGGCGAGCCGTCTGGTCGGCGAACCTCGGCTGGCGCGACCTCCCCCTCGCCGCGCTCCTGGAGGAACGCACCGGCCTGCACGTCACGTTGGGCCACGACGTCCGCGCGGGCGGCGTGGCCGAATGCACCCTGGGGGCCGCCCGGGGGGCGCAGAACGTGCTCTTCGTCGCCATCGGCACCGGCATCGCCGCCGCGCTCGTCTGCGACGGCAGGCCGGTCCGGGCCGGCGGATACGCCGGCGAGATCGGCCACATCGCCGTCGGGTCCGGGACGGAAGCGTGCGCGTGCGGCCGCACCGGCTGTCTGGAGACCGTGGCGTCCGCCGCCGCCGTCGCGTCCGCCTACACCGCGCGCACCGGACGGGCCGTCGCCGGCGCTGCTGACGTCGCGGCCCTGACCGCGCAGGGCGACCCCGTGGCGCAGGAGGTCTGGAACCGCGCGGCGACGGGGCTGGCGGAGGCGCTGGCGACCGTCACCACCCTGCTCGCACCGGAGCTGATCGTCCTCGGCGGCGGTCTCGCCGAGGCCGGCCCGCTCCTGCTCGACCCCGTACGCGCCGGGTTGGAGGAACGCCTCACCTTCCAACGCCGCCCCCTGCTCGTCCGGGCCGAACTGGGGGACCGGGCCGCATGCCTCGGCGCGGGCCTCGCCGCCTGGCAGGCGGCCGGGCACACCGCGACCGCCCGTGGGACAGGAGCACCCGCCCGATGATCCTCACCGTCACCCTCAACGCCGCGCTCGACGCCACCTGGAGCGTCGACAGCCTGCGGCCCCGTACGTCCCACCGCGTCGACACCGCGCAGGAACGCGCGGGCGGCAAGGGGATCAACGTGGCCCGCGTCCTCGTCGCCCTCGGGCGCGACCCGGTGGCGACCGGCCTGGTGGGCGGAGCCACCGGCCGCCGGATCCGCGACGGACTGCGCGACGCCCGCATCCGGAACGCGTTCCTGGAGGTGATCGGCGAGTCCCGCCGGACCCTCGCCGTCGTCTCGCGCGACGACGGCGACGCCACCGTCTTCAACGGGCGCGGACCGTTCGTGACCGCGCCCGAATGGCACCTCTTCCGCCAGCACTTCGCCGCACTGGCCGCGGGCGCGCGCGTGGTCGTCCTCAGCGGCAGCACCCCGCCGGGCGTCCCGGCGGACGCCTACGCACAGCTCATCCGCACCGCTTCGGCGGCCGGCGCGCACACGGTGCTCGACACCAGCGGCCCCGCCCTCCTCCAGGCCCTGGCGGCCCGCCCCGACGTGATCAAACCCAACACCGAGGAGATCACCGCGGCGACGGGCTGCGAGGACCTCCCACGCGCCGCCGCCGCACTGCGCACCCTGGGAGCCCGCACCGTCGTCGCGTCCGCCGGCGCCGACGGCCTGCACGCCGTCACACCCGAGGGCACCTGGCGGGCAGCGCCTCCCGAACAGCTCTCCGGCAATCCGACGGGCGCCGGCGACGCCTGCGTGGCCGCGATCGCCGCCGGGCTGGAGGCCGGCTCCGCCTGGCCGGACATCCTCCGCACCGCGGTGGCCCTGTCGGCCGCCGCCGTCCCCTGCCCGGTCGCCGGCGAGGTCGACGCCACCGTCTACCACCGGCTCCTCACCAGGGTCTCCGTGGAGAAGGTCCCGCCCGCCCCGGCCGACGCCGGCCCCGAATGACGCGCCCGCCCGCGATGCCTCGTCACCACCCGGGCCCAGGCGCCTCACGTCACACTCATTGCTCGATAGTGCTCGATTGAGCGAGATTATGAGCAACTCTTGACATTGTGAGTGTTCGTGAAACAGCATGCTGAACAACCGGACGCCTTCTCCGACCCACTCCGAGCGCAAGGAATCCCCGTGACCACCATCGGAACCTCCCGTACCTCGATCGAGATCGCCTCGCAGCCCGAGACCTGGGCGCGTGCGGTCCGGTCCGTCGGCTCGCACGCCGACGTACTGCCCCGCCGCGGCGAGCGCGTCGCCGTGGTCGGTTGCGGCACCTCCTGGTTCATGGCCCACGCCTACGCACAGTTGCGCGAAAGCGGCGGCCACGGCGAGACCGACGCCTTCGCGGCCTCCGAGTTCCCGCTCGGCCGCGACTACGACCGGGTCGTGGCCCTCACCCGCTCCGGCACCACCACCGAGGTCATCGACCTGCTGGCGAAGATCAAGGGCTCCGTCCCGACCACCGCCCTCACCGCCGACCCGGCCACACCCGTCATGACGGTCGCCGACCACGCCGTCGTGCTCGACTTCGCCGACGAGGAGTCGGTCGTCCAGACCCGCTTCGCCACCACCGCGCTGGTCCTGCTCCGCGCACACCTGGAGGCCGAAGGCGCCCTGCCGGCCGGGGTGCGTCCGCTCGCCCAGGCCGTCGGGGACGCCCGGCGCGCCCTCGACACCCCGCTCGGCCCCGACGTGAGCGGCGCCGAGCAGTTCACCTTCCTCGGGACGGGATGGACGTACGGGCTCGCGCTCGAAGCCGGCCTGAAGATGCGCGAGGCCGCCGGGGCCTGGACCGAGGCCTACCCCGCCATGGAGTACCGCCACGGACCCATCAGCATCACCGGCCCCGGCCGCGTCACCTGGCTGTTCGGCCCCGCCCCCGAGGGCCTCGCCGACGACGTCGCCCGGGTCGGCGGCCACTTCCACTGCGCCTCGGCCGACGCGCCCGGCGCCCTCGACCCGCTCGCCGACCTGATCGTCGCCCAGCGGCTGGCCGTACGCCTCGCCGCCGGCCGCGGCTACGACCCCGACCGCCCCCGCAACCTGACCCGCTCCGTGATCCTCGGCCCCACCGCCGCGTGAGAGCCCGGCCGTCCCGCCCCGCCCCGCGCCGAGCCGGGGCGCCCCGGCGGGTGACCGGTCCGCCCGGCCCGCGACAGCGGTCCCGGCGTCCCCGCCCGGTGCTCCGCCACCGCCTTCGTGGAGAACCCTCATGCCTCTGACACCCACCGCCGACATCGTCGGTCCCGCCCACGCCGGCGCCTACGGCGTCGGGGCGTTCAACGTCGTCCAGATCGAACACGCCGAGGCCATCGTCACCGGAGCCGAGCAGGCCACCCTGCCCGTCATCCTCCAGATCAGCGAGAACACCGCCCGCTACCACGGCTCGCTCACCCCGATCGCCCTGGCCTCCCTCGCCCTCGCCCGGGCGGCCTCCGTACCGGTGGCGGTCCACCTCGACCACGCCGAGTCCCCCGAACTCGTCCACGAGGCCGTCGAACTCGGCTTCACCTCGGTGATGTTCGACGCGTCCAAGCTCCCCTACGACGCCAACGTCGCCGCCACCCGGGAGGTCACCGAGTACTGCCACCGGGCCGGCGTCTGGGTCGAGGCCGAACTGGGCGAGATCGGCGGAAAGGACGGCGCACACGCCCCCGGCGTCCGCACCGACCCCGGCGAGGCGTGCGCGTTCGCCGCGGCGACCGCCGTCGACGCGCTGGCCGTCGCCGTGGGCAGCTCCCACGCGATGCTCACCCGCGACGCCGCCCTGGACCTCGACCTCATAGCCCGTCTACGCTCCGCACTGGACGTGCCCCTGGTCCTCCACGGCTCCTCGGGCGTCGACGACGCCGACCTCGCCAAGGCCGTCGCTGCCGGCATGGCGAAGGTCAACATCTCCACCCATCTCAACAAGCTCTTCACCCGCACGGTGTGCGACCGTCTGCGGGCGACGCCCGACGCCGCCGATCCGCGCACCTACCTCGGGCCCGCCCGGGACACGGTGGCAGCCGAGGTGACCCGCCTGCTGGGCGTCCTCGCCGCCCGCTGACCACGGTGGGGCGCCGGCGGCCGGAGGCGCCCCACCGGTCGGTCTCCTCGCGGGAACGTCCTCCGAGAATCCCCTCCGGGTACGCCGGGCTCCCGCTCGTCTCCTGCGGGGCGGACATCGCCCAGGACACGAGCGGGACCCCGAGCCGTCGTGGCTGCGGGTGGACATCGAACAGACCTGCACACGGGTACGGCCCGTCCCCCAGAGAGGTAGTGACCGCGTGACAGCGGACCGATCCGCACTGACCCGTGCCCGCCTCGTCCTGCCCGGCGGGGTGGTCGACCACGGCCGTCTCGCCGTCGAGGGCACCCGGATCGCCGGTCTCGGCGGCGCCACCACGGCCGGTGACCTCGACCTGACCGGGTACACCGTCGTCCCCGGCT
>NZ_JBHXDN010000098.1:0-26835 GCF_042726075.1 Kitasatospora sp. NPDC127035 | reverse complement strand
GCCTGGAGGCCCGGGCGGCCGAGCCCGAGGTCGCGGGGGAGGAAGCGCGCGGGCAGACCGCGTTCGACCACGGCCAGCAGACCGCCCGGGCGCAGCGCCCCGGCCAGGGCGGTCAACGCGGCCTGCTGGTCGCCCAGGTGGTGGATCGCGTTGGCGGACCAGATCAGGTCGGCGGCGCCCAGGGCGGTGAAGTCGTCGGGCAGGTCGGCCTGTTGGGTGGTGATCCGACCGGCCGAGCGGGCCCGGGCGCGGTCCAGCAGGGCGGCGGACTGGTCGACGGCGACCACCTCGGCGGACGGGAAGGCGTCCGCGAGCAGGCCGGCGATCACCCCGGGGCCGCTGCCGACGTCGAGCACCCGGTCGACCGCGACACCGTCCAGCAGCCCGCGGAGCCAGCGCGCGGCCTCGGTGACGGCGGGGGCCCGAAGTTCGGCCTCGCGCTCCAGGTGGGCGGCGAGGGCGTCCCAGTCGAAGTCCGTTCCGGGGCCCTGGTGGTGGCCGTGGCCGTGGCCGTGGGTGGGAGTGGGAGTGGGAGTGGGGGTGTCGGCGGGACCGTGGACCCGGCTGTTCCCTTCCCGGTGCCCGGGGTCCTGGTGGGAGTGGTCGTGCGGCATGGCGTACTCCGTTCCGTCGGTGGTCGGCTTCACTGCGGTACAGCGGCGATGGCGGTGGTCGGGACCGGGACGGCGGCGAGTGCCCGCTCGACGTCCTCGTCCACCAGGTCGTGGTTGATCGCGAACGCGGCCGCCGCCCCCGCCCCGGCGGCGGTCACCACCTGGGCCCGCGGGTCGGCGACGTTGCCCACCGCCCAGACGCCCGGCACGCCGGTGCGGCCCGCGGCGTCGGTGGTCACCCAGCCCTGGGCGTCCCGCTCGCAGCCGAGGTCCGACAGCAGCGCGTCCCGGGGCACCATCTGCGGGAAGAGGAAGACCGCCTCGCGGGGCACCGCCCGGCCGTCGGCGAGTTCGACGCCGCGCAGCCGGTCGTCCTCGACGACCACCCGCGCGACCGGACCCTCGACGACGCGCACGCCCCGGGCGTCGAGCCGGGCCCGGTCGGCGTCGGAGAGCTCCACGGCCTGCGGGAAGAACACCACGTCGGCCGACCACTGCCGGACGAGCAGCGCCTGGTGCACCGAGCCCGGGTGGGTGCCCAGGACGCCGAGCGGCCGGTCACGGACCTCGTAGCCGTGGCAGTACGGGCAGTGCAGCACGTCGCGGCCCCACCGCTCGGCCAGGCCGGGCAGATCCGGCAGTCCGTCGCGCAGGCCGGTGGCGACGACCACCCGGCGGGCCCGCAGCACCCGGCCGCCGGCCAGGTGGACGAGGAAGCCCGCGAACGGGGCGCCGGCGCCGTGGCGGACGCCCGGGACCGGCTCGACGCGGTCCACCCGGGCATCGAGGAGGTCGCCCCCGTACCCCTCGACCTCCTCGCGGCCGACCGCCAGCAGCGCGGCCGGGGACATCCCGTCCCGGGAGAAGAAGCCCCGCATGTGGGCGGCGGGCGCGTTGCGCGGTCGGCCGGTGTCCACCACGGCGACCCGGCGGCGCGCCCGGGTCAGCACCAGCGCGGCGTTCAGGCCGGCCGCGCCCGCGCCGACCACCACCACGTCGTAGTCTCCCGGGTCACGGCCCCCGGCACCGACGGCGTCGGCTCCCGCGAAGCCCTCGAAGCCGTCCGTACGGTCGGTCCCGTCGGTCCCGTCGGCACGGTCGGTCCGGTCCCGGCGGCTCTCCGCCCCCGGACTGATCTGCTGGTCGCTCACGGCGATCACCTCCACCGCCAGGCTGCGGTGAACGATGCCCGCCGGGCAACTTTGGTTGCCGTTTCCGCAACAGGCGCCGGGGCGCTCAGCGCGTGCGCCGCCAGTAGTCGCGGGCGGCCACCGCCAGCGCCGCCCCGTAGACCGCGAAGGCGCCCAGGCCGATCCAGCAGACCAGCAGGGCGTCACCCGCCGTCGGGAAGTCCCCGGCCCGGACCTCGACCACGCCCGCCGTGGCGAGTGCGGCGTACCCCACGCCGACCACGCCGTACGGCGCGAGCGTCCCGGCTCCCAGCAGGGCGGGGAGGAGCGGCAGGGGACGGGGCACACGACGGCCGCTCAGCAGCAGGGTCCAGCGCGGGAAGACCTGCCCCCAGGGCCGGACCAGGCCCCACAGCAGGAACACCCCGAGCGCCGCCAGCAGCGCGGTCGGATCCAGGCCCCAGGACTCCAGGGCCAGCCAGAGCCCGGAGGCACCGTTGCGTTCGGACGCGGCCCGCATCGCGGCGCCGCTCACCCCGGCGAAGGTACCGCCGAACGCCCAGGTCAGCTTCATCACGACGTACGGGAGGAATGCCACGGTCCCGGCCCAGGCCGCCAGTTGGACCACCGGGGGCGCTGCCTGCCCAACCGCGGCAGGCCCCGACGGGACGCCCCGCGACGACGGAGCCGCCGCCCCGGCCCGCGCCGTCCCCGCGAGCAGCACCGCCCCGAGCGCCGCGAGCACGTGCTGCGCCGCACCCGGCACGCTGTCCACACCCTGGCCGAAGAGCAGCGTGACCACGTCCATCAGCAGGCTGAACGCCCCCGCCCCCGCCGATGCGCAGAGTACCCAGAGGGCCGTCCGCAGCACCGGACGCGGCCCGGACACGGCCACCGCCGCGCCGGTCACCGCCGCGGCCAGGCCGACCGCCGCCACCGCCCACCCCACCCAGCCGGCACCGAACAGCGCCGTCCCGCTCACCGCGCAGCCGACACCGAGCGCCGTGTACGCGACGCCCCACCCGGCCGCGGCCCGCCCGTCGGTGACCCACCTCGCCGGCCCCCGCCGCGTCGTCCACCCGCTCGTCGTCGCCATGCCCTCACGCTCGCACCGGCCCCCCGGCCCGGACCTCCCCCGCCCGGACGAACCCGCTCCCCCCACCGGGGGAGCCCGCCACCGGCGGCGCCGCCACGCTCCGCCCTCGCCGCGCCGTCCCCGACGCGCGCCCGTCCCTTGCCCTGGAGCGCGCTCCAGCCCGTAGCGTCGGCACCGAGGGCGCCGGGCGGAACGGGCGGCACCGCCGTTCCCGACGCACGCACCACCACCCGTCACCAGGGGGACGAGAACCATGCGCTACCGCATCCTCGGCGGCACCGGCATCGAGGTGAGCACCTACTGCCTCGGCACCATGATGTTCGGCGCGGTCGGCAACCCCGACCACGACGACTGCGCCCGGATCATCCACACCGCCCTCGACGCGGGCATCAACTTCGTCGACACCGCCGACATGTACTCCGGCGGCGAGTCCGAGGAGATCGTGGGCAAGGCCCTGCAGGCCCGGGGCGACCGCGACGACGTCGTCCTCGCCACCAAGGTGCACTTCCCGATGGGCGAGGGCCGCAACCGGGGCGGCAACTCCCGGCGGTGGATCGTCCGGGAGGTCGAGGAGAGCCTGCGCCGGCTGCGCACCGACCGGATCGACCTCTACCAGGTGCACCGGCCCGACCACCGCACCGACGTCGAGGAGACCCTCTCCGCCCTCGGCGACCTGGTCCGGGCCGGCAAGATCCGCGCCTTCGGCTGCTCGACCTTCCCCGCCGAGGAGATCGTCGAGGCCCACCACGTGTCCGAGCGGCGCGGCCTGCCCCGCTTCCGGACCGAGCAGCCGCCGTACTCGCTGCTCGCCCGCGGCGTCGAGCGGCACGTCCTGCCGACCGTGCGACGGCTCGGCATGGGCGCGCTGACCTGGTCCCCGCTCGCGTCGGGCTTCCTCACCGGCCGCTACCGCAAGGGCCGGCCGATCGACCTGAGCACCGGCCGCGCCGCCCTCACCCCGGCCCGGTTCGACCCGTCGCTCCCGGTCAACGCGGCCAAGCTGGACGCCGTCGAGGAGCTGACCGCCGTCGCGGAGGGCCTCGGCCGCACCCTGCCGGAGCTGGCCATCGCCTTCCCGCTCGCGCACCCGGCGGTCACCTCGGTGATCATCGGCCCGCGCACCCTCGGCCAGCTGGAGTCGGCCCTCAAGGGCGCCGACCTCGTGCTGGACGACGCCGCCCTCGACCGGATCGACGCCGTCGTCCCACCAGGCACCGACCTCTACCACCCGGACGGCGTCTGGCGACCGCCCGCCCTCACCGACCCGGCCCTCCGCCGCCGCCCGGCCACCGACCGCCCGGCGGCGGGCTGACCCGCCGCCACGCCCGCCACGCCCAGCGCGCCCGCCGCGCCGGCCGGGCCCGCCACTACCGCCGCAGCAGGTCGATCACGCCGGTGAGGTCCTCGCCGCCGTTCCGGCCGTCCTCGGCCAGTCGCCGCTGCATCAGGGCGAAGTAGGGCGTCAGCAGCTCCGGGCTGACGCCCTGCTCCTCGGCGGTGCGCAGGAAGGTCGGCACCCCGGCCACCTGCATGGCGAGGTTCGAGACGACGCCCCGGGTGTAGTCGCCGGCCTCCAGCTGCGCGGCGGTCGCCGCCACCGAACCGGTCATGGCGGTGAGCCACGACGTGAGCAGCGGCGCGAACCCGCCCGGGGCGACGGACTCGGACCGGACCAGCGCGAAGGCGTGCGCGACGCCGGCGAACATGCCGTACATCGCGCTCAGCAGCGCCACGTCGTGCAGCGCGGCGAGCCCGGCGTCCTCGCCGACGTAGTCGGTGCCCGCCGGGGCGGCCAGGACCTCCCGGTGGTCCTCGAACAGCGCGCGCGAGCCGCTGTAGAAGACGTACGGCCCGGCCGCGGGGACGCCGATCATCGGCGGGACGGCCATGATCCCGCCGTCCAGGTACCGGGCGCCGCGACCGGCGGCCCAGGCGGCCCGGGCCCGGGCCTCACCGGGCGTGCCGGTGACCAGGTTGACGACGTCCTTGCCCGTCAGGTCGGCGTCGGCGAGCGCCTCCTCGACCGAGGCGTCGTCGAGCAGGCAGACCACCACCAGCCGGTTGGCGGCGACCGCCGCGGCAGCGGTGGAGGCCACCGCTGCGCCCCGGGCGGCGAGCGGTTCGGCGCGGGCGGCGGTGCGGTTCCAGACGGTCAGCGGGTACCCTGCGGCGAGCCAGGCGTCGGCCAGCGCGGTGCCCATCGCGCCGAGGCCGAGCAGGGTGACGGGGGTCGTCGAAACGGTGTCGGCTGCGTTCTCTGTCATGCCGGTCAGGCTCGCCCCCGGGCGCCGGAACGCTCAAGTACGCACTTCGAAGTGGGTGGTTACCCTGGGGTGAGCGAACAGGTCGGAGAGGTGGGGGCATGGCGACCGTACCGAGGCCCGGCGCGTACGTGTGCGGGATCGACGCCGCGATGGACGTGATCGGCGGCAAGTGGAAGGTCCTGATCCTCTGGGCGCTGGCCGAGCGGCCGGACTGCCGGTTCGGCGAGCTGCGCCGCCGGGTACCGGGGATCACCGAGAAGGTGCTCGCCGCCCACCTGCGCGAGCTGGAGACGGACGGTGTCGTGCACCGCGAGTCGTACGACGAGGTGCCGCCGCGGGTCGAGTACTCGCTGACGGCGGTCGGGGAACGGCTCAACGAGGCGCTGGCCCCGCTCGGCGCCTGGGGGCGCGAGCACGTCCTGGGCGCCGACCCGCACGCCGTGCCGGGCCCGCTGCCGGCCTGAGGGCACGCGCCCGGGAGCCCGCGCGCCCGGGCGTGCCCGCGCCGCCCGCCCACTCGGGACGAACGGGCGGTCACATCGGAGGGGCGGCCGTCAGGACCGGCGCACGGACGGGCAAGCAGTCAGGCGGACGTCAGGCGATCGAGGCCGACACGATCGCCGCCACCGCGAGGTTGCAACTGGCGGTCACCCAGACCGCCGGGTGGGGCTCCGGGTCGACCAGGATCGCGCCGAGCTTGCCCGGCGTCAGCACGTCCACCACCCAGAACGCGACGGCCATCAGCACCAGGCCCAGCACGCCGAAGCTGATCGTCGAGGCCAGGCCCTTCCCGAAGTCCTCGTACGTGTAGAGGATCGCGGTGAAGACGATGCCGCCGATGCCGAGCAGCGCCGAGCTGAGCAGCACGGCGGCGTTGCGGTTGCGCTCCACCCAGATCTGCCGGCCGAGCTTGCCCGGCGTCAGGAGGTCCACCAGGAGGATGCCGAGGAGCAGCAGCACCACGCCGACCCCGCCGAATGCGGCAGCCGCGCCGAGACCGTTCAGGATGTCGTTCATGGATGTCCGTCCCCCGGTTGCACGTGTGTCGCTGGGCCGACCGCCGTCCGGCGCGGTCCCACGGTCAAGGATCGGCAAAAGATATCCCATCGGACCCGGCCGCGGCCGGGGAACGGGCCCCCCTCCCGTAACATCCGGCACCGCGCGTACCATCGGGCGCCATGACGCAGTCCCTGCCCGCCGCCCCCGCTCCGAGACCGGACGCACCCGCCCGGATTCCGGACGCCGGGACCCCGGACGCCGCCCCGCCCCCCGCCGTCGCGGAGCCGGCCACCACGCCCTCCGCCGTGGCGCCGGCCGGGCGCCGCCGCTCGGGCTTCGTCACCCTCGGCATGGTCGGCACGCTCGCTCTGGCCCTGTCCGGCTGCTCGTCCTCCTCCGGCAGCAACCCGCCGAGCCGCTGCGTCGACCCCGGCACCCTCAAGGTGCTGGACCGGCACGCCTGCACCGGCACCGGCACCGCCACCGCGGGCCGCTGGTACTACTGCGGCTCCGGCTCCGCGACCGCCCTCGGCGGCACGTTCGACAAGGCCGCCACCAAGCGCGGCGGCTTCGGCTGCCCGTCGGGCTCCAGCGGTTCGGGCGGGGGCTGATCCGCCGTGCGCCGCCGCACCGTCACCCCGCGCCCGGACTGGCTGGCCACCGTGGAGAGCCAGGGCCTGATCTACGCCATGTGCTCCGACCCCTGCAACCAGGGCGGCCCGCACGCCTACTGGGACGAGTCCGCGTACTACGAGTTCTCGCTGCCCGAGGTGGAGGCGCTGGAGGAGGTCGTCGAGGAGCTGCACGAACTGTGCCTGGCCGCCGCCGACCACGTGGTCCGCACCGGCCGGTTCGCCGACTACGGCATCACCGACCCCCGGCTGGCCGCCGCGGTCGCCGAGTCCTGGCGCCGGCGCGACGAACAGCCCGCCCTCTACGGGCGGTTCGACCTCGCGTACGACGGCACCGGGCCGGCGAAGCTCTTCGAGTACAACGCCGACACCCCGACCTCGCTGATCGAGGCGGCCGGCCCGCAGTGGTTCTGGATGGAGGAGCGGTTCCCGGGCGCCGACCAGTGGAACTCGCTGCACGAGCGGCTGGTGGCCTCCTGGACCCGGCAGAAGCACCTGCTGCCACCCGGCCCGGTGCACTTCGCGCACTCGCGCGGCGACACCGAGGGCGAGGACTGGATGACGACCCTCTACCTCCAGGAGTGCGCCGAGCAGGCCGGCATCGAGACCGTCGGCATCGCCATGGAGGACATCGGCTGGGATCCTCTCTCGGGCCGCTTCGTCGATCTCGAACACCGCTTCGTCCGCGCCGCGTTCAAGCTCTACCCGTGGGAGTGGCTGGCCTCCGACGAGTTCGGCCCCCAGCTGCTGGACGTCATCGACCACGGCGGCTCCACCGGCTCCACGCTGTGGATCGAGCCGGCCTGGAAGATGCTGCTCTCCAACAAGGCGCTGCTGGCCGTGCTCTGGGAGCTGTTCCCGGGCCACCCCAACCTGCTGCCCGCCTACCTGGACGGCCCGCGCGAACTCGCCGACCCGGACGGGCCCGGTTACGCGGCCAAGCCGCTGCTCGGCCGCGAGGGCGCCGGCGTGCGGATCGTCGAACCGGGCGGCCGCGAGACCCGCCTCGCCGAGTGGGCCGGCGACCCGGACCGCTACGGCGCCGAGGGCCACTGCTACCAGCAGTTGCACCCGCTGCCCGACTTCGACGGCAACCGCCCGGTGCTCGGCACCTGGGTGGTGGACGGCGAGTCGGCGGGCCTCGGGATCCGCGAGACCGACGACAGCCCGATCACCCACCAGGGCGCCCGCTTCCTCCCGCACGTCATCGTCTAGGACGGGCCCGTCGGCGGCCCTCGGTACACGGAACCTTCACGCCCGGCACAGGATGGTCAAGAACGGGCACGGTCGGTCATGATGTCGGGTGCCCCGATCGAGCGGGCCCTCCCGGGTGCCGCGCCGACGGCACCTGCCCCGACGCGCCCCGCACCACCCCGTACGCCCCTCGTACCGCCCTCCCCGCACCGACCCTGCCCATACCGTCCCGGAGACCCGCCATGCGCAGACTGACCCACGCCGAGTTCCTCGCCATGAGGAGGTTCGACGCACTGGACGGCCTGCGCGCGATCGCCGCCGTGATCGTGGTCTTCTTCCACTACGGCGGCCCGCAGTCGAAGTTCCTCTCCGGCTGGATCGGCGTCCACACCTTCTTCGTCCTCTCCGGCTTCCTCATCACGACCCTGATGCTGCGTGAGAAGGACCGGACCGGGCGGATCTCGCTGCGGAACTTCTACATCCGGCGAATATTCCGGATCGTGCCGCTGTACTACGTCGGGCTGCTGATCACCATGCTCGCGGTCTACCGGTCCGGGTACAGCTGGAACGTCCTGATGAACCACCTGCCGCACTTCCTCGGCTTCATGAACGAGTACCAGCTGGCCGGCGACACCCCGTACCTGCACACCTGGACCATCGGCATCGAGCAGAAGTTCTACCTGGTCTGGCCGCTCGCGCTGATCCTGGTCGGCCTGATCTCCGAGAAGCTCCGCACGCCCCTCGCCGTGGCCGCCATCGTGCTCGTCCTGATCCCGTACAACACGACCTGGGAGGGGATGGGCATCCACTACTCGGTGCTGCTCACCGGCGCCCTGCTCGCCGTCGTGCTGCACCACCGCCTGGGCTTCGCCCTGCTGAGTCCGCTCACCCACCCGGTGGTGGGCGTGGTCGCCGGGGCCGGATTCGTCGTCCTGCACCAGCACATCCCCGACATCACGGCCCACTTCGGTGACGAACGGCCCACCGTGTTCCTGTACGGCGTCGGCGTCGCGCTCCTGCTGCCCACCCTGATGGCTCCCGGCCCGGGCCGCTGGGTGCTCTCGCTGCGCCCGCTCGTCTTCGTCGGCGAACGCTCCTACGGGCTGTACCTGCTCCAGGCCACGGCCGTGCCCGTCGCCGTCACCCTGGCGCCGTGGATCTCCGGGCAGTCCCCGCTGTTCGCGACGGCCGCCTGCCTGGTCGCCCTGTTCGCCGCCGACGCGCTGCACCGCCGCGTGGAGACGCCGATGATCGAGGTCGGCCGCCGCCTGATCAAGTGGTTCGACGCCCGCGCCGCCCGCAAGGGCCCGGCCGACCCGGCCGTGGAGGCGGGTACCGGTACCGGCACCGCGCCGAAGGCCGAGCCCCGGACCGACCCGGCCCTCGCCGGCGGCCCCCGGTAGCCCCCGCCCACCCCCGTCCGCTCCACCCCCGCCCACCCCGTCCGTGGAGCGGACGGCACGGCAGAGTCGGCGCGGACGCCCTCGCCGCCTTCCGGAGCAGGACCACAGCCCTGGATTTCCGCCTCCGCCGGGATCTCTCCGCCACAGGGCCTACATGAACGGGTCAAGCCTTCGGCGGCTCCTAAAGTTGATTAGTTCAATTAGCCACTCATGGCATGTATCAACTCTGGGGAGAGCGACCTTGGCCGGACGAGGCAGGCCCAGCCGCAGTACCGTCTACAACCGACTCGCCGGCGCGCTGACCTAGCTGAACGAGCGCTTCGGCGGACTCCCCAACCCCAGAGAAGCGCGGGAGATCTGGGACGACATCTGGCACCAGGAAGCACACCACTCCACCGCGCTCGAAGGCAACACGCTGGTCCTGCGTGAAGTGCAAGCGCTCCTGGACCGAGGGCGAGCCGTCGGAGCAAAGCCGCTCAGCGAGTACAACGAGGTCCAGGGATACGCCGACGCCGCCCGCTGGGTCTACGGCCAGGCACTCGAACCCGACGCCTGGCACGATGGCCGTCTCGTGACCCTCGGCGAGATTCGCCATATCCACCACGCCGCGATGACCCCGGTCTGGAACGTCGCATCCCATCCGGAGGCGGGCGACCGCGAAGGACCCGGCAACTTCCGCGAACACGACATCGCCCCCTTCGCCGAGGGGATGACGCCGCCTCGCTGGCCGCTGGTGCCCGCGCAGGTCGAGCAGTGGGTCGCCGAGGTCTGCGCTCTCGGCCAGATGGTCGAGAAGGGTTCGGACACCGACCGCCCGCTCCCCGAGGAACTGGCCCGCATCCACAACCGGTTCGAACGGATCCATCCGTTCCTCGACGGCAACGGCCGCACCGGGCGACTGGTCATGAACCTCGTCCTCGTCCGCCTCGGGTACCCGCCGATCATCATCTTCAAGCGGCAGCGGGACGCGTACCTGACCGCGCTGCGCAGGGCGGACGCAGGAGACTGCGGCACCCTCGGCGAGCTGATCGCCAGAGCAATGGAAGACAATCTCAACCGCTTCATCGTCCCCAACGTGGCCGGCCCGGCCAGGATGGTCCCGCTCGCCGCGCTCGTCGACGAAGAGCTGTCCCTCGCCGCGCTCCGGCAGGCGGCTCAGCGCGGCCGCCTGAACGCCGCACAGGGCACCGACGGAGTCTGGCGTTCGTCACGCAAGTCCGTCGATGCCTACAAGGCCGCCAAGCATCAGCGCAGGCCCCGCTCCACGGCATGAACCCTGCTCCGGAATGCGGACACCGCCCGTGATGTTTGATTGGGGCATGGCTTCTCGTGCACGTGTCCGCGCCCCCGAACTGGTCGGCGCCGGTGGATGGCTCAACACCGGCGGCAAGGAACTCACCCTCGCCGATTTCCGGGGCAAGATCACCATCCTGGATTTCTGGACTTTCTGCTGCGTCAACTGTCTGCACGTCCTGGACGAGCTGCGCGAGCTGGAGGAGAAGCACCGCGACACCGTGGTGATCGTCGGCGTGCACTCCCCCAAGTTCGTGCACGAGGCCGACCACCGGGCCGTGGTCGACGCCGTCGCCCGGTACGAGGTGCACCACCCGGTGCTGGACGACCCGGCGCTCGTCACCTGGAAGCAGTACGCGGTGCGTGCCTGGCCCACGCTGGTGGTCATCGACCCCGAGGGGTACGTCGTCGCCCAGCACGCCGGCGAGGGGCACGCGCACGCCATCGCGCGGCTGGTCGAGGAGCTGGAGGCGGAGCATGCGGCGAAGGGGACGCTGCGGCGCGGCGACGGCCCGTACGTGGCGCCCGAGCCGACCGCCGGGGACCTCCGGTTCCCCGGCAAGGCGGTCCTGCTCCCGAACGGCCACTTCCTGGTGGCGGACTCCGGCCACCACTCGCTGGTCGAGCTGGAGGCGGACGGCGAGACCGTGGTCCGCCGGATCGGCGACGGCGTGCGCGGGCTGGTGGACGGCACCGCACCCCGGTTCAGCGAGCCGCAGGGACTGGCGCTGCTGCCGGCCGGCTCCGCGTACGACGTGATCGTGGCCGACACCGTCAACCACGCGCTGCGCGGCGTCCGGCTCTCGGACGGCGGGGTGACCACCCTGGCGGGCACCGGGAAGCAGTGGTGGCAGGGGTCCGCGACCGACGGTCCTGCCCGTGAGGTGGACCTCTCCTCGCCGTGGGACGTCGCTTGGTTCGACGGCCGGGTGTGGATCGCCATGGCCGGCGTCCACCAGCTCTGGTCGTACGACCCGGCCACCGCCACGGTGGGCGTCGCGGCGGGCACCACCAACGAGGGCCTGGTCGACGGACCGGCCGCCGAGGCCTGGTTCGCCCAGCCGTCCGGGCTGGCCGTCTCGGCGGACGGCGAGCGGCTCTGGGTCGCCGATTCGGAGACCTCGGCGCTGCGCTGGGTTTCACGTGAAACCAAGACCGTGCAATCCGCCGTCGGCACCGGCCTGTTCGACTTCGGGCACCGGGACGGCGCGGCCGGGCAGGCACTGCTCCAGCACCCGCTGGGCGTCACCGTGCTGCCGGACGGCTCGGTTGCCGTCAGCGACACCTACAACCACGCGCTGCGCCGCTTCGACCCGGCGAGCGGCGAGGTCACCACGCTCGCCACCGACCTGCGCGAGCCGTCCGGCGCCGTCCTGGTCGACGGCGACATCGTGGTGATCGAGTCGGCCCGGCACCGGCTGACCAGGCTGCGGCTGCCCGAGGAGGCCGTCCAGGTGGACGCGGTCGCGCACCGCACCCGGCGGGCCGCCACCGAGGTCGCACCGGGCGCGTTCCGGCTGGACGTGGTCTTCTCGGCGCCCACCGGCCAGAAGCTGGACGAGCGGTACGGCCCCTCCACCCGGCTGCTGGTCAGCGCGACCCCGCCCGAGCTGCTGGTCTCCGGCGCGGGCGCGGACACCGCGCTCTCCCGCGAGCTGGTCCTCTCCGACCGGGTGACCGAGGGCGTGCTGCACGTCTCGGCGATGGCGGCGTCCTGCGACGACGACCCCGCGGTCGAGTACCCGGCCTGCCACGTCCACCAGCAGGACTGGGGTGTGCCGGTGACGCTCGGCGCCGACGGCGCGCGCCGGCTGCCGTTGGTGCTGGCGGGCCTGGAGTAGGCACCGGCCCGACCGGGGCCCGAGGGGCCCGACCTGCGGAAGGGGCCCGGCGAATCCGCCGGGCCCCTTCCGTGTGCGGCGCCGTCGTGCGGCGCCGTCGTGCTGTGCCGTCGTGCTGTGGCGCGTCAGCCCTCCAGGAAGGCCTTGATCGCGCCGGCCAGAAGGTACGGGTCGTCCGCCCCGCACAGTTCGCGTGCCGAGTGCATGGAGAGCGCGGCGATGCCGCAGTCCACGGTCTGGATGCCGAGCCGGGCTGCTGTGATCGGGCCGATCGTCGTACCGCAGGGCATGGCGTTGTTGGAGACGAAGGTCTGCCACGGCACGCCGGCCCTCTCGCAGGCCGCCGCGAAGACGGCCCGGCCGACGCCGTCCGTCGCGTACCGGTTGTTGACGTTGACCTTGAGGATCGGCCCGGCGTTCGGCATCGGGTGGTGACCCGGCTCGTGCCGCTCGCTGTAGTTCGGGTGGACGGCGTGCCCCATGTCGGAGGAGAGGCAGACGGTGCCGGCCAGCGCCCGGGCACGGTCCTCCACGCCGCCGCCGCGCGCGTACACGGTGCGCTCCAGCACGTTGCCGAGCAGCGGGCTCTGCGCGCCGGTGTCCGACTCGCTGCCGGTCTCCTCGTGGTCGAACGCGGCCAGCACCGGGATGTAGGGCAGATCGACGCCGTCCGTCTCGGCCGCGGTGGCGACGGCGGCCAGTGCCACGGCGGCGGCGTGCACCGAGAGGAGGTTGTCCAGCCGCGGACCGGCCAGCAGCTCGCGGTCCCGGCCCAGGTAGGAGGCGGGCTGGACGTCGTGCGTCATGAGGTCCCAGCCGACCACGTCGGCCGCCTCGACCCCGGCCCGCCGGGCGACGTACTCGATCAGCGAGCCCTCGTCGACCGGCCCGAGGCCCCAGATCGGGGTGAGGTGACGCTGCTTGTCCAGCTTCATGCCCTCGTTGACCTGCCGGTCCAGGTGGATCGCCAGCTGCGGCACGCGCAGCAGCGGCTCGTCCAGCTGGACCAGCCGCTTGCTGCCGTCACGCAGGGTGAGCCGGCCGGAGAGGCCGAGGTCCCGGTCGAGCCAGGTGTTGAGCGGCACTCCGCCGTAGATCTCCACCGCGACCTGGCGCCAGCCCGCCGAACCCGTGTCGGGGATCGGCTTGACCCTCAGGTTCGGCGAGTCGGTGTGGGTGCCCACGATCCGGAACGGTGTCTCCGGGCCAGCGCCGTGCGGGACGTACCAGGCGATCAGCGCGCCGCCCCGGACCACGTACCGGCCCCCGGTCGTCGCGTCCCAGGCGTCCGTTTCCAGGACCTGCCGGAAACCCGCTTTCTCCAGTCGCTCGGCAGCGCTCGCGACCGCGTGGTAGGGCGACGGCGAGGTTCCGAGAAAGGCGATCAGGTCATCGGTGTGCGTCCGGTCGAAGAAGGCCTGGCGGGCGGCGGTCGACATGCTGCTCCTGGGTCGAGGGAGGGCCGGAGCCGAAATGGGGGAACGGCTTCGCACCTTGAGCATATGCCCGTACACGGACATGACACTCGGAGCAGCCCAACGGATGCAGAACGCTGACGCAACCGTGAACTGACGGCCGGACGGAAGTCCGGACCCGGCGGGTCCCGCCGCCGCAGGGGAGTTGACGCCCGCCCCGATGGCTCGGCGTCAGGCTATCGTCCGCCTCCGCGCACGCCCCGCCGGGGCCGCCCCGCCGGAACCGGGTACGCCGAAGGGCCCGGGGTGCACCGGGCCCTTCGGCGTGAGGGTGGGGTCAGGCGGTCAGTGCGGGCGGCGTCAGAACGCCTCCTCCGGGAGGTCCATGATCTCGTTGTCGATGCCCTCGGCGATCAGGCGCTGCGGGGTGACGGTCGGCAGGATGTTCTTCGCGAAGAAGCGGGCCCCCGCGACCTTGCCCTGGTAGAAGGCGACGTCCTTCTCCGGGGCACCGGCCTCCAGCTTGGCCAGGGCCACCGCGGCCTGGCGGAGCAGCAGCCAGCCGACCACGACGTCGCCGGAGACCATCAGCAGGCGGGTCGTGTTGAGGCCCACCTTGTACATGTTCTTGACGTCCTGCTCGACCGAGGAGAGGTCGGCGAGGAGCTTGCCGATGATGGCCTCCAGGTCGCCGGCGGCCTTGGCGAGCAGCTCGCGCTCGGTGGCCAGGGCGTCGCCGCCCTCGGCCGAGGCGAGGAACTTCTGGATCTGCTCGGACAGGGCGGTGAGCGCCTGGCCGCCGTCCTTGACGATCTTGCGGAAGAAGAAGTCCTGGCCCTGGATGGCCGTGGTGCCCTCGTAGAGGGTGTCGATCTTGGCGTCCCGGATGTACTGCTCGATCGGGTACTCCTGCAGGTAGCCGGAGCCGCCGAAGGTCTGCAGGGACTGGGCGAGCTGCTCGTAGGACTTCTCCGAGCCGTAACCCTTGACGATCGGGAGGAGCAGGTCGTTGAGGCGCTCGGCGGCCTCGTCGTGCTCGCCGCGCAGGCGGGCGGCGGCCATGTCGTCCTGGGTGGACGCGGTGAAGAGCACCAGGGCGCGCATGCCCTCGGCGTACGCCTTCTGGGTGAGCAGCGAACGGCGCACGTCCGGGTGGTGGGTGATGGTGACGCGCGGGGCGGTCTTGTCCAGGAACTGCGAGATGTCCGCGCCCTGCACGCGCTCCTTGGCGTACTCCAGGGCGTTCAGGTAGCCGGTGGAGAGGGTGGCGATGGCCTTCGTGCCGACCATCATGCGCGCGAACTCGATGATCTTGAACATCTGGCGGATGCCGTCGACGGTCTCGCCGAGCAGCCAGCCCTTGGCCGGGTGCTTGGCGCCGAAGGTCATCTCGCAGGTGTTGGAGGCCTTGAGGCCCATCTTGTGCTCGACGTTGGTGGCGTAGACGCCGTTGCGCTCGCCGAGCTCGCCGGTCTCCCAGTCGAAGTCGAACTTCGGGACGATGAAGAGGCCCAGGCCCTTGGTGCCCGGCTTGCCGCCCTCGGGGCGGGCCAGCACCAGGTGGATGATGTTCTCGGACATGTCGTGCTCGCCCGAGGTGATGAAGCGCTTCACACCCTCGATGTGCCAGGAGCCGTCCTCCTGCTTGATCGCCTTGGTGCGGCCGGCGCCCACGTCCGAACCCGCGTCGGGCTCGGTGAGGACCATGGTGGAGCCCCAGAGGCGGTCGGTCATCCGCTTGGCGACCTCCAGCTGCTCCGGGGTGCCCTCCTCGGCGATGACGCCGGCGAAGGCCGGGCCGGAGGAGTACATCCAGATGGCCGGGTTCGAGCCGAGGATCTGCTCGGCGAACGCCCAGATCAGCGAGTTCGGCGTGACCTGGCCGCCGATCGACTCCGGGATGCCCAGGCGCCACCACTCGGCGTCCATGAAGGCCTGGTAGCTCTTCTTGAACGCGGCCGGGATCGGCGCGGTGCTGGTCTCCGGGTCGAAGACCGGCGGGTTGCGGTCGGTGTCGGTGAAGGACGCGGCGAGGTCGTTCTCGGCGAGGCGCGCGATCTCGCTCAGGATGTTCTTCGCGGTCTCGACGTCCATGTCCGCGAACGGTCCGGTGCCGTACACCTGCTCGCGGCCGAACACCTCGAAGAGGTTGAACTCCACGTCCCGCAGGTTGGACTTGTAGTGACCCATCGCCGTTTTCTCCGGTTCGTCGCTTCCGGGAGACCGCCGCGTTCGGGCGCCCCGTACCCACCAGTACGCATCATGATGCTACCCGGCGGTAACTTGTTTCAAGCCCTCACCGGGGAATCCTCGGAGGAATTCGCTATGAACGTGGTCACGTCCCACAACCCGGACCGACCACTCCTTGTCAGGATCGGCGCCCGCACGGGTGGCCGCGCTCCCGATAGCCTGTCCGTGTGTACGGCTATGACCAGAACGCATACCCGGGCGATCCCTACCAGCAGGCGGGGCCGCAGCCGGGCATGAACGGCATGCCCGGCCCCGGCCCGTACGGCGAGCAGCCGCCGGGCGCACAGCAGTCCCTCTACCCGGAACCGTCGCCGCCCTCACTCGCGGACGCCGTCCGGGCCTTCACCACCGGCTCGATGGCGGTGGAGGACTTCCAGGCCATCTTCATCACCTCCAAGGTGCACTGTCCGCGCGGCGAGCGGCCCGGCTTCCTGGCGCTGCACAACACGCCGACGCCGGTGATCCCGATGTTCAGCTCGCTGAAGGAGCTGCGCCGGTACGCCGGCAAGGACTCCAAGCACTTCACCGTCACCGGCGCCGAGGTCCTGGACCTGCTGCCGACGGGGTACGGCTTCGCACTGGACATGGAGGGCGAGCACCGGATGGTGTTCGACGCCAAGGCGGTCGAACAGATGGTCGACTTCACCATGCGCCGGATGTACGGCTAGGAGGGGCGCGCGGGAGGCCGCGGCTCCGCCCCGACCAAATGGTTCAAAATTCAACTTGCCTCTTGTTGAGAATTGAACTAATCTCGTGGACGTAGGCCAGAGGAAACCCCGAAGGAGGCCGACATGCCCGCCGTGACCGTCGACAACCCGTTGATCCTCCCGCGCGTCGCCACCCCTGACCCCGCCGTCGCCCGTCCCGTCCTCTCGGTGGTCACCGCCCCCGAAGGCTACGAGGGCGAGGGCTTCCCGGTCCGCCGCGCGTTCGCGAAGGTCAATACCAAGTACCTCGACCCCTTCATCATGATGGACCAGATGGGCGAGGTGGAGTACGCCGCCGGGGAGCCGAAGGGCACCCCGTGGCACCCGCACCGCGGCTTCGAGACGGTCACCTACCTGATCGACGGCGAGTTCATCCACAAGGACTCCCACGGCGGAGGCGGCCACCTCGGCGGCGGTGACACCCAGTGGATGACGGCCGGCTCCGGCATCCTGCACATCGAGACCCCGCCCGAGTCCCTGGTGCTGTCCGGCGGCCTGTTCCACGGCATCCAGCTCTGGGTGAACCTCCCGGCGTCCGACAAGATGACCGCACCCCGGTACCAGGACATCCACGGCGGCCACGTCAAGCTGCTCTCCACCCCGGACGGCGGCGCGATCCTCCGCCTGATAGCCGGCGAGCTGGACGGCCACCGGGGCCCGGGCTCCACCCACACCCCGATCACCCTGCTGCACGCCACCGTCACCCCGGGCGCGCAGGTCACCATCCCGTGGCGGCAGGACTTCAACGCGCTCGCCTACGTGCTCAACGGCGACGGCAAGGTCGGCGCCGAGGGCCGGCCGATCCGCACCGGCCAGGCGGCGGTGTTCGGCGACGGTGAGACCCTCACCGTCTCCGCCGACGCCGTGCAGGACTCCCGGCACCCCAACCTGGACGTGATCATCCTGGGCGGGCAGCCGATCCGCGAGCCGGTCGCCTGGTACGGGCCGTTCGTGATGAACAGCCACCGCGAGCTGGAGCAGGCGATGCGGGACTTCCAGTCCGGTTCGTTCGGTCACCCGACCGACTGACCCGGCCGCTGACCCGGCGCGACCCGGCGCGACCCGGCCGGCCCCGCACGTCGGGGACGGCCGGGGCGGGCCTGCGCCGACGCACGACGACGCCGCGGTCCCGTACCCGCTGCCGGCTCCGGCTAGAGCAGCGCGTAGAGGGCCGCGGCGTCGTCGTGCGTCTTGCCGCGCGGCCAGCGCTCGCAGCACTCGTCCGTCCGCTCCACCGCGCGGACCTGGGCGATCAGCTCGGCGGGGCCCGACTCGGCCAGCAGCCGCAGCGCGTCGCCCCAGCTCCCCAGGCCGAAACGCTCGGTGAACCGCGAGGCACCGTCGCTCAGGGCGGCCACCGCGCGCAGCGCGGCCAGCGGGACGAACCCGGTCTCGGCGTGCGCGGCCGCCTTCGGACTCGCGGCCGCGATCCACGGGCCGCGGCCCGAGTTCCGGACGGCCCGCACCGCCCGCACGTACTCCAGGTGGAGCGCGGCGCGCTCGGCCGACCCGGGCACCGTCGACCAGACCTGCCGGCGCAGCTCCTCGCCGCCGGGGAAGCGCTGGTTGTCCCCGATCACCCGCGGCGGGCCGTCCTTCGGCTCCAGCACCAGCAGCGAGTCCCCGAGCACCAGGTACTCCAGCGCGCTGCCGTGTCTCCGGGCCGCGACCACCATCGCGGCGGGCGTGTTGGGGTGGGCGAGGTCGCACCGGCCGCCGTGCAGCGCGGCCGTCTCCGCGATGGCGTCGGACAGGCACTCGGCGATCGAGCGGTCCGCCCGGTCGGTGAGCCTGGCCAGCAGGTGCACCCCGAGCCTGCGGACGTACCAGGCGGTGCCGTGGCGGCACCCGGACTCCAGACCGGTCGGCGAGCTCGAACCGTCGAGCAGCACCAGCGCCTCCGACGTGGCGGCCGCGAAGTCCTCGCTCTCGCGGTCCGGCCGCCGTGCTTCCCCTGCCAGCTGTACCTGCATCCCGACAGTGTGGCGTCCGACCGGGGCGTGCGCCCAGACCCCTGCGCTTGCCACGGCGCGCCGCCCGGTGGCCGTGGGGGTAATTCGGCCATACCGTCGGATAACGAGTGGACAATTCGGCCGATCAGGGCCGGTCCGGTTTGGGATCTCCTTCGAGGGATGCCGTCTCCGGCGCCGACGACGGCACGGCCGAGGGCGCGGGGCGAAGGTTGGGAGCGACGGATGTTCTGGGAGTTCATCGTGCTGGCGGCCGCCTCGATCGGCTTTCCGACCGCCGCACTGCTGTTTCTGATCGGCGGGCCGCGGTTCCCGGACGAGAAGCGCGACGCCCGGTAGGCCGCACGGGGCGGCCGGCAGGCCCCGCCACGGACGCCGGGCCCCTGGCCCCTGGCCCCGGCGTCCGTGGCGTCACCGCTCGGGCGTCGACCAGGCCGGGTCGCGGCCGAGCAGGACGAGCGCCCGGGCGAACGGCCCGGCGGCGGCGTCCGGCGACCCGACCACGTCGAAGGCCCGGCCGGGCCCCCGGTTCGCCGGAGCCGCCGGGACGGCCTCGGCCACCGCCAGCAGCGCCCCCACGAGTGGCGGTTCGGCCTCCACCGCGGTCACGATCCCGGACGCGGTGGAGGGCCCCAGGGCCGCCGCCACGTCCCAGGCGTGCACCAGCGTGTCCAGCAGGTGGAAGCCGACGGCCAGGTCCAGCGGGAGCGGGCCGCCGTCGCGGATCTCCGGCAGCCAGAGCACGGACCCGCCCGGAGCGGCGGACGCCCCGGTGAACGCCGCCGTCAGCTGCGCCGCCGACCGCCGGAAGGCACCTGCCGGGTCGCCGTCGACCGGGACGTCCCGCCAGAGCGCCAGGTCGGGCCCGGCGCCGCGGGCGGCGGCGGCGAAGCCCCGGTGCTGGCCGACCACGTGGTCCAGCAGCCGGCGGAGCGACCAGCCGGTGCAGGGCGTCGGGAGCACCAGTTGCTCCGGCTGGACGGTGTCGACCAGGTCGGCCGCCAACTCCAGTGAGCGGGTGTGCAGTTCGAGCAGACTCATGCCGCTCCCCGCTGGTGTCCGGCCCCGGAGGCACGGCCTGCGTCGGAGGCGCTGGCGACGTCGGGGGCGCCGCCGGTCTGCGACCCGTGCCCGGCCGTCAGGAAGCCCACCACGTTGTCGATCACGGCGGGCTCGGTGAGGATCCGGCGGTGGCCGAGCCCCCGGGTGACCAGCAGTTCCAGCCGGTCCCCGTAGGCGGCCGCCAGCCGGCGGGCGTGCCCGAACGGCACCACGTCGTCGTCCTCGTCGTGCGCCACCAGGATCGGCAGGCCGATCTCCTCGGGGTTCCGGGCGGCGTCGAAGTGGGCCGCGACGTCCGTCACCCCGGGGAACATCGCACCGCTCTCCACCCGGCGCCCCACCTCCGCTTCCACGGTGGCGTTCAGGCCGAGCCGGGCGCAGAACGCGGCAGGCAGGTAGGAGACCTCGGCGACCCCCGCGACGGCGACCAGCCGGCCGGCCCGCAGGCCGCTGCGCAGCGCCAGGAAGGCCGCGTTGACGCCCAGCGAGTGCGCGACCACCGCCTCGAAGTCGCCGTACCGCTCCTGGAGCCGGAGCGCGATGTCGCGGTAGCCCGGCACGGTGGTCGTGCGACCGCCGGAGTCGCCGTGCCCGGGGGCGTCGAAGGCGATCGGGGTGAGGCCGAGCGCGTTCAGCCGGGGGACGAAGTCGGCGAACCGGGAGGCACGGGACTGCCAGCCGTGCAGCAGCAGGACCGGCCGGGCACCGTCGCCCCAGCGGTGGACGACGACGCGCTCGCCGCCGACGGTGAGCGTCTCGGTGACGGCCCGGTCGTGCACCTCGCGTTCGCGGGTGCGGACCCGGCCGCGCCGGACGGGGTGGCGGTACAGCTCGAACGCGGCCCGGCCGGCGAGCCGCGGCGCGGCCTTCGAGGCGGCGTTCAGGGTGGTACGGATCAGTGCGACGGCCGGGTCCACGAGGGTCTCCCTGTCGATGCCGAGGGGCAGGGGCCGAACTTGCCAAGATATTAGCACGACCGTTCGTGCTTTTTCTTGGGATCCCGGCGGCTCGACCCCGATACCCTGGCGGCACGGGAACCGGACGAGAACTGAGGTGAACGGTGGCCGGATCGACCACGGACGGACGGGTCCTGCGCGGGGAGGAGACCCGGCGGGCGGTGCTGCGGCGCGCCGTCGAGATCGCCTCCGTCGAGGGACTGGACTCGCTGTCGATCGGTCGGCTCGCCACCGATCTCGGCCTCAGCAAGAGCGGGGTGTTCGCCGGCTTCGGCTCCAAGGAGGAGCTCCAGCTGGCCACGATCCGCGCCGCCCGGCGGATCTTCGCGGACGCGGTGCTCGAACCGGTCGTCCGGGACGCCCCCGGCCTCGGCAAGGTCCGGCGGCTCTGCGACTCCTGGCTGGCCTACTCACGGACCCGGGTCTTCCCCGGCGGCTGCTTCTTCTACGAGGTCACCGCCGAGTTCGACGCCCGCCCCGGACCGCTGCGCGACGCCATCGCCGCCAGCTGGCACGAGTGGCGCGCGACCGTCCTCGGCCTGGTGGCGGAGGCCCGGACCACCGGCGAACTCCGCGCCGGGGCCGACCCGGAGGACATCACCTTCACCCTGATCGCCCTGATGGAGAGCGCCAACTCGCAGGCGCTGCTCTTCGACGACGGCACCCCGTACGACCGGGCCGGACGCGCCGTCCTGCACCGGCTGCGGGCCGACGCCACCGACCCGGACGCACCCGCCCTGGCCTGACGCCTCCGGCCCGGCCCGGCCCGGCGCCGGCGCCCCGCACCCGCCGGGCCGCGACCCGCCCGACCGAACGAACGACCGACCGGCAGCCCGGCAGCCCGGCAGCCCGACGATCCGTCAGGCGCCGTCCAACACCCGCTCCAGCACGGCCGCCTGGGCGAGCAGTCGCTCGTCCGCCCACGCCTCGCCGATCACCTGGAGCCCCAGCGGCAGGCCCTCCGCCGTCACCCCGGCGGGCAGGCTGAGCGCGGGCAGGCCGGCGTAGCTCCACGGCAGCGACATCACCGCGTCGCCCGTGCTGTCCAGGCCCGACGGGGCCGGACCGGTCGCCGAGGGAGCGATCAGCAGGTCCACCCCGGCCCGGCGCCGCTGCTCGGTGAGCCGGTCGCGGAAGCGCTCCCGGGCCTGCAGCGCCGCCTCCCGGTCGCCGGGATCGACCGTCCGGCCGTGCCGGATGCCCGCCGCGGTCTCGGGGCGGTAGAGGCCCCCGAACCGGGTGAACCAGTCGGCGTGGCTCGCGGCCAGTTCGAACCGGTTGATGACCTGCAACTGCCGGACGAGCTCGTCGAAGTCGGGCAGCAGGTCGAGCCGGCGGACCGTCAGTCCCCGGGCGCTCAAACGGTCCAGTTGCTCCCGGAACGCCTTCAGCGCCTCCGGGCGGGCCCGTTCCAGGTAGCGCCCGACCGGGACGCCGACGACGGGCCCGTCGTCGGCCGTCCGGCCCGGGCCGTCCCGGCCCTCGAAGCCTCCCGGTCCGGCCGGGTCGCCCGGGTCGCGCCGGCCGGCCCAGTCGTCGCAGAGCAGTGGCGCGGCCAGCGCGACACCCGCCAGATCGGCGGTGAACAGGCCCAGGGTGTCGAAGCTCGGCGCGTTCGGGATCACCCCGTCGATCGGGATCCGCCCGTACGTCGGCCGGAAGCCCACCACCCCGCAGTAGGCGGCCGGCCTGATCACCGAACCGACCGTCTGGGTGCCGATCGCCAGCGGCACCAGCCCCGCCGCGACCGCCGCCGCCGACCCGCTGCTGGACCCTCCCGGGGTGTGCCCGGGATGGTGCGGATTGCGGGTCGGTCCGGGCGCACTGGCCGCGAACTCGGCGGTGACCGTCTTGCCCGCCACCAGCGCGCCCGCCGCCCGCAGCCGGTCCACCACGGTGGCCTGCGGACCGGCCAGCACGCCCGGCGGCAGCGCGGACCCCGCGTGGGTGGGCAGGCCGTCCACGTGCACGATGTCCTTGACCCCGACGGCCACCCCGTACAGCGGCGGCGCGGCCGCCCGGTCCGGGTACCGGGCGGCGAGCGCGCGGGCCTCGGCGTGCAGCCGGTCCGGGCGGCCGGGTTCGGACACGAAGGCGTGGATCAGGGGGTCGACCTGCTCGATCCGGGCGACCAGCCGGTCGACGTGGACGGCCAGGGTGGGCACTCCGGCCCGCAGTGCGGCGGCCTCGCGGGTCAGCGACCGCGGCCGGACCAGGGACTCCTCCATGCCGACCACGGTAGCCCCGGCCCGCGCCGGCCGGACCACCCGTGCCGGGGCAGGACCGTCACCCGCCCGCCGACCAGGGCGTTCGCCGCCGTTCACGGGGCGGTCGCTACGGGTGTTCGGACCCCAGGTAGGGCGCCTCGCGCAGGAAGTAGGCGCCACAGGTGTGGCAGCAGAGCTCGGGGGTGTGCCCCCAGTCCACCGCCTCCCGGGCGGCTGCTCCCGCGTCCAGCTCGCGGCCGCACATCGCCACGCTGTCGGTCCCGCGGACCATGTGCCAGAGCCGCACCCCGCCGGACTCGCCGCCGTCGCCGTACTCGGCACGCATCTGGTGCATCATGCCCCCATCGTCCGGCGGCTCCGCGGCCCCGGCAACCGGGGGGCGAGGGGGTCAGACCAGGCCGCCGTACAGCCGCAACCGGGCGATCCCGCCGTCCGGGAAGACGTCCAGCCGGACATGGGTGGCCGGGCGCGGCGCGTCGAGCACCAGCCGGTGGACGGCGTCGGGCTGCAGCCGGGTGCGCGGCACCAGTTCGAACCACTCCTCCGGGTCGGCCGCGCGGTCGTCCCGCCCGTACAGCGCGGCCCAGCCGGCCGCGTTGCCGACGTAGTAGCCGGTGTCGATCTCCACCGCCCGGACGGCCCCCCGGCCCGCGAGCCGCAGCCGCACCCAGTCGTGGCCGTCGTCGCGGCGTCGCCGGTTCTCCCAACCGTCGCCCATCGCGCGGGACTTGCCGGGCAGGGCCAGGCTCACCGGGGCGGAGAAGAAGCGGTCCGAGGCGTCCTCGACGGCGCCGCCGTTCTCGATCGCGGCCAGGTCGAAGGTGCCGAGCGCGGACAGCCAGGTCCGGTCGGGGCGGGCCTCGCCGTGCACCCGGAACCGGGCGATGCCGCCGTCCGGGTACTGGCTCAGCCGCAGGTGGGTGAAGCGGCGGCGGTCCGCGACCGCGAAGCCGTTGGCGGCGTGGCCGCGCACCGGCGAGCGGGGGACCAGCGGGTGCCAGGCGGTGGCCGGGTCCAGCAGCTCCTCCGGGCCCGGGGTGCCGGGGAGTTCGGCGCCCTCGACGCCGATCTGCCGCGGGTGGTTGCCGCGGAAGTGCGCGGTGTCCACGACAACGCCGTGCACGACGCCCGGGACGCCCAGCCGGATCAGCGCCCAGTCGCGGTCCTCGTCGGTCGGGTGCGGACGGGCGGCGCCGGTGCCGCGCCGCCGGCGGGTCTCCCAACCGTCCATGATCTGGCCCTTGTTGCCGAAGGTGTGCGGGCGGAACTCGGCCGGCCCGGGCAGCAGCAGGTTCTCCCGTTCGGCGAACAGCTCGTCGTTGGCGGCGATCACCGCGCCGCCGAGCCGGCGGTCGGCGAGGTCGGTCAGCCCGGTGAACCCGAACTCGGCGGAGCGGTAGTCGGCGTAGGGATTGCCGCCCGCGTACGGCGGGGCGGCCGCGTCGGAGAGGGCATCGGAGGAGGCACCGGCTCCGGCGTCGGAGAAGGCCGGGGCGGAGGCGCCAGGGGTAGCGGCGGGATCGTGCGCGTCGGCGGTCATGGACCCACCTTCGCCCCGCCCGACCGGTCAGGTCCATCACAAAGAACTGAGCAAACCGTTCACTCCACCTGAACGGTCGCCGCCACCGCCGCCAGCTCCGCCAGCACCCGCCGGAGCGGTGGCGTCCGCTCCGTCCCGGCCCGGACGACGGCGACCACCCGGCGGGCCGGCAGGTCCGCCGGAAGCGCCCGGACCGCCGCCCCGCCACCGCGCCCCGCCGACGCCAGCCGGGGTACCAGCGCCACCCCGAGCCCGGCCGCCACCATGGCCAGGATCGCCGTCCAGTCCGCGGCGGTGTGCGCCCGCTCCGGCGCGAACCCCGCCTCCGCGCAGGCCGCACGGGTGATCTCCCGCCACGGCCCGGCGGCGCCGTAGATCCACGGCTCCTCCGCCAGGTCGGCCAGCCTCAGTCCGGGGACCCCGGCCAGCGGGTGCCCGGGCGGCAGCGCCACGTCCAGCGGATCCTCCAGCAGCACCGTCCCGACGAACCGCGGGTCGACGCCGCCCGGCCCGACGGCCAGCGAGAGCGCCAGGTCGACGTCCCCCGCCGCCAGCAACCGGACCGCCTCGGCGGCCTCCGCCTCCACCACCCGCACCGTCAGCCCCGGTGCGGCGTGCCGCAATCGGACGACCGCCGGGACGAGCAGCCCGCCGATCGCGGTCGCGAACGCGCCCACCCGCACCTCGCCCGCCTCGCCGTGCAGATAGCCCGCCAGTTCGGCCTCGGCCCGCTCCAACTGGCCGAAGACCAGGTCGGCGTGGCGCAGCACCAGCCGCGCCGCCGGGGTGAGCCGGACCCGCCGCCCGTACGGCTCCAGCATCGGGGCGCCCACCTGCCGGGCCAGCGCCGACACCTGCTGCGACACCGCCGACGGCGACAGGCGGAGGCGCTCGGCCGCCGCCGTCACCGTCCCGCACTCGTCGACCGCCCGCAGCACCCTCAGCCGCCGGAGATCCCACTCGCCCACACCCATCGCGCCAGGGTAGGGCGCATGACGACCGCATTCGGTCACCCCGACCGAAACCCTTCGCCCACCCGTCGATAGGGTGCCGCTCCTGCGACGTTCCGATCATCGGAATTAGGCGTCAAATCGCCCGCACTCGTACAGAATTCGCCCGAACCTGGAGCAAAGACCGTGCGCTCATCCCGCCTTCTGGCTGCGTCCACGCTGCTCGCACTGTCCCTCGGCACGACGGTCGGCGCGGCCACCGCCGGTGCCGCCGCCGTCTCGCCGTCCCCGACGACCGGCACGAGCGCCTCGCCGACGGCCTCGCCGACGGCCTCCCCCACGGCCCCCACGGCCTCCCCGACCGGGTCCGGCACGCCGAGCACCTCCGCGTCGCCGACCGGCGCCGGCACTCCGTCGGCCACCACGTCCCCGAGCACCACCCGGAGCCCCGGTTCCTCCGCCACCCCGTCGGCGACGCCCACCAGCCGCCCGACCGCGCCGCTCCCGACGCCGAGCATCCCGTGCCCCGGCGGCTACCAGCTGGTCGACCTCAAGGTCACCGGCACCGGCCTGGCCGGCACCACGCTCACCAAGGGGGGCGCGGCCCAGGAGATGACGGCGACCGTCGAGAACACCGGGTCGGTCGACCTGCAGAAGTTCTCCACCTACCTGTTCGTCACCGACATCGGGCAGGAGCCGGTGCTCAACCCCCTGACCTGGGGCAAGGAGGCGTTCACCGGCCAGGTGAAGCTCCCCGGCGGTGACTGGAAGCCGCTGGAGCTGGCCGGGTCCACCCCGCTCGACCTCGGCACCCACAAGCTCGCCAAGGGCCAGAAGCTGACCCTCCAGGTCCGCATCGCCGCCACCGCCCAGGCCCCCGTCGCCAAGTACCACGCCGAACTCGGCGGCTGGTCCGAGTACCTCCCCGCCAAGGACGTGCCCGGCAGCCCGGTCGGCAACGGCTGCGTCACCTTCTCCGGCGTCCACAAGCCCGCCGACCACTTCACGGTGGCCGACGCCCCGGGCGCCCCGTCGGCCACCGCGACCGGGGCCGCCGCCTCCCCCAAGACCTCCACCCCGGCCGGTCCGCACCTGGCCGAGACCGGCTCCAGCTCCAACACGCTACCGATCGCCGCCGGTGGCGCCGCGGTGCTCGCCGCGGGGGCCGGGACGCTGTTCGTGCTGCGCCGCCGCAAGGCCGGCGCGCACGCCTGACGACCGGGACGACCGGAGCGACCGGGACGGGTACTCCAGGGGACGCGGGAAAGGGTGCGCACGGCCGTGCGCACCC
>NZ_JBHXDN010000097.1:0-28714 GCF_042726075.1 Kitasatospora sp. NPDC127035 | reverse complement strand
CAGACCCAACCGACCGTCCATCGCCGCCAGGAAACCCGCGAACGCCCCGTGCGACACCACCACACCCTTCGGACGCCCCGTCGAACCCGACGTGTGAATCACATACGCCGCCCCCTCCGGATCCACCGGCACGCCACCGAACGGCTCGGCGGACTCCGTCGCACGGACCGTCTCCGGATCGTCCAGCAGCAGCACCGGGACGCCCTCCGGCAGTACGGCCGCGCTCTCCCCCACCGCGACGGTGCAGACCGGCGACGCGTCCCCCACCATGAACGCCAGCCGCTCCGCCGGGAAGCCCGGATCCAACGGCAGATACCCCGCCCCCGACCGCAACACCGCCACCATCGCCACCACCAGGTCCACCGACCGCGGCAACGCCAACCCCACCCAACGACCCGGACCGGCCCCCCGACCCACCAACACCGACGCCAACCGCGCCGAACGCTCCCCCAACTCCCCGTACGTCAACGACTCCTCACCCACCACCAACGCCACCGCACCCGGCGCCTCCCGCACCCACCCCTCGAACCGCTCCACCACCGAACCCACCACCGGAACCACACCCACCGCGTCCGGGAGCGCGAGGGCCTCGCGGCGCCGCTCGGCGCTCAGCAGCGGTATCCGCCCCACGGGCAGCCCGGGCTCCTCGACGGCGGCGAGCGCGCGCAGGAGGGTCAGGAACTCGGCGCACCGGTCCGCGAGTTCGTCCTCCCGGTAGGTCCGGGGGTTGGCATCCAGCTCGAACCGGACCAGGTTGCCGCCGTCCAGGTAGACGGAGAGGGTGAGGTCGTCCACCGGTCCGGCGGCGAGGTTGCGGGCGATGCCGGGGGCACCGTCGAAGTCGAGCTGGTAGTCGAACGCCTTGATGTTGACCATCGGGCCGAACACGCCGTGGCGGCGCCCGGCCGGGTCGAGGTCGCGCCGGATCTCCTCGGCGCGGTGGTTCTGGTGCCGTCGTAGGTCACGCACCCTGCGGACGACCTGCGACACCAGGTCGCCGAAGGCCGTACCGGGCGCGACGGAGAGCCGCAACGGCAGGACGTTCACCTTCATCGCGGGCACGGTGAGCGCCACCGAGCCGAGCCGCGTCATCGCGGGCATGGCCAGCAGGACGTCCCTGGTGCCGGTCATCCGGTGCAGGTAGCCGGCGAACGCGGCGGTGACCACGTCCGCCCAGGTGGCACGGGCGGCGCGGGCGAGGTCGAGCAGCCCGGTGCTCTCCTCGGCGGTCAGGGTGGCACCGGTGCGCAGGAAGTGCGGGGCGGCCGGGTGGCCGACGCCTGCCAGCGGCGCGGGCTCGGGGCCGTCCGCCAGCTGCTCCGCCCAGTAGGCGCGGTCGGCGGCGCTGCGGGCGGAGTCCCGGTACTCGGCCTCCTCGGCGAGCAGGTCGGCCAGGCGGCCGGGCGCCGCGGGCGGCGGTTCCACGCCGCGGGACAGCGCGGTGTGCAGTTCGGCGGTGCGCCGGGCGAGCAGGGTGAAACCGTAGGCGTCGAGGGCGATGTGGTGGACGCGCTGGTACCAGAGCACCCGGTCCTCGGCGACGGTGTACAGGGCGTAGGCGAAGAGCCGGTCCGCGGCCGGGTCCACCGGGCGGGAGAGGTCCGCCCGCATCAGCTCCAGGGCGGTGGCCTCCGGGTCGGCCTCCGCCCGCAGATCGGCCAGGTCGAGCGGCCAGTCGGCCCGCGGGGCGGGCTCCTGGTAGGGAACGCCGTCCTCCTCGCCGAAGCGCATCCCGAGCACCTCGGCCTCGGCGACCGCGCGGCGCAGCGCCGTCTCGAAGACCTCCTGGTCGAACCGCCCCCGGATCTCGACGTACTGGCCCACGTTGTACGCGGTGTTGCCGGGTTCGAGTCGCTGCCCGTACCAGACTCCGGACTGGGCTCCGGTGAGCGGGAGGCGGCTCTGGGGGCGGTCGTTCATGGCTGTCGTGCTCCTGGTTCGGGGGCGGGGCGGGCGGGTCCGGCCGGTTCGGGTACCGGCCGGACCGGTGCCGGGTCAGAGCGTCTTGAGGATCTGTTCCAGCTGGTCGAGGATCCGGCCGGCCTCGGGGTAGCGGCTGGTGAAGAACGCCGGCACGGGGTGGACCTGCTGGGCCTTGGCCGCCTTGAGCGACTTCCAGTTGGTCTGGTTCATCAGGTCGGTGGTCTCGGCGGACGGCTTGGTGCCCGGCTCGTCGCCGTCGACGAGGATCACGTCGGCGCCGTCGAGCTTGCCGATCTCCTCGTACGAGAGGTCGGCCCAGGCGTCCTCGAAGCCCACGCCCGGCAGCGCGGCGAACCTGCCGCCCACGTCCTTGAGGACCAGGCCGAGCCAGGACTTGCCGTCGTAGGCGGAGAACTTGCCGGACTCACCGGAGTTGACGATCGCCCAGTTCGTCCTCGCCAGCTTGTCGGCGTAGGCCGTCTTGATCCGGGCGGCCTTGTCCTCGTACTCCTTCTTCACCTTGAGGCCGGCCTCCGGCCGGCCGGCGGCGTCCGTCACCTTGAGGGTGGTGGCGAGCAGCTCGTCCGGGTTGCCGATGCCGAAGGAGACCACCGGGGCGATCGGCTTGAGCTTGTCGATCTGGAACTGGACCCGCTTGGGCGCGGAGATGATGATCAGGTCGGGGGTGAGCGAGGCGATCTTCTCGAAGTTCAGCTCGTTCCCCTCGCCGACCAGGGGGATCTCCTTGACCTTGGCCTTCTGCTCGGCGGAGAGCGCGGCGTCGTCGATCGAGGTGACGCCGACCATCGGGATGCCGGAGTCCAGCAGCCAGGCGGCGGCGTAGGAGAGGCCGATGATCCGCTTGGGCTTCGCGGGGACGGTCACGTCACCGTCGGGCGTCGAGACGACGCGGGTGGCGTTCGACGACGCGGACGGGTCCCGGGAGTCGGAGGCGCTGCCGTCGGAGCTGGTGGTGCAGGCCGCGGCGGCGGCGATCAGGACGGTGGTGAGAAGGGCGGCGAGCACCCCACGCGGCCCGCGGGCGCGCGTGTCTCTGCGCCGGTTGTGGTCGGGGCTTGCGATCTGACGGGTCACCTGTGGTGCCTTTCCGGTTTCTTCGGGGTGGGGCGGCCGGCCGTGCGGGGCACGGGGCCGCCGGTCTGGAGCCATCGGCGCAGGGGCCGGGTGGTCCGGGTCTGGGGGTCCGGGTCGGGTGGCCCGGGTCTGGGGGTCCGGGTCTGGGGGTCCGGGTCTGGGGGAGGTCGGAGCGGGAGGCCGGAGCCGGCGGGGTCAGGGGCTGGCCGGCGCCGTCGGGCGGCCCTCGCCCTGTTCGGTGTGGACCGGGTCGGTGCCGTGGACGGGGCCGGACGGGCCTGCGCCGTCCTCGTGGCCGTCGTGGCCGTCGTGGCCCTCGTCGTCCTCGCCGTCCTCCTCGTCGTCGTCGGGGAGCGTCGCCCGGCGCAGGCCCGGCACCGCGAGGGCGACCACGACCGCCGCCAGGGCGCACACGATGCCGTTCAGGAGCGCCGCCCCGCCCGGGTTGAACCAGCGGGCGAGCAGGGCCACTTCGGCCTCGCCGCCGATCTCGCCGGTGGTCTGCTCGGCGGTGACGACGCTGACCATCCGGCCCCGCAGGCGGTCCGGGGTGTGGTGCTGGAGCAGGGCGTAGTCGAGGATCGCGGCGACGGTGCCGGCCGCACCGGCCACCGCGAGCGCCAGGAAGGCCGGGACCACGGACGGGCTGAGGCCGAAACCGGCGACGGCCAGTCCGGTCACCAGGACGGACCCGATCAGCACCGTACCGGGGCGCTTGCTGCGGCCCACCCATCCGCTGGTGGCGGAGGCGATGACGGCGCCGACCGCCGGCGCGGTGTAGAGCAGGCCGAGCATCAGTTCGCCGCCGCCGAAGCGGGTGTCGACGAGCTCGGGGAAGAGCACCACGGGGACGCCGAACAGCGCCGTGGCGCCGCCCAGCAGGAGCAGGCCGCCGACCACCCGGTGCTTCACCGCGTAGCGCAGCGCGACCAGCGGCGATCCGTCGTCCGCGCCCGACCCGTCGTCCGGGTCGGCCTCGTGGCGGACGGGCGGCAGCGGACGGAGCCGGGTCACCAGCAGGGTGGTCAGCGCGGTGGTCGCGGCCGTGACGGCGAAGGCCGTGCCGGGACCGGACGCGGCGAGCAGCACGCCCCCGAGGAACGGCGCGGCGACCGAGCCGATCTCCGTGGTGAGGGACAGCAGGGCACCGGCCGCCGGGAGTTGGTCGCGCCGGACGAGCGTCGGTGCGACGGCCATCAGCGCGGTCACGCTGACGCCGGAGGCGAGGCCGTCCCAGGCGATGCAGAGGTAGATCGCCCAGAGGCTCGGTTCGGGGAGGAAGGCGTTGGCGGCGAGCCCGGCGAACGCGAGGGCCGCGGCGCCGCGCGCCAGGATGATCAGGCGCCGCCGGTCGGTGCGGTCCGCCAGGACGCCGCCGACCAGCGAACCGACCAGCACGCTGACGCTCATGACCATGCTGACCGCGGCGACGGTCAGGGTCGATCCGCTGAGGTCGTAGACCTGGGCCGCGAGGGCGACGGTGGCGATGCCGAGACCGAAGAGCGAGACGGTCCGGGCTATGAAGACCGCGCGGAAGTCGCGGCTCGCCCGTAGGGGGGCGGTGTCGATCAACAGGTCACGCAGGGACACTCAGAGGCTCCTGGGAGGACGGCACGGGTGACGGCGGCGCGGGGTCGCCGGTGGCTGGGCGGTGGAGGTCGGGCCGCGGTGTCGAGGGGTCGACGGCGGCGGGCCGGCGGGGCGGACACGGTCGAACCGGACGCTGTCCGGGTCCGATCAGGTCGGGGATCAGGTCGGGCTCGGGGTCGAAACGGGGCCGGGCTCGGGGTCGAAGCGGGGTCGGGGTCTGGGTCGGGGCGGGCCTACCGGGCCGCCCGGACCCGGTCGGCCGACCCGGCCCTGGGGCCGGCGGGCTTCAACAGCCGGCCCGGCGGGGGCGCGACCGCCCTCAGCAGCGGCCCGGTGGCGGCGGTGGTCAACAGGGCCATCAGCACGATCACCGTGTAGCCGGTCTCGCTCAGCACCCCGGCGGAGAGTCCCACCGAGGCGACCACCACCTCCACCGCACCGCGGCAGTTCAGGCCCACCGCGACGGCCAGACCCTGGCGTCGCGGGAGCCGGGCGAGCCGCGCCCCCCCGTACGCGCCGGCGACCTTGAAACAGACCGCCACCGCGAGATATCCGGCCGCCCAGAGCAGTGCCTCCGCACTGCTCAGGACGGTGAGGTCCATCCGCAGCCCTGCGACCGCGAAGAAGACCGGTGCCAGCAGGACGAGCGTGACCGGCTCCAACTGACCGCGCAGGCGCGGCCGGTAGTGCGGCGAGCGTCCGAGCAGAAGACCCGCCGCGAAGGCACCGAGCAGGCCGTCGGAGCCGACCGCGTCGGCGGCCACCGCGAGCACCAGGGCCAGGACGACGGCCACCAGGAGGTCCCCGGAGCCACCGGTCCCGGCCTCACCGGCCTCACCGGCCTCACCTTCCCTGCCGGTCCCGCCGGTCCCACCGGTCCCGCCGGGCAGCCGGTCCGACCGGCGCACCCGGGCCAGCGCGGCGTCGACCAGCCGCGGGGCGACCAGCACGAGGACCGCCGTCAGCAGGAGCAGGCCGGCCACCGGGGCCAGCAGCTCCCCCGCGTCACCGCCACCCGGTCCGGCGAGCACCGTCACCCCGGCGAGCGCCATCCACCCCACCGCGTCCGACACCAGCGCCACGGTGAGGATCATCTGACCGAAGTCGGCCTTGAGGAAGCCGAGTTCGGTCAGCACGCGGGCGACCACCGGGATCGACGAGATACTGAGGGAGACGGCGACCAGCAGCACGAACGACGGCCGGCTCGCGGCGCCCCCGGCGAACGAGTCCGGCAGCAGCAGCGCGAGACCCACCCCGGCCGCGAACGGGACCAGGACGGCCCCCGCGGCGATCATCAGCGCCGGGCGGCCCAGCCTGCGGATCACGCCGAGGTCGGTGTCCAGGCCGGTGAGCAACAGCAGGAAGGCCGCGCCGAGCCAGGCCACCGTGTTGATCGGCGCCCCCAGCAGGGTCTCACCGGGGACGAGCCGGTGCTCCCCGCCGGGCCAGAGCACCCCGAGGACGGAAGGGCCGAGCAGCACACCCGCCACCAGCTGGCCGATGACCGCGGGTTGACGCAGCCTGCGCGCGGCGGCACCGGCGAGGTGCGCCACGACGGTGATCACCAGCAGCTGCACCAGCATGGCCCATTGGGCCGCATGGCCGAGGGAGGGAAGGCCCACGGGTCTGCCGACCTGCCTTTCGTGCTCGTCGTGGAGCGGTCCGCACGGAAGCGTGCGGTCACCGGCGCGGAAGTCGTACGGGGTCGGTCCGGCCACGGCGTGCGGCCGGGGTTCGGTCAGCCTCCGGCCGGCTCGGCCCAGGAGAGGCCGTCGGCGCCCGGCACGAGGCCGTCGGGCAGCAGCGGAGACTCCTTGATGTCGGCGCCGAGGACACCGCGCCGCTGGATCTCGTTCATCTCGTGCATCACGTCGCCGACGACCTTGGCACCGAAGAGGTGGTTCATCCGCTCACCGGACTCGGTCTGCATCGACCCCGTGGCGGCCACGGCGTCGGACAGCGCCTTCGAGGAGGAGGCGAACCGCTCGGTGAGCGCGGCGGAGTCGGTCAGCGCGCGCTCCCGGGAGGCCACCCCGCCGACCAGGGTGACGAACGCCTCCAGGTCGGAGGAGTCGAAGGCGGTGACCTTCTTGGCCTTCCAGAAGTAGTTCTCCTCGCTGCCCTGCATGTCGTAGAAGGCACTGAGGAATTCGTAGAAGACGCCGTACTCGCGGCGGTACCGGCCCTCGAACTCGCCGAAGGCACGCTCCTCCGAAACCCCGCCCGCCAGCACGCTGTTGATCGACCGGGCCGACAGCAGCCCGGCGTAGGTGGCGAGGTGGACGCCGGTGGAGAAGACCGGGTCGATGAAGCAGGCGGCGTCCCCGACGAGCGCCATGCCGGGCCGCCAGAAGCGGGTGTTGGCGTACGAGTAGTCCTTGCGGACCCGCAGCTCGCCGTAGGTCCCCTCGGTGACGCGGGTCGCCTCGGAGAGGTAGTCGCGGACGATGTCGCAGCGGTCGATGAACCCGAGCAGCGCCTTCTCCTGCTCCTCGTCGGTGCCCTGGATGTCGGCCGCACGGGTCCGGCTGATCACCGCGCCGACGCTGGTCAGGGTCTCGCTGAGCGGGATGTACCAGATCCAGCCCTCGTCGAAGGCGGCGCAGAGGATGTTCCCGCGGTCCGCGCCGGGCAGCCGCTTGCCGCCCTCGAAGTAGCCGAACAGCGCCAGGTTCTTGAAGAACTCGGAGTAGACCCGCTCCCCACCCGCGTGCCTGCTGATCCGGGTCTTGTTGCCCGACGCGTCGATGACGAACCGCGCCGCGACCTCGTGGACCCGGCCCTGCGGGTCGGTGTAGCGGACGCCCCGCACCCGCTCGTCGTCCTCCAGCACCTCGCTCACCGGGGAGTTCTCCCGGACGTCGACGCCGTGCTTCGCGGCGTTGCGGAGGAGGATGTCGTCGAACTTCATCCGCTCCACCTGGTACGCGTACGAGGTGGGCCCGGAGAGCTCGGGGGCGAGGGCGAAGAGGAAGTTCCACGGTACGGGGTTGGTGCCCCAGCGGAAGCTGCCGCCCCGCTTGACCATGAAGCCGGCCTTCTCCATGTCCTCCTGGACGTCGAGCAGGCGACATATGCCGTGGACGGTGGCGGGGAGCAGCGACTCCCCGATCTGGTACCGCGGGAACGTCTCCTTCTCCAGCAACAGGACCCGGTGGCCGTGTTTGGCCACGAGCGTCGCGGCCGTGGATCCACCGGGGCCACCGCCGACCACGATGACGTCGAACTCTTCGTGCAGTGTTGGTTGTTCAGAGGTGTTCACTGGCGAGTCTCTCCTGGTGATGACGGGCTTCCGCTGGTCAGGGGGTGCCGAGCTGATCCCGCCAGCGTTTGATGGTGGCCTCGCCGGCGAGGTCGACGAAGGTCACCTCGGTGCCCTTGTCGCGCCAGCGCTGGACGAGGGTCATCAACCGGATCGAGTCCATGCCCTGATAGACGAGCAGTTCGTCGTCGTCGAGTTCCTGCGGGTCGATCTGCAGCACATCGGCGACGTCCTGCCTGATGCGCTCCAGGGAAAACGCGTCGGTCGGGGGTATCTCAGGCATCGAGCGGCGTCCTCCTCTTGTCGCGGGGGTGACGGCGCGACGGCGCACGGCACGGACCACCGGCCCGGCCGAAACCGTGGAACCGATGTGATACGCACCGACGACCGACGGCCTTCGGCCACCCGCCCTACTTAGGTAAGGCTAACCTAACTATTGGTCGGACCTCGCTGTCAAGCCGCCGGGCGACCGGACCCGACGGCCCGACGGATTTCCCTGATGTCACGTCATGCCACCCACGCGGGGCGGCAAAGGCCGGGCACCCCGTCGACGGTGCCACCGGCAGACCCCGACAGCCCCGTGGGCGGCGATCCCGCCGCCCACGGCGGCCCCGGGCGCGCGGGCACCGTTCCGGCCCCCACCAGCACCGTTGCCACCGCCGTCGGGGCCACTGTCACGACGAGGTACGGCCGGGGTGGGAGACGGGCGACGGCCCCGGGTTCCACGGCGGGCGAAAAGCAGGATCGGCCGGGAGACGGGCAGCGCCACACCCCGACCGGAACCGGCCCCGAAAGGGTTACGGAGGGAGCAGGAACGCTTTTCCGCCCACCACCGAGAATCCTGGACCCGTCGAACACGAATCATGGTCCGGACCGGAGGGCGGGAGGAGTCGAAATCACCGGACGGCCTTTCCCGGCGCCCGCGCCGACGCCGCGCCCGCGAACGCGCGGGCGCGGGCGCGGGCGCGGCGGAGCAGCCCGGCGCGACAGGGCAGCGGGCTCGGTGAAGGGAGAGCGCAGGGAAGGGGACACCACGCACAGGACACCAGGCACGGCACATCGGGCGCCGGAGATCAGGCGCGGGGCGTCCGACCCCGAGCGTCGGGCTTCGGACTTCGGGCGTCAGGCGTCAGGACTCGGACTCGGGCTCGGGCTCGGGCTCGGGCTCGGGCTCGGGCCGGGCGCGAGGAAGCCGCGCCGGGGCGGGCCCGACACCCCGGCGCACCCCGGCGCACGCCGCGAGCGCCGGAAGACGGCGGGACGCAGCAGGACGCAGCAGGACGCAGCGGGGGCGGACAGGGGCCGACCGCGTCGGCGGGACGTGTGAACGTGGCGCCCGGACCCCCCCGGCCGGGCGCCACGGGTCCTCAGGGCCGCCAGTAGCCGAGGGCGTGCACCTGCGGCCTGGGCACGGCGAGCTCCTTCCGGGTGAACCGGGCGAGAGCGCGCGTGGTCACCGTGTCACAGGCGATCCACACGTACGCCCCCGCCGGGTCCCCGAGCAGGCCGGGCAGCGCGGCGCGCACCTCCGCGACCAGCTCTATGTTGTCGGGGGCGTGCGCCGGTCCGCGCCCGGCCGCCCGCACCGTTCCGACGACGCCTCGGCAACACCCCGGAGGCTGGAACCGCCCCCGCTCCACGGCTCGCCCCCGTTCGGAGCAATCCACCGACAAATGGCCCGAACGGTGCTCTCGTGAGGGGGCATCCACGAATACACCTCACCGGAGGTTCAGTTGTCGCACCCTCAGCCCCCGCGCTCCGCCGACCCCGCCCGCCGCGCCCGCCGCGCGCTGGCGGCGGCCGTGGCCGTCGCCTCGGCCGCCTGCGTGCTCGCCGCTCCCGCCGCCTACTCCCGCGGCACCGGCCCCGCCCAGGGCCACCGCGCCGCGATCACCATCCAGGAGAACCGGCTGCCCTTCACCACCCGCTTCCAGGGCGACTTCCACGGCTCCGTCACCCACATCAGCAACTCCCTGATGACCTGTGACGAGACCAAGCCCCCCGTCGACCCCGCCCAGCCGCCGTGCGAGCAGGGCCGCACCGGGGCGGGCAGCAGGCCGATCAACAACAACTACCAGATGCGGTACGTCAACATCGATCCCGGCAGCATCGGCCCACTCGGCGACCCCATCTACTCCGCCAGCTCCGCCGACCTGCAGCTGCCCCCCGGGGCGACGGTCAAGCACGCCCGCCTGTACTGGGGCGGCACCCGCGGCATCGACGACGTCGTCCTGCCCGAGAGCCAGATCGACGAGATCTACCTCAAGTTCCCCGGTGACGGCCAGTACACCAACATCGCCAACCAGCAGCCCTCCATCGGCTACATCACCACCGACGAGGAGAGCAGCTACCAGGCCTCCGCCGACATCACCGAGCTCGTCAAGAGCCACGGCACCGGTACCTACACGGCCGCCAACATGGACTCCGTCGTCAAGCCGCACAGCTGGGGCGGCTGGACCGTCGTGGTCGCCTACGAGGACCCCTGCGCGCCGCTGCGGCACGTCCACCTCTGGGACGGCTTCCAGCCCGAACTCCCCAACAGCCCGGCCCTGTCGGGCAGGCTGACCGGGATCAGGACGCCCGCGAGCGGCCCGGTCACCGGACACCTGGGCTGGGTCGTCTACGACGGCGACCACAAGTGGACCGGCGACACCATGTCGATCAAGTCCACCAACGGCCCGATCACCGACTTCACCGACGTCAACCACCCGCTGAACGACGCCTTCAACTCCACCATCGACAACCCCAACCCCGCCCAGCGGTTCCCCCGCAACCCGGCGCCGCGCAACAACTTCGGCTACGACGCGAACCGCTGGACCGTCTCCCCCTACCTGCGCAACGGCGACACCGACGTCACCGTCACCGTCAACACCCAGGGGGACGGCTACAACCTCGGCGTCTTCTACGCCGACATCGACCTCGACGCCACCGAGGCCGCCCGGGGCGACTCCCCCGCAGTCACGTCCACCTGGAGCGGCGGGAAGTAGCCGCCGACGCACGGAGGGGCGGGACCGGTCGATCGGCCGGTCCCGCCCCTCCGCACGTCCACCCGTGCCCTTTACCGCACGGTGTCCGCCGGCTTCAGCACGGGGTCGGTCCACTCCTCACTGAGCAGCCCGAGGACGACCTGGTCGCTGAAGGACCCGTAGGTCCAGGCGGAGCGCCGCAGGGTGCCTTCGAGGCGGAACCCGGCGCGGGCGGCCGCGGCGATCATCGGCCGGTTGTCGGCCAGCGTGTCGACCTGGAGGCGCTGCAGCCCGCGAACGGTGAAGCCGTAGTGACAGAGCAGGGCGACCACGTCGTGCGCCAGGCCGCGACCGCGGAAGCCGGGGAGCAGCGCCAGGCCCAGATGGGCGGTGCGACTGTGGGTGTCGATGCCCCACAGCAGTGCCTCGCCGGCCAGTTCGCCGGAGGAGCGCTCCACGACCGAGAAGCACGCCGCCTCGTCGCTCGGGGCGGCCACGGCGTAGGGCGACCCGGCGGCACCGGGCGAGAGGGGCTGCCAGGGCCGGGAGTCGGCGCGGGAGCGGGTGGCGACGTCGTCGTACAGCCCGGACATGAGGACCGGGACGTCGCTCTCGTGCCGGGCACGGAGAACAAGGGCAGCATTTTGTAACATGTCACATTGTTAACAGGGGCCGAGGCTGCCGGGCAACCGAATTCCGCCCGCCTCCGCCTTCCGCACCCCACGTCCACCCGCACCCGCACCCGCACCCGCACCCGGACCCGGACCCGGACCCGGGCGCACTCTACGACGCCCCGTCACCGGCGGCCGGGCCAGGGCCCGGTGACGCGACGTCGGGGTGGGCCGGCGGGGGAGCCCTGTCGACATGACCTCGTCACCACCCCCGGAGGGCCCGGGCTAGGGTGTGCTCGTGAGTCTTCATGTGGTTGTCGGATACGGGCCCGCGGGGGCGGCCACCGCTCGGGCGCTGGCCGAGCAGGGGCACGAGGTCCGGGTGGTCAGCAGGTCGGGCCGCTCCCCGGAGGCCGGCATCGAGCACGTCGCCCTGGACGCGGCGCGCCCCGAGGCCCTGACCGAGGTCGCCCGCGGCGCCGTCGCGCTCTACGGCTGCGCCGCACCGCCCCTCCACCGCTGGACGACGGACTGGCCGCCGCTGGCCTCGTCGCTCTGCGCGGCGGCCGAGTCGACCGGGGCCGTCCTCGTCATGCTGGGCAACCTGTACGGGTACGGCCCGGTGGACCGCCCGCTCACCGAGGACCTGCCGCTCGCCGCCACCGGCCCCAAGGGGCGGGTCCGGGCGGCCCTCTGGGAGCAGGCGCGGACGCTGCACGAGGCGGGCCGGATCAGGGCGGTCGAAGTACGTGCCTCCGACTTCTTCGGCCCCGGTGTGACGGACGGGGGCCACCTGGCCGGGCGCGTCCTGCCGCGCCTGCTGGACGGCCGGTCCGTCACGGTGCTCGGCGACCCGGACACCCCGCACAGCTGGACCTACCTCCCCGACACGGCCTCGGCGTTGATCGAGGTCGCGGGCGAGGAGCGGGCCTGGGGCCGGGCCTGGCACGTGCCGACGGCCCCCGCGCTGTCCGCACGGACCATGGTCGCCCGGCTCGCCGCCGACGCGGGAACCGGCCCCGTGGCGGTGCGGCGGCTGTCACCGGCGGTGCTGGGAGCGGCGGCGCTCTTCTCCCCGCTGCTCCGCGAACTCCGGGAGGTGCGCTACCAGTTCGACCGCCCGTTCGTGATCGACTCCGCCGCCTACGAGGCCGCGTTCACGCTGCGCGCCACCCCGGCCGAGGAGCAGTTCCGGGCGACGGTGGACTGGTGGCGCCGCCGGATCGCCGCCCCCGCGCGACACGCCTGAGCCCGACCTCCCTGCCCACGTCCGCCCCGCACGCCTGGCTGCGGTGGGCCGGTCCGCGGGAGGTCGCGGACCGGCCCGGGGCTCAGGCGGACTCCAGCCGCTCGACGATCTGCTCGCACAGCTCGTGGGTGCGCAGGGCGTCGTGGGCGTCGAGGGTCTTCCCGGAGCGGACGGCGTCCAGGAAGGTCAGCACGACCTGCTCGATGCCGCGCTGGCGGGCGACCGGCACCCAGTCGCCGCGGCGGCGGACGGTCGGCTGGCCGCGGTGGTCGATCACCTCGGCCAGGTTGTGGACCTCGCGCTTGGAGTCACCGCCGGAGACCTCCAGGATCTCCTCCGTCGAGCCGGAGAGCCGGTTCATGATCCCCAGCGCCGTGAAGCCCTCACCGGACAGGGTGAGGACCACGTGCTCGACCAGGCCGCCGCGCACCCGGGACCGGACATCGACGTGCTCGATCTCGCCGGGCACCAGGAACCGCAGCAGGTCCACGACGTGGATGAAGTCGTCGAAGATCATCGGCCGTGGCGCCTCGGGCAGCCCCTCGCGGTTCTTCTGCAGCACGATCAGGTCGCGCGGACGCTCCTTCGCCTGCACGTAGCCCGGCGCGTGGCGGCGGTTGAAGCCCACCATCAGCGACCGCCCCGTGCGGTCGGCGAGGTCCACCAGCCGGCGGGAGCCCTCCAGGGTGTAGTCGAGCGGCTTGTCCACGTACACGTCGACGCCGGCGGTCAGCAACTGCTCGACGATCGGGACGTGCTGATCGGTGGCCGCGTGCACGAACGCGGCCCGGATCCCGCTGCCGATGAGCTCACCGAGGTCGGTGAACCGGTGCGCCGGGTCGATCCGGTGGGCGTCGCCGATCCGGTCGAGCTTGGCCCGGTCCCGGGTCATCAGCCGCAGGTCCAGGCCGGGCAGCGCCGTGAGCACCGGCAGATAGGCCTTCTGCGCGATGTCGCCGAGGCCGATCACCCCGACCGGCAGCACGGCGTCGGGAACGGCGGTCTCACTCATGGAATCTCCTGCCAGGGGGCGAACGATCATCAGGCGGCTCCACCCTACGAGCTGCCCCGCCGACCGAACCAGGCACCCGGCCGCGCCGGGCCCGCCGCCGGGGCGCGGTCACCCGCCGGACCCGGCCCGGGGGGCGGAGAGGAAGCCCAGGAGGTCGAACGGTCCCGGGGTGGGCAGGGCCTCGCGGTGCAGGGCCGCCAGCATGGCGGCGACCGCGGTGGTGACCGGGGCCGTCCCCGCCCGCTGTTCGGCCCAGAGCCAGTCGCCGTCGGGGTTGACCTCCAGGAAGACCGGCCCGCCGGCGCTGATCAGGAAGTCGAACGCGCCGTAGCGGAGCGACATCGCGGCGGCCAGGGTCCTGGTGGCGGAGGCGACGGCCGGCGGCGTCCGGACGGGCTCGGCCCCGACCCGCTCGGGAGCCGTCCACGGGTCGGCCGGCGAGGTCTTGCCGATCCGGAAGGCGTGCAGCCGCCCGGCCACGTGGTAGACGCGCAGCTCCGCCTCGTGCTCGACGTACTCCTGCACGATGACGGGCGGGCCCGGTCCCGGGCCGGGGTCCGCGGCCGGGTCGTCCCGTTCGACGACCACGGGGAAGATCCCGTTCAGGCGCCCCGGCTCCGGCTCGACGAAGTGGTGGTGGGCCGCCTTGACCACCAGCCGCGGGCAGTCGAACGCGCCCCGGGCGCGCTGCGGGTCGGTGGTCAGCACCGTGCGCGGGACGGCGATCCGGTGGTGCCGGGCCAGGTCCAGCTGGGCGAGCAGCCCCGGCCCGGTCGCACGGATCGCCGTCCCGGAGACCGCCGCCAGCTGGTCGGCCGCGGCCTGCCAGGACTCGCGCAGGAACACGGTCCGGGCCGGATCCCCGGTGCTCTCGATGGCGGACGCCGAGAAGTGCCTCACCCAGGTCACCGTGGGGGTCAGCCAACGGCCGTTCAGCCGGACCGCCCGGCGTTCGGGGTCGACGAGCAGGTCGGCGGCGCCGAGCTCGTCGGCGTTCAACCGCTCCGACCGGACGCCCGCGCTCCCCAGCAGGCCCTGTACCGGCTCCAGGCCCCCGTCACAGGCGCGGCTGAGCAGCAGGACGGCCGGGGCCGGCCGGGGGCGGACGTCGACGGTGCGGCCGGGGCGGGCCAGCTGGTCGAGGAAGGCCGAGGGGCCGTCAGCCGCCACCGTCAGCCGTCGCCGTCGGCCAGCAGCTCGTCCGCCATCGTCAGGAGCTTGGCGACCGTCGCGGCCACCTGCTCGGACGCCCGCGGCAGCCGCTCCGCCACCCGCTGCAACAGGACCAGGTCGGGCTGCGGGACCGCGGCCTGCGTCGCCGCCGCGCGGGAGGCGCGGTCGGCGTCCAGCGACCGGAGCCGGACGAGCAGCTCCAGCACCGTCGCCATCTCGGTCGCCAGCAGCCCCAGGGAGGCCATGTCGCCGAGGTCGCAGCGTTCGCGGCTGTCACGGTCCAGCACCGACAGCACCCCGATGCAGTCGCCCTCGCAGATGAGCGGCGCGGCCATGATGCTGCGCGGCACGTAGCCGGTGGACTCCGCGGCGCCCCGGGCGAACCGGGGGCTGTCGGCCACGTCGTCGATCACCACCGGCTGCCCGGACACCATCGCCCAGCCGGCGATGCCGGTGCCGCTCGGGAACCTCGTCCCGAGCAGGTGGTGTTCGCCCTCGCCCGCGACCGCCTCGAAGACCAGGTCCCCGTTGTCCTGGTCCACCAGGAGCACGGAGGCGGCGGCCGCGCCGAAGACGCTGCGGGCGACTTCCACGATCGACTGGAGCAGTCTTCGTTGCGGGATGCCGGCACTGTCCAGCGGGTCAGTCGACACGCGCACCTCCCTCGGGTACGGCTACGTTCTCGGCGGCCAGGTAGAGGACGGACTTGAGTTGGAACGGCGTGAGCGCGCGGTGCTTGCCGAGGATGAGCGCGCAGATGCCCGCGATGTGCGGGGTGGCGAAGCTGTTGCCGGTGCTGAGCAGCCGCCGCCCGCCCGGCCCTGCCACCGGCACCCGCACGCCCCGTGCGTAGAACTCGACCGGTGGGGACGGGTTGTAGTAGTAGGTCATCGGGTCGGGGCGGTCGTGGCTGGCCACCGAGATGACCGAGGCGAACGGCCACGGATAGCTGTGGACCGGCATGTTGTGGGCCGACGCGACGATGATGCAGCGCCGGAAGTAGGCGGCGTCCGAGAGGTCGCGCAGGCCGTCGCGGAAGTCCGGCTTCGTCGTCGAGAGGCTCATGTTGATGACGTCGAACCCCTCCTCGATGGCCCAGGTCAGCCCGGCCAGCAGGGCGGCGCCGCTGCCGTGCCTGCCGCCGGAGAGGACGCGCACCGAGGTCAGCGACACGGCGGGGGCGATCGACCGGATCACGCTCGCGCAGGCGGTGCCGTGCCCCGCCGGGTCGCCCGGTTCGGTCGGGGTGACGGCGAGGACGCCGTCCTCGCCCTTGACCACGTCCATGGCACGGTCGAGCCCGCCGACCATCGGGTGGTCGGCGTCCACGCCGCTGTCGAGCACGCAGACGCGGACGCCGGAGCCGTCCGCGCCGCCCCAGGCCCACTCCCGGGTGACCGGGCCGAGCGGGCTGACCTCGAAGGGCTCCTGCGGCACCACCGAGACGGGCATGCTCCAGGCGGGCACGCCCGGGAAGTGGTCGCGCGGCGGCCGGCGCCAGGGCGGCTGGTCAGTCATCGGCCGCGCCCTCCCCCGGTCCGCCGGGCCCGCCCGGTTCCGGACCCGCCCTCCCGTCCGCACCCGCACCCGCCTTGCCGTCCGCCGTCCCCGGCCCGTGGGCGGCGAGCCAGCGACGGACCCGTCCGGCGGGCAGCGCGGCGCCCTTCGCCTCGAACATCCGCAATGCCTCGGTCCCTTCAGCCCGCGCCCGTTCGATCATCCCGGCCGCTTCGAGCACGATCGCCAGGTCGAGGAGGGTCTCCCCGGTCAGGCACAGGTCGTCGCACCGGGCCACCAGCGCACGAGCCGCCCGGGCCCCGGCGAGCGCCTCCTCGTGGTGCCCCCGGACGGAGGCGATCCGCCCGCGCAGCGCGGCCTCGCCCAGCCGCGCCCGCAGGCCCGCGCCCTCGCCGTCGTCCGCGCCGTCCAGGTCCGGGCCGTCGAGGCGGTCGAGAGCGGCGGCTGCGGCGGCGGTCCGGCCCTGGGCGAACAGTTCCCGGGCGATCGCGACCTCGGTGTTCCGGGTGTCGGTCGCGTGCTCCGAGGTCCGCAGCACGCCCAGGCTCTGCCGGTACCGCGACTCCGCCACGTCGTGGGCGCCGGCCAGCGATTCCACGAAGCCCGCCGTGTCCAGCACCACCGCGTCCGCGAGATCGGCGTGCACGTCGCGGGAGTAGGTCAGCGCCTCGGCCACGGTGCGCCGCGCGCCGTCCAGGTCGCCGCCGAGCGCCTCCAGGTGCGCCCGGGTCACCAGGACCGGGAGGAGCAGCGACCGGCTCGCGGCGAACCGGACGCCGAGCGCGGCGCAGAGCCTCAGCCCGGCGTCCACCCGCATCGGCGTCCACTGGGCCAACTCGCAGACGGCGCAGAGCAGCCGGTCCTCCTGGTAGCCGTCGCCCAGGGTCCGTGCCAGGGCCAGCGCGCGCCCGAACGAGGCCGCCGCGGACGCCGCGCGCTCGGCGACGAGTTCGAGGTGGGCGAGCAGTTCGTGCAACCGGCACCAGCTGAGATCGTCCTCGGGGTCCTGTTCCAGCTCCGCCGCGATCCGCTCCGCGTCCGCCGCCACGGACGCGGGCGGCGCCAGGCCGAGCCGGAGCGCGACGATTGCGCGCTGGACCGCCAGGGTGGCCGCGGACCGCCGGTCCCGGGGCAGCGCGGCCTCCGCCGCGGCCAGCGCGGACCGGCACCGCTCCTCGTCCTGGAGCCAGATTCCGGCGTCGCAGACGTGCAGCGCGAGCGCCGTGTGGCGGGGATCGCCGACCGGCAGCAGTTCCCTCGCCCGCTCCAGGAGCTGGACGGCCGCCGGCAGGTCCTTGCGGGCCAGCGCGTGCATGCCCTCGGCGGTCAGGGTGTCCGCCGCCGCACCGGCCAGTCGCGGGGGCTGCGGGTCGCCCGGCCGCAGCTGCCTGCGCAGCCGGGAGGTCTCCTCGACGTGGTAGGCCACCGCCATCGCGTCCTGCGGCAGCTCGCCGGAGAACCGCTCGGCCAGGAAGTCGTGCCAGCGCTCGCGGCGGGTCTTCGGGGTGAACTCGTAGGCGGTGTCGCGCAGCAGGGCCTGGGCGAAGCGGAAGGTGCCGGCCGGGCCGCGTTCGAGGACGCGCCGGCGGACCAGCCGTGACAGTGCCTCGTCGGCCTCGGCGGAGCCGGTGCCGTCCGCGGCGGCCATCACCCGCAGCAGCTCCCGGGTGGACTCGCGCCCGACCACCGCGGCCAGCTCCACCATGCCCCGTTCGGTGACGGGCAGCTGGTCCAGCCGGGCACCCAGCATCGCCTGGATCGTGGGCGGGACGTTGGTGCCGGGGGCCGTCTCCGCGAAGACGTCCATGAGCTGCTCGGCATAGAGCGGGTTTCCGTCGCACAGGGTGGCGACGCGGCTGTTGACCTCCTGGAGGTCCTGCGGAACCACCTCGGCGAGGATTGACAACTCGCCCAGCAGGGACGTGATCTGAGGTAAGGTCAGTGGTCCGACGTCGAGCGTCGTCGCACCCGGTTTGCCGGCGCCCCAGCCGGTGCGGGTCTCCAGGAGTTCGGGGCGGGCGACGCAGAGCAGCAGGACCGGGACCCCGCGCAGCCAGGTCGCGACCTCGTCGATGAGGTCCAGCAGGGTCTCCTCCGACCAGTGCAGGTCGTCCCAGACCATGACCACGGACCGCGAGCGGCCGAGGACCTCCAGAAGGTGCCGCACCGCCCAGGCGATGTCCTCGACACCGGCCGCGCCGCCGTCCTGGTCCACGACCGTGCCGAGGGTGCGCGCCGCCAGGCCGTGGGCCGGCGCCGCCGCTCCGTCGTCACCGGCCCGCGCCGGGTCCTCCTCCAGCAGCCGGGCGAGGGCCGGCCAGCCGCCGGGGAGCGAGCCGAGCATCTCGGCCAGCGGACGGTAGGTGATCCCCCGGCCGTAGGCGGAGCACCGGCCGGCGAGCACCGTCACCTCACCGGCCGGCAGGCCCGCGAGGAACTCCCTCACCAGGCGCGACTTTCCGATGCCGGGCACGCCGACGACGGTGGCGAGGCAGACCTGCCGCCGCAGCCGGGCCCGCCGGAAGCCGCGCTCCAGCGCCTCCAGTTCGTCGACCCGGCCGATGAACGGGGTCACCGGCCCGGGGAGGTCGGCCGCCGGCTCCGGGGCGGTCACCCGCCAGGCCGGCAGCGGGCGGGCCTTGCCCTTCACCCGCAGCGGAGCGACGGGCTCGATCCCGACCTGCCACCGCACCATCGCGGCGGTGTCGGCGCAGAGCAGCACCTCGCCCGGGCGGGCGGCCGTCTGCAGCCTGGCGGCCGTGTTGACCGAGTCGCCGACGACCCGGAAGTCGTCCCCCGGTCTGGTGATCACCACGACGTTGCCGGTGCACACGCCGGCCCGCGCCTCCAGCTCGACCTGGTACTCGGCGCTGAGCTCGGCGGTCAGGCCGGCCAGGGCCGCGAGCGCCCCGTTCGCGGCGCGCACCGCCCGGAGCGCGTCGTCCTCGCGGGCCACGGTGGCGCCGAAGGCGGCCAGGATCGCGTCGCCGATGAACTTCTCCACCTCCCCGCCGTGTTCGGCGATGCAGGCCCCGCAGCTCGCGAAGTAGCGGTCCATGACCTGCCGCAGCGGCTCCGGGTCCAGGCGTTCGGCGAGCGCGGTCGAGCCGACGATGTCCAGGAACAGCATGGACACCTTCCGGCGGGTCTCGCGCGGAGCACCACCGGCCGTGAGCGGCGTGCCGCAGCCGGCGCAGAACCGGTCCGACCCACCGGCGAGCCGGCCGCACCCGGAGCAGATCACTGCGGGCCCGCCGGGGCGGGGCGGGCGGCGGGCCCGGCGGGATCGGCCCCGGGCGCGGCGGGCCCCGCCGGATCGGGCTCCGCCCCGGATCCGGTCCCGGCCTCGCTCCCGGGACCGGCTTCGGTCCCGGTCCCGGGCTCGGGCTCGGGCTCGGGCTCGGGCTCGGGCTTGGGCTCGGCCTTGGCGGCCGGGGCGGCGGCCGTGTCGGGGAGCGCGATCCGGGCGTAGACGCCCGCGAGGACCACGACGATCGCGGACGCCGCGAAGATCGTGTCGATCGGGCCGAACCGCTGGCCGGCCAGCGAGCCCGAGAAGTCCCGCAGCCCGGTGCCGGCGAGCCAGCCCGACAGCACCGCGGCCAGCATCGCGGCCAGCCGGGTGACGGGATAGAACACGGCGACCACCCGGCCCCGGAACTCCTGGGGCGTCGCCGCCAGCAGCAGCGGCGACATGGCGGTGTTCAGCATGGTGATCGGGAGGACGAAGAGGAACAGCAGGGTCACCGCGGCCGGGAAGCCGCTCTGGCGGGAGTACAGGAGCAGCAGGGCGCCACTCACCATCAGCCCGATCCAGGTGGTCCTCCGGGCGCCGATCCACTGGACCACCCGGCCCGCGGCGAGCGCTCCCACGATGCCGCCGATCCCCATCGCCATGCCGAGGTAGCCGTACAGCTCGGCGGACGCGTGCAGGTTCCTGGTGGCGAAGAAGATGTTCAGGGTGTTCAGGGCGCCGATGCCGAGCTGGCCGATCACGGCGAACAGCAGCAGCGCCACGAGGAACCTGCTGCGGCGGAAGAACCGCAGGCCCTCCAGGAACTCCGCGCCCAGTCCGCGCCGTTCGGCGGCCGGCCTGCCCCGGTCCGGCTTCGCGGCCCGTGCGTCCCCGGCCGCCGGCCGCACGTCCACCGACCGGATGGCGAGGTAGGACACCAGGTAGGAGAGGGCGTTGAACAGCAGCGCCCACTGCAGGCCGACCGTGAACAGCAGCGGCGCGGCGAGCGGCGGGCCGATGATCCAGGCGGTCTGTCCGGTCGCCTGGGCGATCCCGGCCGCTCTCGCCCGGTCGGCCTCCCCCGTGACGAGTTCCGCGATGACCGAGAACCTCGCCGGGGTGAAGAACTGGCTGGCCGCGTTGAGGACCAGCACCGTCGCGTAGATCAGGCCGAGCCACAGCCCGACCGGGAGGTCACCGGCCGGCAGGAAGGAGACCGCGGTCAGCAGGGCCACCAGCCCGCCCCGGATCGCCTCGGTGCCGAGCATCGTCGCACGCTTGTCCCAGCGGTCGACGAACACGCCCGCGAGGGGGCCGACGAACAGGACGGCGGCGCTGGTCGCCAGGACGACGCCGCTGACCGCCTGCGGCGCCCACGGCTTCCCCCTGGCCAGCTCCATGGCCACCCACAGGACCAGGGTGGTGCTGAAGACGGCGTCCCCGACGGAGGAGACGGCCTGCCCGAACCAGAGGCGGGTGTAGCTGGGATCGATGAGGACCAGTCGTGGTCTCATGAGGCGTGCTCCGGCCGGAGGAGGAGCGTCATCAGGGCGGTCACCAGGGTCGTGTGGTAGGCCGCCGCGAAGAAGGCCCCGACCGGTTCGGCGTCCGTCGCGGCGGTCCTCGCGGACCGGCCGGGGAGCGCGCCGTCGGGCCGCTGGGCCCGGACCAGGCAGTCGACGGCGGCACGGCCCCAGGGGGTGCGCAGCGGGTCGAGGCCCAGGCAGACCTGGGCCATGACGAGCTCCGCGGCCAGGTCCCACCAGTCGTGCCGCACGCAGTGCTCCAGCAGCCGGCGGAGCAGCTCCGCCGCGTCCGCGAGGGCCGTCGCGGAGAGCCCGGGGGCGGTCCGGCCGAAGTCGCTGAGGTAGAAGCTGGAGTGCGTGAGGGCGTACGCCTCCGGGACGGTGACCGGTGCCGCGTCGTCCGGTGCGGCACCGTCACGGGCGGCACGGTCCGGTGCGGCACGGTCCGGCATCGCGGCGGGCAGCCGGACGAGGAAGTTCCGACCGAGCAGTTCCTCGTAGGGTTCGAACGCGTGCGGCACCCCCGCCTTGTCCGCGTAGTGGCGCAGCTCCAGCTGCTGGTAGGCCGACCTGCCGTGCGGTGACAGGTCGTCGGGGGTCAGCCGGGCGAGCACCGCCCGGTGCGGCGTGCCGTCGGTCCCGGCGGGTGCCAGTGCCGCGCAGGCCAGTCCGTACGGGGCAGCGCACCGGGGGTCGGCGGTGAGGAGCGCCGGGAAGTCCGGGTGCTGCCAGACCGTGCGGACCACCGCGGTCGCCTGGTCGAGGCGGGGGTCGCCCCCCGTGTCCCGTCGGGCCCACAGGTGGCAGAGCAGCGCCAGTTCCAGCGCGGCCTTCGCCCGCCCGTGCTCCGCCGAGCGGCCGGGCGCCGAGTACGGGTCGAAGTGGTCCAGGTGTCGCCCCAGCCAGGCGAGCGTGCCGGCGGACAGCCGGTCGAGGTCCGATGGCATGGCTACAGGCGCCCCGTCTCGTCCAGGTAGTCGAGCAGGGCCGCGTCCACCGTGTCGTGGAAGGCGGCGAGTGTCCGCCGGTCCTCCTCGCGCCGGTACAGGTCCTCGCAGCCGACCCACCGCTCGCGGGTGACCGTGTCGGGCAGGTACCCGCCGGTGACCGTGCCGACCTCCCACGCCGTCCTGCCCGCGGTCTCCCAGCAGCTCGCCAGGGTGCCGTCCGCGCTGACCACAGCGCCGTAGCGGCCGTCCCGGTAGCCGCAGGTGACGCACGGCCGGTGGCCCTGCGGCCGGGTGACGGTGAATCCGAGGTCGAGCGCCCGCCGCTGCCACCGGGTGAAGCGGGCCGACAGCTCGCCGGTGTGCAGCAGGTCGTTGCCGTAGCCGATGCCCACGTCGCCGACCTGGGCGAAGTACAGGGTGCACCGGGCGGGGTCGAGCCGTGTGGCGAGCCGGTCGATCAGCGCGTCGACGCCCCGGTAGGTCTCCCCGGAGACGTTCACCCGCAGCAGCCACCGGAGCGGGGAGGTCTCGGACGCCCGGACGAGGTTGTGGACGATCGTGTCGAAGGTCCCGCCGCCGTCCGTGCGCCCGACCCGGATGCGGTCGTGGTCGGGGCGGTCGCCGTCGAAGGTGATCTGGACGGACCCCAGCCCGAGGCCGGAGAGCCGGGCGGCCAGTGCAGGGGTGAGCAGGGTGGCGTTGGAGATCATCCAGGCGGAGACCGGCCCGCGGGCGGCCGCGCGTTCCAGCAGTTCCAGGCAGCCGCGCGGGTTGAGCAGGGGTTCGCCGCCGAACAGCAGGATCCGGAGCTCCTCCAGTCCGGCGGCGGCCATCTGCCGCTCGGTGAAGTCGAGGATCGAGGTGATCGTCCGCGAGGTGAGGCGGGTCCGGGCGATCCGCGGCGGACGGCTGCCGCCGTCCGGGTCCTGGCTCGTGTTCTGGAAGCAGTAGCCGCAGCCGAGGTTGCAGTGGGTGCTGGTCAGCACGGTCAACGCGTAGCTGTGCGGGGGTTCGGCGGTCATCAGGCCGTACTCGCGGAGCCGGCGTTCGGTGCCCGGCCGGAGCGAGCCGTCGGCGGTCAGCTGGGTGGGGCGCAGGCGGGCCAGCCCGCCGCCCGGGCCGAGGAACCACCAGTTCCGCTCGCCCCGGAGGAGGCGGACGCCGCGGTCGAGGTCGGCCTGCGCGGGGTTCACCGGGCACCCCGCGTCGCCGGCGCCCGGTCCCGGCCGGTGGCGTCGTCCGCCGCCGGAGGCCCGGCGCTCCCGCCCGCCGCACGGGCGCCGTCCGGGGGGCCGGCGTCCGGTGCGCCGCCTCGCCGGCCGTGGGCGACGGTCAGCGCGGTGAGGGCCGTCACCAGGGTGGCCTGGTAGGCCTTCCGGAAGAACTCCGCCGTGGTCGCGGTGGTGTCCGCCCGGTCGGCGGCGGACCGTCCGGGAACGGCGCCGCCGGGCGACTGCACCTCGCCGAGCAGCCGCAGGCCGGCCTCTCCCGAGGGGGTGCCGAGCGGGTCGAGGCCGAGGCAGTGCTGCGCGAGCACCAGCTTGGCCGTGAGGTCCCAGTCGCCGTTGCGCACGCAGTCCCCGGTGAGGCGGCAGACCAGGTCGCGGGCGTGTTCCAGGGCGTCGCCGGTCAGGCCGGGGTCACGGAAGCCGAAGTCGCTCAGGTGGAAGAGGGTGTGGGTCACGTCGCACACGTCCGGCTCGCCGACCGGCTGCCCGTCGCGGTGCCGGGCCAGCCGGCTGGCCTCGTACAGTCGCCGGTAGGAGTGCAGCCGGTGTCCGACGCCGGCGAGGTCGGCGTAGAACCTGGTCTCCAGGTGGAGGAAGGGCGACTTCCGGCCCGGCGTCAGGAAGCCGCCGGCCGTCACCTCCGCGAGCGCGGTCCGGTGCGGGCCGTCGGTGAGCCCGGCGGGTGCCAGTGCGCCGTACATCAGCTTGAACTGCCAGGCGTAGCGCGGCTCGGCGACGAGCAGGGCCGGATGGGCCGGGCTGCGCCAGACCCGCTCGACGGTCCCGGTCACCTCGGCCAGGCCCGGGTCCGACGGCGCGGCCCGCTCCCAGGAGCGGCGCAGCAGGGCGAGCTGCAGCAGGGCCTTGACGCGTGGTGTCACCGGCAGTTCGGCCCGGCCCGACGGGGAGTCAAGGTAGCCCGAGTGAAGGCGTATCCACTGCAGTGCGCCCGCCGCCAGGCTCTCCACGGCCACTGCGTCCGGGCCGGCTGATCGAGTACCCATGGTTCTCCCTAGAGGTTGCGGACCGCTGGGCCGCCTGCTCGATGACGTCGGCCGCACGGGCCGGGCTGTTCGCCGCCGCGAGCCGGCGGCCGAGCCGGCGGGCCCCCTCCCGCAGCCGGTCGTCCTGCCAGGCCGCCTCGACCGGCCGGGGCCGGTCCGGCCGCTCCGCCCTCGGGATGTGCGCGGCCACGCCGGCCCGGAGGCAGGCGCCGGAGAGCACCGGCTGCTCGGATCCGTTGGGGGTGACGCCGAGGGGCCGGCCGCGGAGCAGCGCGCCGAGTACCGGGGCGGAGGTGCCGCTGGTCAGCACGAGTCCGGCGAGGTCGACGAGCGGCCCCAGCCAGGGTTTGCGGACGAGCAGGACGTCGGCGCCGGGCGCGGGTCGCGGGTCGGCCGTCCGCCCCTGCTCGACCACCGCCTGGAACGGGCCGCCGGTGAAGGTGGCGTTGAGGCGCGGCCAGGGGGTGCCGCCGCCGAAGAACCGGCCGAGGTGCACGTAGACGACGGGCTTGCCGACGCGTGCCAGGTGGTCGGTGATCGCCGCGAGTTCGGCCCGGTCGGCGGCGGGCTCCCAGGCCAGCGGCCCGACCTGGTGCGCGCGCTCGGGCAGCACCGCGCCCGGGTACTCCAGCTCGGGGTCGCCGCGGAGCAGCAGGGCGTCGCCGAGCAGCGGGCCGTCGCCGAGCAGCGGGCCGTCCGGCCACCGGGAGGGCCGGCTCGCCAGGCCGGCCTGCTCGCGGGTGGCGGCGTACAGCTCCAGGCACTCGTGGGTCCGGTTCTCCCTGGTGCGGCCCCACTGGGGCTCGTCCTCGCCGCCGGTGCGGTAGTTCCAGAGGTGGACGGAGAGTCCGATCACCGCCACCGGGATGTCCAGCGCCTCGGCGGCGAGCAGGGCGCCGTTGCACAGCACCGAGGTGACCAGCAGGTCGGCCCGCGCCTCCCGGGCCGCGCGTACGGTCGCCCGGTACTGCTCCACCCCGGCCGGGCCCCACCGGGCGGCGGAGAAGGCCCGCGCGCCGCCGAAGTCGTCCGCCGGCGCGAACGGCAGGCCCGCCTCGGCCATCACGGCTGCGGCACCGGCCCGGCCGAGCACGCCGACCCGGTGGCCCCGGCGCCGCAGCTCCCGCCCGGCGGCGAGTGCCGGGTAGAGGTAGCCGCCGTCGCTGAGCGGGCAGAGCAGGATGTTCACGGGGCCTCCGGGCCGGGGCGGGCCGACACCGAGCGGGCCGCCCCGGTTCCGGCGGCTCGCGCCGGGGACCGGATGGCCCGCTCGGTTCTCGTGGCTCGACCTGTCGAGTCGGTCGGGTCAGAGGGCCGCGCTGTTGTTGATGATGCAGATGGAATCCTCGCCCGCATCGTGCGCGACGACGTCGACGTCCTCGTCCTCGACCTCGGTCGGCTCCGGGTTGATGTCCTCGGGCATGTTGCCTCCTCTCCCCTGGCGGCGTCCGCTACGCCGATCCCAGAGAACGGTAGGGATCCTCGGTATGACGACGATTAGTCAGCGGTTCAATACCGGTATGACAGCCACTCAGAGCCCCTTCGCGCGGCCGCACGGGCGGCTGTACGGACGGCTGTACGGACGGCTGTACGGGCGGCCGGCGGGTCGGCCGCCCGGCCCGCCGCTCAGGGGTGCGGCACAGGACTCCGGTCGGCCGTACGGGCCGGGGTCCGCCCGGCCGCCGTCTCCCGCGCGTAGGCGTACGGCAGCGCCGGCATCTCGTAGCGCACCGTGTGTGCGAGCCCCTCCACGTTGGGGACGGTGAGGAGGCTGGCCTCCAGGAGGTGCTCCAGGACCCGCACCGCCGCGTCCGGCCGGCAGTCCAGCACCGCGGCGGCCTGCTCCAGCGTGAACACGGGCTCCGCGAGCAGCCCGAGCCGCAGCACCGCCCAGTGCGCCGCCTCGGGCAGGTCCCCGATGGACTCGGCCAGCCGGGCACGGACCGCCGGGTCGCCGCCGCAGAGCTCGTCCAGCAGCCCCGGGGCACCGGCCATCCGCGCGCTGTACTCGCGCAGCGGCACGTGGCGCAGGAACGCCAGCCGGTCCGCCACCAGCCGGACCCCGAGCGGCAGCAGCCCCGCCGCCCGGACGATCCGGCCGGCCGACTCGCGGTCCGCGTCGACCCGGTCCGGGCCGATCACCCGGCCGAGGAACTCCACGGCCTCCTCCACCGCCAGCGAGGAGAGCCAGAAGCGGTGGGCGCTCTCCAGGCCGATCATCCGGGGCCGGGCCGTCACCACGACCGCGCTCTCCCCGGCCTCCGGCAGCAGCGGCCGGACCTCGCTCTCCCGCCGGGCGTCGTCGACGACGACCAGGGCCCGGCGTCCGGTCAGCCAGAGCTGCCAGGCCCACCGGAGGTCCGGCGGGTCCGGCAGTCCGGCGGGCTCCGGCCGGCCGGGTGCGACCGCGGCCAGCAGCTGGCGCAGCACGTCGTCCAGCGGGCGCAGTCTGCCGTCGTCGCCACGGAGCCGGACGAACAGCCGGCCGTCCGGGAAGCGGTCGCCGAGCCGGTGTGCGACGTGGACGGCGAGCGCCGTCTTGCCGGAGCCGAGCGGGCCGGTCACCACGGCCAGCCGGTTGCCGCCCCGGGCCAGCGCCTCGGACAGCTGCCGGGCGGCCGGCGCCCGGCCCGTGAAGGCCGGTGGATCGCAGGGCAGCAGGTTCGGCGGGGCCGTCCGGCCCCGCCGTGGTTCCGCGGGCGTCGCCGCGACCGCCTCGGCCGCCCGCGGCAGCGGCTCCGCCGACGCCGGCCCCTCCCCGGGGGGCCGCAGCCCGGCGGACGGGCGCAGATCGGCGGGCTCCCTCGGCCCGGCGGGCGCCGGCTCGCACAGCAGCGAGCGGTAGAACCGGACCAGCGCCGGACTGGGCGGCAGCCCGAGTTCGTGGGCCAGGCACTGGCGCAGCTCGTCGTAGACCGCCAGCGCCTCGGAACGCCGCCCCGCCTGGCACAGCGCGGTCATCTGCAGCATCCGCAGCCGCTCCCGCAGCGGGTGCAGCTGGACGGTCTCGGTGACGCGCTCGATCACGGCGGGCCCGCCGCCGGCCGCGATCTCCGCCTCCACCCAGTCCTCGAAGACCCCGAGGAACCTGCGGTCCAACCGCTGGGCGGCGGCCCCGATCAGCGGCACGTCCCGGAACCCGTCGAGCGCCGAGCCGCGCCACAGGTCCAGCGCCTCGGTCAGCGCACCGGCCCGGGCCCGCTGCTCGAAGCAGAGCGCGTCGAGCTCGCCGGCCGCCGTGTGGAGCACGTACCCGCCGGTCTGGTGGCTGATCCGCGATCCCGACTCCACGCCCACCAGGCGGCGCAGTCCGGACACGTACACCTGGACGTTCTTGCGGGCCGTCCGCGGCGGGGCGTCGTCCCACAGCGCCTCGACCAGGGAGTCGAACGAGACCCGCGCATTCGCGTGACACAGCAGGGCGGCCAGGAGAATCTGCTGTTTCCGCGATCCCGGGTCCACCGAGCGGCCGTTCGCCAGCACCCGCAGAGGGCCCAGAATCCCGAAACTCACCGTCATCTCACGCCAACTTGATAACGAGGGAATGCCCTTCCACCTCGGCGTCCGAAACCGCGTCCAGCCGTTGTTTGACGGAGTTGAGGACGGTCACCTCGTCCTCGGTGAGCCGTGCGAGCACGTCCCGCTGCTCCTCCGTCAGCAGGTCGACCGGGTTACCCGCTTGCCGCAGGGCGGCGAGGGCGTCGAAGGTCATGGTCCCCTCCTGTCTCGTGTGCCAGAACATCATCGTCTTCGGCCCGAACGCCGTCCATGAGACCTTTGGGCCAGAAAGCACCGTCGACCGGGGACGAAGCCGCCATCAGCGCGAGGAGGCCGGCCTGCAGTCTTGACCGAAGTCCCAGCTTCGCCAGAATGGCGGTGACGAACCGCTTCACCGTGCGTTCGCTGACCTGCATTTCCCGGGCTATCGAGCGGTTGTCGTACCCGAGGCCCAGGAATTCGAGGACGACGCGTTCCCGGGGAGTGAGCGCCCGGCTGAGCGGCAGGGCCTCCGCCAGCGGCTGCGGCAGCCCCGGCGGCCGGTGCGCCCCGCACGCCGGACACACCACGGCGATCGAACCACCCGCCCCGCTCAACGCCGTCGTACCCCGGTACACGAACGCGGCGGTCCGTCTCCATCAGACATCACCAGGATCCCCCCTCGGGCCACACGACCGCCGTGCCCACATGCTGACGCGAGGACCGGGCACCGGCAAGAGGGCTGACCGACCCTCGTCATCTCGACCTCCCACCGGGGCAAGGGAGTTGTGGCCGGAGCGACGGATGTGAAGAGTCCCCGCGGCCCGGCCGGGGCGCGGCCCCGGGGGAGAATAACAACGAGGGCGCCCAAGGCCAGTGTGGTATAAAAAAATA
>NZ_JBHXDN010000096.1:0-29549 GCF_042726075.1 Kitasatospora sp. NPDC127035 | reverse complement strand
GGCCGCTGTCACGGCCCCCCGCTCATCCGCCTCTCCTCCGCTACGGCACCAGGACGGGTTTGACCACCCGCCCCGCCTCGCAGTCGCGTTCGGCCTCGTTGACGGCGGCGAGCGGGTACGTACGGATCAGCTGGTCGAAGGGGAACCGACCGGCCTGCCACAGCCCGGTCAGCCGCGGGATCAGCAGCCCCGGCACCGCGTCCCCTTCGCAGATGTGGGAGATCCGCCGGCCCCTGTCCAGGGTCCCCGGCTCCAGGGGCAACGGGGTGTGGAGCCGTGCCACCAGCCCGAGGTGGCCGTTCGGGCGCAGGGACCGGAGCGCGTCGTTGATCAGCGGAGCCGACGCCGTGGTGTCCAGCGCGAACTGCGCGCCGCCGTCGGTCAGCCGCCGGATGCGGTCCGGCAGGTCCGCCGGGTCCGCCGGGCCCGACAGGCCGGCCGAGGCGGTGCGCAGCGGGAACGCGCCGAACCGCTCGGCGAGGGCCAGCCGTTCGCGATGCCGGTCGACGGCCACGGTCACCGCCCCCGCGGCGGTCGCCGCCATCACCGCGGCCAGGCCCACCGCGCCGGCGCCGAGGACGACGAGGGTGTCGCCCGGGCCGGCCCGGAAGGAGTTCAGCACGGCTCCCGCACCGGTGAGGAAGCCGCAGCCGAGCGGTCCGAGCAGTTCGACGGGCAGCAGCGGATCGACCCGGACGGCGTTGCGGGCCGGGACCATCGCGTACTCGGCGAACGAGGACTGGCCGAACCAGCGGGGGGCCAGCCGGCGCCCGGCCGCGTCGGTGAACCGCGCCGCCTTCTCCTCGCGCCCTCCGAAGAGGTTGAGCGAGGCGAAGGAGTCGCAGTAGGCGGGGGCCCCGCCCTTGCAGCTCCGGCAGTGCCCGCACGAGTCGAAGCTCAGGACGACGTGGTCGCCGACACTCAGGCCGGTGTCCGGGCCACCGGTCTCCGCCACGACCCCGGCCCCCTCGTGGCCGAGGACGGCGGGAAGCGGTGAGCGACCGGCCGAACGCCGGACCGCGAGATCCGTCCGGCACATCCCGCAGCCCGCGATCCTGACGAGGACCTCGCCGTCCGCCGGGCCTCCGTCCAGGACGACCTCCTCGACGGCGAACCGGCCCCCGTACCCGCGCAGCACCGCGGCGTCGAACCTCATCACGCCTCCTCCGGACGGTGCAGGACGAACGGCCTGAGGTTCCCGTAGAGCCCCCACGGCCCGCCCGCGACGCCCACGCCGCTCTCCTTGGCGCCCGCGAAGGGCTGCGCGAGGGACAGCTCCGCGTGGTGGTTGATCCACGCCGTCCCGCACTCCAGCCGGTCGGCCACCGCCTCGGCCCGGTCCAGGTCGGTCCCCCACACCGAGCCGCCCAGCCCGTACCCGGTGCCGTTGGCCGCCTCGACGGCCTCGTCCAGGCTCCCGTACGGCAGGACCGGCAGGACCGGTCCGAACTGCTCCTCCGTCACCACCGGACTGTCGGGCGGGACATCGGTCAGGATCGTCGGCGCGAAGAAGTAGCCGGGCCGGTCCAGTCGCCGGCCGCCGGCCGCGGCGCGGGCGCCGTCCGCCAGAGCCCGGGCCGTGTAGCGCTCGACCCGGGCCAGCTGGGGCGCGTTGTTGACCGGACCCAGCTGCGTGCGCGGGTCGGTCCCGGCTCCGACGTCGACGGCCTTCGCCCGCTGGGCGAGGGCCTCGACCACCTGCGCGTGGAGCCGGACCGGGGCGTACACGCGCTTGACCGCCATGCAGACCTGTCCGCAGTTGCGGAACGCCGCCCAGAACAGCCGGTCCGCGATCCGTTCCACGTCCACGTCGTCCAGCAGGATCGCGGCGTCGTTGCCGCCCAGCTCCAGGGTGACCCGGGCCAGTGAGGCCGCCGCGCCCCTCGCGACGTCCCGCCCGGTGGGGACCGAGCCGGTGAAGGTCACGTGCCGGATGCCCGGATGGGAGGCGAGACGGGCGCCGAGGGGTTCGCGGCCGGTGACGACCGTCAGCACGTCCGCCGGGAGCGCGGTGGACAGGACCTCCCCCAGCAGCCTGGTGGCGAGCGGGGTGAACGGGGAGGGTTTGAGCACCATGGTGTTGCCCGCGGCGAGGGCGGGCGCGATCTTCGCCGACGCCAGTTGGAGCGGGAAGTTCCACGGGACGATCGCGGCGACCGGCCCGAGCGGTCGCCAGCGGACCTCGCTGCGCACCGGCCGGCCGTCCGTGATCGGCCGGGACCGCGGGTCCAGCTCGGCGAAGTAGCGCAGCCGGGCCACCGTACGGGCGACCTCCGCGGACGACTCGGCCAGGGGCTTGCCCTGTTCGCGGGTGAGGAGCGGGGCGAGCTCGGGCCCGGCCGACTCCACCGCGTCGGCCGCCGCGAGCAGCGCGGCGGTGCGGGCGGCGGGGTCGGCCCGCCAGCCGCGCCAGGCCCGATGGGCCCGGTCGACGGCGGCGTCCACCTCCTCCGGCCGCTGGTCGGGGGCCTCGTCGAACGCCTCGCCCGTGGCCGGGTCGAGGACGGCGAAGCGCCGGTCACCCGTGGAGGGCACGGCCTCGTCGGTCGGCATGCCGCCGGTCAGCCCGCGGCGGCGACGGCGACGGCGTGCTCCCGGGCGTACCGGTCCATCTCGGCCCGGAAGGCGGCCACCAGCTGCGGCCGGATCCTCCCGGCGTCGCGGTCGCCGCCCTCGCACACCGCCCCGCGGACGCCGACGATGTCGGTGCCGATGCGGGTCAGCTCACCGAGGTCCACCGCCTTGACGCTTCCGGCGAGCGCGGCGAGCAGCTCGGCCTGGTGGGCCAGCCGGACGAACTCCGCGCAGACGTCGGGCGGCACGTGGTCGAAGAGCCGCGTCCCGTCCTTGATCGCGGTGTCGAGCATGGCCGCGTCGGCACCGGAGCGGTGGGCGATGTCGGGCAGGGCCAGCGGGTTGACGCAGCCGATCCGGTGCGCGTCGGCGTAGCCCGAGGCGACGACGAGCGCGTCCGGCCGGTAGTCCTTCACGGCTCGGACGACCCCGCGCATGACCTCGACGGCCTGGGTGGGCGTGGTGCAGCCGTAGAGGCCGACCTTGATGTACGTGGCTCCGGAGACCGCCGCGCCGAGGGCCGCCTGGGCCACCGTGCCGGGCTTGTAGGGCACGTCCCCCACGGTGGCGGACACCGGCTTGTCCGCCGGCACGGCGTCGCGGATCTCCCGGATGACCCACGGGTAGTTGGCGCCGAGCGAGCCCTCGTCGGGCTTCTTGACGTCGACGATGTCGAGGTACTCCGCCGCCTTGGCACAGTCGAGGGCTTCCTCGACGCTGTCCGGGGAGATGAGAAGCAACACCGTGGGACTCCATTCCATCGCCCGCGCACCTGCCGGAGGGCAGGGGCACGGGGCCATTCGGATCACTCGCGGTCTGACAGTCCGTTCATCATCACTGCGGCGCGCAGTCGTCGGTAGGGCGCGCGAAACCCGAGCGGATCACCGCCCCGGCGCGCCCCGCACCACCGTGCGCCGTACACACACGTTCGACACGGTCGAGCAGTCCCCGTCGGCCCACCCCACCGACCAGCCCTCCAAGCCCTCGCCGACGCCACTGCTCGACCGGCCGCGCGGGCCGAGATCCCGACGCGGCGACCCCATTCCCGGAACCGGCTTCCGGTGAAATCCGTTCAAGACAAACGCCGGGCGGCGGTCATGTTTTCGAGCCACTTTGCAACCGAACCGTTCAGCCGAGCCCCAGGGGGGAAGCTTTGGGCTACCACCGGCCTGGGGAGAACTGGGGAGAACTGTGGATCTTCGCATCAGCAAGGGAACGACGGCACTGGCAGCCGGAGCAATCATGATCATGGTCGTTGCAAGCGCACCGTCCGCCAGTGCCGCGACCTCGGCAGGGCCCTTCACTTGGAGGAATGGCAACTCGGGTCTGTGTTTGGAGATTTGGGGCGACTCCACCGAGAATGGCGCCAGCGCCAACCAGTGGGAGTGCAACGGCTCGGCCACTCAAAAGTGGTATAGCTCCAACCCGAGCGGATGGGGCACCATTGTCAACGCGAACTCGGGCAAGTGCCTGGAGATTCGGGGTGACTCCAAGGCGAACGGCGCCGGCGCCAATCAGTGGGACTGCAACGGCTCAGACACCCAGAAGTGGTTCTGGGACTGGCAGACCGGCAATCTCGGGAATCTGAACTCGCGCCGGTGCCTGGAAATCAGGGGCGGCTCCCAGCAGAACGGCGTTGTCGTCACCCAATGGGACTGCAACCGCTCCCCCACACAGGCTTGGCGGTAGCGTCAGGTCAGGTGCTGTCTCTCGGATCTCCCGACAGAGCAGGGCTGTTGAGGTCAGGTTCACCGAAGGACGGTGCCGACCCCTTGGTCCCGTCCTGACAAGCTGACGCCCCTACCGGTGAGCCCACCACCGACGCGGGCCGCGAACAGCCCCCGGCCCGCGACGTCGAACCTGTTGATGCCGGGCTCGGCGGCGAGCCTCTTGCCGACGGTCGGGGGGTCGGCGTCGGCCCGCCGAGCGGCGATGGCTTCGGCACGCCGCGCCCGGACGGGGCGAGACACGAGCGGAAGTCCTTCGTGGCACGCCCTGGCGCCCTCACCCATGATCTCCTACCGGACGGCCCCGGACCGGCGGAGGGCGAACGCGCCTCCTGCTCGTGCCGGTGCTCGGCGACGGGCGAGGTAGCCCGGCGGCGTAGCACCAGAAGCTGCCCTGCGACTGACGCGCAGGCCCGGCGGGTGGGACTGGTCGACGCCGGGGATCGAGGCCAGGCCGGGTGAGGCGGATGTCCTGCCCGGTGGCCCGTTCGCCGTGCTCGCGCTCTGCCCGCCCGTCGGCGGGGGCGCGCGATTCACTCGGAGAGGGGTTTCGCGCCCCACTGCCGGCTGCGTCCACATTCTTTTCTCTGTAGGGCTGTTGACGGCTCATCGGTGTTGTAGTTCAGTGTGGGGCACCGGGCAACAGCCAGTGCTGATGAGAAATACCTCCACGGCTGTCGGCTCCTGGGTCGCTCCCAGGGTGCTCAGGCCCGGATGACTCGGTCTTCTTCCGTGATCGTCGGCGATCCGGAAGCACATGCGGGGCCTGTGACCCCGATCCGCATTCCCTCCATCGCGTCACGTCAGCGGCAAACGGCGCCTCAGTTGCCTGCCGTCGGCGAAAAGGGATCCATGCCATGGTCACAATCATTCTCAGAGGTGGGCCGGACGGGCTCCACCACGTACAGCAGGCCGCGATCGACGAGACGTCGGAGACGGCCGTCGTGACGTACTACGGACATCACCTCCACTTCGAACGGACCGGAGAGGTCGAGACGGTCGAAGGCCGACAGGTGCCGGTGTTCCAGTGGCGCTACAGCACCGCGATCGCAGAGTAGCGGGCGGAGCCATGTCGGCATCGAGTGCGGAACCCATCGCGATCGTCGGGGTCGGATGCAGGTTCCCGGGCGGTGTGGAGTCCCCGACCGGGCTGTGGCGTCTGGCGGCCGCCGGTCACCAGACGGTCGGTCCGGTGCCCGCGGGACGGTGGAGGGCGGCGCGGCTGGCGGCCTGCCACGATCCCGACGACGCGGCCAGGGCCGGTCTGGGCTGCTTCCTGGACGGCGACATCTGGGCGTGGGATCCGGTAGCGCTGTCGGTGGCGCCGGCCGAGCAGCGATGGGTGGATCCGCAGTTCAGGTTGCTCGCGGAGGTCGCCTGGGAGGCGGTCGAGCATGCCGGACTCCCGATGGCGCGGGTACGCGGGTCACGGACGGGTGTGTACGTGGGCACGTACGCGCCGGACAACCTGTTCCGGGAGGCCCGCCCGGTCGAGGACGCGCCCAACAGTCCTTATCTCTTCGGGAACTTCGCCGCCGGCGCCGCCGGCCGGGTGGCGTTCGCGATGGACCTCCGCGGGCCGGTGATGGTGGTGAGCACCCACTGCTCGTCCGGGCTGGTGGCGGTGGACGCCGCATGCGGGGCCCTGACCCTGGGGGAGTGCGACACGGCGCTCGCGGGGGCCGTGCTGCTGATGGTCTCGCCCGAGACGCAGTACTGCGAGGCCCCGCTGCTCCTGTCGCAACGCGGGGCGTGCTACGCCTTCGACGCACGGGCCGACGGGTATGTGCGCGGCGAGGGCGCCGGGGTACTCGTCCTCCGGCGGCTGGCGGACGCGCGCAGGGACGGGGACCGGGTGCTCGCCGTGATACGGGGCAGCGCGGTCAACAACGACGGCCAGTCCGGCCGGTTGACCGCGCCGTCCACGCTGATGCAGCAGAGGCTGTTCCGGGAGGCTGTGGAGAAGGCCGGTATCGACCCTGGTGAGGTCGGGTTGGTGGAGGCGCACGGGCCCGGGACCGCTGTGGGCGACCCCGTGGAGTACACCTCGATCGACGCCGTCTACGGCCGAGGGAGGGGTCGCTGTGCGCTCGGGTCGGTCAAGACCAACATCGGGCACTCGGAACCGGTGTCCGGCATCGCCGGAACCATCAAGGCCCTCGAATGCCTGCGGCGAGGTGTGATCCCGCCCAACCTCAACTTCCGGGAGTGGAACCCCGCGATCCCGCGCGACGGCCGGTCCAGGCTGTTCGTGCCGACCGAGCTCACCCTGTGGCCCGTCGAGGACGGTACGAGGCTGGCGGCGGTGTGTTCGTACGGGGTCACCGGCACCAACGCCCACCTCGTGCTGGAGGCCGCTCCGCCGCTGCCCCGACCTACCCGCCCGACCTCGTCGCGCAGCCGGAGCGGCCCGGCCGGTGCCCAGGACCCGAGCGCGCCGGGCGACACGGACGGCAGTGCGGGAGCCTTCCTGATCCCGGTGTCGGGCACATCACCGCAGTCGCTCGCCCTGGCCGCCGCCCGGCTGGCGGACTGGGCGGAGGACGAGGGGGCCGCCGTCCCCCTGCTGGACATCGCGCACACACTCACGATGCGCCGTTCGCCCATGGACCACCGTCTGGGCATCGTCGCCCGCCATCACCACGAACTGGCCACGCGGGCACGCGCGTTCGTCGAAGGCCGGCCAACGGCGGGTGTGGCGTCGGGAGTGCCCGAGCTACCGCCTTCACACCCGGGGCCGGTCTTCGTCTTCACCGGGCAGGGCTCCCAGCGAGCCGGAATGTGCCAGGCACTGCTGCACGGCGAAGCGGCCTTCCGGGCCGCGATAGAGGAGATGGAAGGGCTCGTCCTCCGGGAGGCCGGCTTCTCCCTGCGCGAGATGATCGACCGTCCCGAGCAACTGGTGGGACTGTCGCGCATCCAGCCCACCCTCTTCGCCGTCCATGTCGCCCTCGCCCGGCTGTGGCGGTCCTGGGGGATCGAACCGGTGGCCGTGATCGGGCAGTCGCTGGGCGAGGTCGCCGCGGTGGTGGTGGCGGGCGGGCTGAGCCTGCCGGACGGGGTACGGCTCATCTGCCGGCGCTCCTCGCTGCTGGCCGCCGTCTCCGGCGGGGCGATGGCCTCGGTGATGCTCGGCGCCGACGACGTGCGGGCCGCGATCGACGAAGCCGGCGCCTCCGGGGTTGCGCTGGGGGTGCTCACCTCCCCGGGCAGCACCGTCGTCTCCGGCGACAGTGCCGAGATCGCCGCCCTGACCGCGCGGTGGGAGGCCGCCGGCGTCGTGGTGAGACGGATCGACGTCGACGTGGCATCACACTCACCCCAGGTGGATCCCGTCCTCGACGAGCTGCGCACCGCCCTCGCCGATCTGCCCCCGGCCCGGCCCGCACTCACCTTCTACTCCACGGTCGCCCACGACCCGCGCGAGCCCGGACTGCTGGACGCCGCGTACTGGGTGCGCAACCAGCGCGAGACCGTCCGCTTCCACACCGCCGTTTCGGCGGCCCTGGCCGACGGCCACCGGCTGTTCATCGAATGCACCGCCCATCCCCTGGCGGTCCGGCCCGTCCTGGACACCGCCCGCCATGACGGCGTCCACGATGCCGTCGCCCTCGGCAGTCTGCAACAGGGCGAGGAGGACCAGGACGCCTTCCTCACCCACCTCGGCCGCCTTCTGGCCGCCGGCTACGACGGCATCGACTTCTCCACCCGCTACGGCCCCGGCCGGCTGGCCGAGGTGCCCGGCATCGCCTGGCACCGCACCCGCCACGGCGGCGACACCGCCCCCTACCGGCTCGTCGCCCCGCAACTGGTCGCCGCGACGCAGCATCCGCTTCTCGGCGGCTTCGTCCACGACCCGGACCACACCGAACGGTACCTGTGGCAGACCCCCGTCAGCCCGGTCCGGCTCCCCTGGCTCGACGACCACCGGGTGGCGGACGTCCCCGTGCTGCCCGGCACCGGGATGGTCGAGATGATGCTGGCCGCCGCCGTCCGCCTGTACGGCAGCGACCGTGTCGAGACCAGCGGTGTCAGCGTGCTGACACCGCTCATCCTCGATCCGGAGCCGCTGGTCACCACCCGGCTGGTCCGCACCGGTGACACCGCCCTCGTCGAGATCGTGACCGCAGGCGACACCGGTGGCGTCGTCGTGCACGCGCGCGGCACCGTACGTGCGTTGCCCGAGCACGACAGCCCCTCGGCCCTCACCCCCGCCGAGCTCGATCCAGACGGCTGGCAGGACAGCGAAGTCGCCGCACTGCACCGGACGTTCAGGGACAAGCACAGCGTCGTCCACGGCCCTGCCTTCACCGCCATCGACCGCGTCCAGGTGCACCCTGCCGACGATCTGGCCGTCGCCCGGCTGCGCACGCACGAGAGCGCGAGAGTCTCCGCCTGGCCGATGTCCCTGCACCCCGCCCTCGCCGACCAGGTGGTGCAGAGCGCCGTCGCGGTCTGGCTCGCCCACCACACCCTCACCCCCGGCCCGGTGGTGGTCACCGGCTTCGAGCGGGTCCGGGTCTTCGGACCGACCGCCCACACCCGGCGAGCCGCTGTCCGTCTGCACGAGGCCGACGACCTGGGCTGCACGGCCTCCGCCCGGCTGGCCACCGCCGACGGCACCGTGGTCGCCGAGATCCGCGGCCTGCGGGTCCGCAACGTCACCTCGCCCACCGAGCGTTTCACCGCCCGCCTCTCCCACCAGGAGTGGGTCCCCGCCGCCGCGCCCGGGGACCGGCCCCGTGCCACCGATGGCACATGGACCCTGCTCGCCGCCGAGGACACCGCCTGGTCCACCGAGCTCGCCGCGCAGCTCGACGCCCGAACGGCAGGCTGCCGCCACCAGTCGCTGTCCAGCGCCCTCGGCGACCCGACCGCACCGCCCCGATGCTCAGGAGTCGTCCTCGCGCTGGGCGACGAGCGACCCGGTGAGAGCCCTGCGGACTCCAGTCGCACCTTGATCTCGCACGCCGTCACCCTCGTCCGACGGCTCTCGCAGTGGGACCACCCGCCCCGACTGTGGGCCCTCAGCCGCGCGGGCCGGTCTCCGCTGTCCACGGCCGCCGTGCGCGGACTCTTCCGAACTCTGGCCTACGAGCACCCCGAACTATGGCCCAGCGTGCTGGAGTTCACGGAGGGAACGACTCCGCACGCGGACATCGTGGCGGAACTGCTCGACGACCGGCAGCTCCTCACCGAGACCGCGCTGCTGCCACACGGGCGGTGCACCGCCCAGGTGCTCGCCGGACCGGACACCGCGCGGACCGCCCCGCCACCGGTACGCCCCGGAGCGGCCTACCTCGTCACCGGCGGCCTGGGCGGTCTGGGCCTGCTCACCGTCGAATGGCTCGCCCGGCACGGTGCGGGCCGGATCGTCGTCAACGCCCGCTCCACGCCCACGGACCGGACCAGGGTGAAGCTTCAGGCCCTGCGGGCGACGGGCAGCGATGTCGTCGTCGTCCGCGGCGACATCGCCGACCCCGCCGTCACCGCACGGGCGGTCACGGCAGCAGGCAGGGGCGGCGGCACACTGCGCGGGGTGTTCCACGCAGCCGGGGTCGTCGAGGACGCTACCGTCGCCAACCTCGACGACCGGCTCCTGGAACGCGTCTGGCGCGGCAAGGCCGAAGGTGCCTGGGCCCTTCACCGCGCCACCGAGCAGACCGATCTCGACCACTTCGTCGTCTACTCCTCCGTCGCCTCGCTCATCGGCTCGCCGGGACAGGCCGCCTACAGCGCCGCCAACGCCTTCCTCGACGGCCTCGTGGCGCATCGTCTCCACCACGGCCTGCCCGCCACCGCGATCCAATGGGGCGCCTGGAGCGACGTCGGCCGCGGCCGGCACCTGGCCGACCGCGGATTCCTCACCATCACGCCCGCCGACGGCATCGAAGCCCTCGAACGCATTCTGAGCGCCGGACACCGGCAGGTCGCCTACTCCCCCCTGGATCCCGACCGGTGGACCGCCCCCTACCCGGCCCTGCGCTCGTCCGTCCTCCTCGCCCCGCTCCTCCTCCCCGACGACACCATGGACGACGCGACGGACATCCGCGCCCGGCTCCTGGCTTCGGGCGACCCGTCGCAGCGCCGGGAACTCCTGGTGGCCTTCGTCATCGAGACCGTCCGCGACCTGCTCGGCCGAACAACGCACCACATCGGCCCGCACACCGGCATGGTCTCGCTCGGACTCGACTCCCTCGGCGCCGTCCAGCTCCAGCAGCGCCTCCAGCGCGCCCTGCGCACCGAGATGAAGCCAGGTGTGATCTGGGTCAAACCCAGCGCCGCCGCCCTCGCCGACTGGCTGCTCGACCACCTGGGGCTCGCCGCCGACGGTCAGGACCCGAAACCTGCCGGCTCCTGACCTCCCTCGACTCGGCCACCGAGCCCAGGCCGTACGGACACCTCGATCCCACGGAGGCCCCGTGACCAGCCGGCCCCCCGATGCGGCACCCACCACCACTCACACCCCGAGGTCCGGCACCCGCCGCTGGCGCAGCCCTGTCGCGGTCTGGGCCGGGTGCGGATTCGTCGCGCTCCTCGCCCAGGCCGTGATCTTCGCGCGGTGGCTCGCCGCCGGGGACATCCACAGCGCCCCGAAGGACTTCGCTATCCCCGCCCACCGCGCCGCCCTCGTCTGGGCCGAGCAGGCCGCCGGGATCCTCATCGTCGTCTGCTGCGTCATCGTCGCCCTGCGACAGAGCCGCAGGGAACACAACGTCTCCTGGAACGCGGCCCTCGTCATCGGCGGCACCTTCACCTTCTGGCTGGGATTCCTCAGCTGCTGGGACCGCCAGTACGCCGCCGCCAACCGATACGCCCTGAACATCACCAGCTGGGCACCGTACGTTCCGGGCTGGCACGGCCCCGACCCCGGACAGCAGATCGAAACCCTCGTCGCGGCGCAGATCCTGATGTACACCGCCCTCGTCGTCTGGCCGTGGGGACAGCAACTCCTGCTGCGCCCCGTCCTGCGGCGCAAGCCCCACTGGGGCATGATCCGCCTGCTCCCGGTCCTCCTGATCACGGGATTCGTCACCGATCTGGTGATCGAGGGCACCCTCATCACCCTGCTCGGGGCATACTCCTGGCCCACCGCCAACTGGAGCCTGTCCCTCTTCGGCGGCCACTGGTACCAGCTTCCGCTGGTCAACATCGCCATCGGCGCCGTCACCATGGCCAGCATGCCCACGTTCATGCTCCTGCGCGCCCAGCGCAGCGGCCGTCCCGTACACATCTTCCAAGGCGGCGAACGCTTCACCCGGCGTGCCGACGCCTGGCTGCGCGCCCTGGCCGGCGTGGGCTTCATGAACGTGGTCATGGCCCTCTACTGGGTTCTCATCCCGCTCCTCGCCACCGCCTCGGGCCCCGGTCCCCTCCCGCCCGACACTCCTGGCTGGCTCTGGCACACCTGACCCCCGCAGACCCTGGAGGAACCGTGCAGTTGGAACGCGGCTCGGCAGACACCGGCCCGGAACTCTCGCCACCAAGCCCCTGGGAGCGTCTCAGGGCGGTCCGGAGCACCACCGAACCACCGAACCACGCGGATTCACGCCGCGCCGTGATCGTCGGCGCCGGCATCGCCGGCCTGCTCGCCGCCCGCGTCCTCGCCGACCACTATCCGGACGTGGTCGTCCTCGACCGCGATCGGCTGCCCGCCACGCCCGCCAACCGCAGGGGGACCCCTCAGGACAGGCACGTGCACGCCCTCTTCACCGGAGGCCTGCGCGCCATCGACGCCCTGCTCCCCGACTTCACCGACGAGCTGAGCGGCCGCGGCGGCCATCGCATCGACGTCGGCCGCGACCTCGCGCTGGCCACCCGACACGGGTGGGGCGTCCGGTTCGATTCCGGCCTCCACGCCGTAGGCGCCAGCCGCCCGCTGATCGAGGCGACCGTCAGGCAGCGCGTCCTCGCGGTGCCAGGCGTCCACCTACTCCAGCACACCCAGGCCGACGGCCTCATCGGCTCCCCACAGCACCTGGGCGCCGTCCGTGTCCGCGACCTGACCACCGGCACCGTCTCGGAGCTGGCGGCCGATCTCGTGGTGGACGCCGGCGGACGCGGCTCCCACCTCCCCCAGTGGCTGGACCGTCTGGGCTGTCCACCCGTGCCGGAAACCGTCGTCAACGCCCACACCGGCTATGCCACCCGCCTCTTCCGCCTGCCCCGCCCGCCCGCGCTGTGGCGCAGTTGCTACGTCATGGCCATGGGCCCCCACACCACCCGCGGCGGTGCGATCGCCCCTGTCGAGGGCGACCGCTGGATCGTCACCCTCTACGGAATCGGTCGGGACCGCCCCACCCCCGCCGCGGAGGACTTCCTACCCTTCGCCCGATCGCTGCCAGCACCGGCCATCGCCGAAGCCCTGACCGACGCCGAGCCCCTCACCCCTGTGAGATGCACCAACGCGACCACCAACCGCCGACGGCACTTGGCGCGCGCCGGCGGTCTGCCGGACAACCTGGTCGCCATCGGCGACTCGAGCTGCTGTTTCAACCCCGTCTACGCCCAGGGAATGACCGTCGCCGCGCTCTCCGCGCGCGTGCTGGCCTCCAGCCTTGACCGACAGGGCGTCCGACCGGGCTTCGCCCGCCGGTACCACCATCGCCTCGACGCACTCCACAGCACTCCCTGGATGCTCGCGACCACCGCGGACTTCGCCTTTCGCGGCACGGAAGGACCAGCCCCCTCCCCGGTCCGACGACTCCTCGCCCGCCACCTCGACCGGGTCATCGCCGCCGGCACTCACGACCGCCGTGCCCAGGCCGCTTTCCTCGAAGTCCTCACCATGGCCGCCCACCCCGCCGTGCTCCTCACACCGCGTGTGGCACTCAGCGCCGCCACCGCCCGGCACGGCGCCTCCCACCCACCGACGCACAGCGCGCCCGGTCACGGATGAGGTCGAAGGTTCGCACCCGGGCGGCCGTCGCCCTGCTGGTGGTCGCGGTGGCCGCGCCGATGTCGGCCCCCCGCGCCGGCCTACGCGCATCTGGAGCCGGTGGAGCGGCCGGCGGTGACGGTGCCCAGGTTGGTCAGCACCAGTGAGAACGTGGTCGCCCCGCAGGTCGCGCGCCCGGCAGAGCGTCTTGGGCCGAATGCGGCACCGCGTGTGAAGGGTGGGTTTCCTCCGCCGTTTCGGGGCATCCGTGTCGCATGACCATCTACGTCGTGACCGTTCCCGGCACCTTCCTCACCGAGCCGACCCCCGAGACCCGCGCGGAGCTGGTCCGTGCGCTGCGCGCGTCCGATCCGCGCGAGACGGACCTGGGGGCGGCCGAGGACCTGGACCTCCTCACCCTCTACCCGGACTCGTCGGCCTTCAGCCTGCGGCTGGAGGTCGAGGCCGCCGATTCCGGCGCGGCGGAGGCCGAGGCGCGGGACCTGGCGGCGGATGCGCTCCGCAGGGTCGGCCTGCCGGCCGACGAAGCCCCGCTCGGAGATCCGGTGACGACCGGAATCACCATGGCGTGACGCACCGGAGTCCGCGGCCCCGAGGCGGGCCGCGTCCTGGTGCCCTCCGGGTGCGCCCCGGGTACGTGCGACGCGGACCGGCCCGGGGCGGTCCGGGAGTACTGGCGGGCGGACCCTACCCGACCGGCCGACCGCCGAACCCGCCCGCAGGTGCGCGGTGCCCGACCCCCGCGCGTCGAGGACGGCGGCGGCCGGGCCGGAGCGGCACGCCCGACCGGGCCCGTAAGCCTTCCGCCTGGTCAAGAAGCATGCGCTCCAGTCTGTTCCGCGCCTGAACCGCCACGGCGTGCAGTGCCGCCGTGAGGATCCCCGTCGTCGCCGCGGCCATCACTCCGGCGACCAGTCTGCTCGTCTTCATCCGACTCCCTTTCGAGAAGTGGCCCGCGCGGCCCGCAGAGCGCCGTCCAAAGGGGCGGCTCAGGGGCAGCACCGGTCGGCGGCCGGGGTCAGTGCCCCGGTTGTCCGGGCGGGTGGAAGCAGGCGGTGACCGTCTTGCCGCGCTCGTCGGGCCGGGTCTGCCACGTGTCGGCGAGGGCGTCGATCAGGGCCATACCGCGGCCCGAGACGGCGTCCTGCCCGGCCTCGCGCGGGCGCGGCTCCTGGCTGGACGCGTCGTGGACACTGACGTACAGGCAACTGCCGTCCCACGTCAGCACCAGCTCCGCGTCGCTGCGGGCGTGTACGTGGGAGTTGGTGATGAGTTCGGAGATCGTGAGGACGACGGCATCGGCCGTCTCGGGGGCGCGTTCCGTCCAGCCCAGTTCGTCGAGGTGCCGCCGGGCCCAGATCCGGCCCGCCCGCACGCCTCCGGAGACGGGCAGTGCCCTGGCCCAGCCGAGCGCCCGCATCGCGGGCTCCTGTCCGCTCATGGTGCTGCTCCCTCTGCCTCGGTTGCCTTGCGGGGTCGGCTGCCCCCGTTTCACCGAAGCACGCCCGGACGGGTGTCGGACGCAGGCCCGGCCGACAGACCGCCGAGTGCCCGCACGGACGGGAGACGTGACGCACGCGAACGTGGCGGAGAATGGACGCCGACTCGTCACCGTCGCCGTCGTCAGGGCCGGCGCGACCGGCGGCCTTCACCACGCGGCTGTGGCCGCTCCCGTGCCGAAGCCGCCCGGAGGGGCGGCGGACGGGTCGGCCGCCCGACCGGCCCCGGACCGGCGTCCGGTCACGTTCCGGGTGCGGGGGCAGGGGCCGGGGCCGGTCGGGCCTTGGTGCGGTTGCCGCATACGCGCACGGAGCACCACCGGCCGCCGCGGTTCGCAGGCGTGATCGGCCCGTACCGCCTCCCCGGTCCGGGTGAGTTCGGCCGGGTGAGTTCGGTCCCGGTGGAGGCGAGGGCGGTCAGTGCCCGGCGGCGGACCTACGGTTCCGCCCGATCGGCGTCGTCACCGGTGCGCAGGGCAGTGGCACAGGTAGAGGGGGCGAGGGAGCGGATGCCCGGCCAGGAGGCGGGGCGCAGCGCGGTGCCGGTGTCGGCGAGCGCCCGACAGGCCGGGCGGACCACTCCCGGCCGAGGTGGAGGTCGCGGCGCACCACCGTGCCGCCGGGCCCGAACCGGGTGTCCCAAGGGCCGGAGCGGTCACGCCCGATCCGAGGTCGCGCAGGCGGGCTCGTGCCAGGTCGTGCGCACGACCGCCCCGCCCCGCACGAGGTGCTCGCTGGACCACGTCCGGCAGCACCCGCCCGCTCCGCGTGGCCGGGCCGAGGCCTGCGGCACGTGGACGCGGGCGGGCGCAGCGGTGGAGGGGACGGCGCGGGCGGCCGGGCGGCGGCGCGGGCGCCTCGTCGAAGATGTCGTCATGTCGAGGGATCTGCCCGCCCCGTCGACCCGCCGAACCTCACCGCCACCCGAACGGGCTACCCGGACCCGTTCCGACCGATCGCTGACCTGCCCGGACACTTCCTCCGCACCCGGGGGCCGGACGTGCCGGGGCGGGAGAGGCGCGCCACGACGTCGCCCGCTACGAGCCACGTGGTTCGGGGGCGTGTCCGTAGGGGTCACGCGCCCCCGACGCATGGCGCTCTACGGCCATGCGGGTGACCGGCCGCATGAGTGCCCCGGAAGTGGGAACTCCATCCCTCTCGACGATCAACCACCGCACAGAACGGACCCTCATGGGCAGCCAGGACCAGCACAGGACGCACGAGCACGTCGAAGCCCACCGCGCGGCGCCCCACACGCCCGCGAACCAGCCCCCCGCACCTGCGCCGCCGACCACCGACCCGACCCTCAGTACGGCCCACACCACGCACGCCACCCAAGGCCTGCCGAGGCCGGCAAACTGGTGTGGGTGATCGCGGCGCCGGCTTCGGTGGGCGCCGTCGCTGAGTCTGATGACATCCACGACGCCGTCTTCCGGGTCGGGTTCGGCCCGCCGGCCCCGGCCGTGCCGTGGTACCTGCCACGGGTATCGAGATGCGGCCCGGCGGCATGAGCACCTCGGACGATCTGCCGGCGGTGCTCGCCAGGGAGGGCCGCGAGCGTCTGCCGGCCCTCCTCGGCCTGGTCAGAGGTGAGCGCGAGGCCGACCAGACAGCAGGCCCTGACCTACCAGGTGTTCGCGCAGGGTCTCGTGCTCGGCGTCCGTGAGAGGGCGGGAGTGCAGGAGGGGTTCGCCGTCGTCGGGGGCCGGCCGGTGGATCGGCGACAGGACGAGGTCGCTCGCGGCGGTCGCGGTGCGGGTGCGGGGACCGCGCAGCTGCAGCGTGGTGCTGCCGGGCAGCATCACCGCCTGGTGGACCAGGGCGGGAGCGAGGCTGTAGGTGCTGCCGGGCAGCTCGGTGGTGGTGACGGCGGGGGCCAGGTCCCGGGAGGTGAAGGGGCCGGTTCCCCGGTCGGTGCGGCGGTAGACGTGCTGCACGTACCCGCCGGTCAGGACGCGTGTGGTGAGCGGGTGGGCGTGGTCGTGCGGTACGCGCTGGTTGTCCGGGCGGAACGAGGTGTTCAGCCGGATCTCGAAGCCGCGCTGTTCGGCGGCGTGGAGGACCAGGCGGTCCGTCAGGGGGGTGGTGCGGCTGGCTTCGAACCGCTCCGGGTCGAAGCGGAGGGTTTCGACGAGCCGGTTCATCAGGGGCCGGTCGGCTGCCAGCCGGGTGAGCGCGGGGGCGCTCTGGTGGTGGAACCTGTCCAGGTCGGTGGGGTGCAGGGCGGGGATGTCGCCGAGCCAGTGCCCTTGGGTGCGGAAGTACGAGTCGTGTTGTTCGGGTGGTGTCGTGAGGCAGGCCCGGGCGTGCTCGCCGGCCCGCCGGCAGTCGGCCACCGTGAGCGGCAGGGATCCGCGGTGTGCCGGCGGCTGGTGCGCGACGATGAGCTGTGCACTGTCGGCGCTGCCGGTCAGGGACGTGGTGGCGCCGGTGTGGATGACGGCGAGTTGGCCGGGGTCGAGCGTGCGCAGGTACTGCGGTCGTCCGCGAACGGCGTCGACGCGGTGACGGTAGGCGGCGAGGTGGAGGGTACCGGCCAGGGGCAGGGTGACGGTGGCGACCGGGGCCGTCGTCGTGGGGGTGGTGCCGCCGTCCGGGAGCCGGAGGTAGAGGCCGGGGGTGTGGCGGTCGGGGGCGGCGAGCATGAGCGTGGTGCCGGACGGTCCGGTGAAGGAGCCGTCGGCGAGGCCGGCCGGGTCGGGGTCGAGGAGCTTGAGGACGTGGTCGATTGCCGCGTCGACCTGCCAGGTGGCGTCCAGGAGGTCAGCCGTGTCGGGGACGGCGGCCGGGGTGAACGGGCCGAGCAGGGCGCTGAGGGACGGGGGCAGGAGCACCGGGACCTCCTTGGTGGGGCTCGGGTGGGAGCGGCGGGTGGGACCGGGACGGCAGGCGCCCGCGGTGGGGGGCGTCATCAGGTCGCCGCGGTCGGGGCAGCGCCGGGCGAAGGCGTGCAGCCGCAGGGGTGTCCGTCGGGCAGTACGCCCAGGCCGTGGAGCCGGTAGACGGCCTCGACCGACTGACAGAAGCCGGTGACTCCGACCTGTTCGTAGGTGCGCCGCAGCGCCCTCGCAACGGTCTCCTGAACGACCCCGATGGCTTCTGCGGCCTGGAGCGTGGTGGAGCCCTGGGCGATCAACCGCATGGCCGTCAGAGCGCGGTCCTCGATCACCGGCGGGGGTGCGGGCAGGTTGGCCGGCACGGGCAGGATCCCTGCTCGCCAACCGAAGTCGACGGCCCCGGCCCTGTTGATCGGGCGGCGGGCGGCGACTTCCAGTACCTTTCGGAGCCTCTTGATGCGGAACGCGACGAAGCGACTGCCCGTCTTGAGGATCTCGGCGATCTCGGGATTCCTCAGACCCCGGGCCATCAGGACGAGGGCCCGGTAGTCGGTCATGTTGAGCTTCACCTGAACACCGCACCGGGGACAGGGTGTGCCCTGCCCACCTATCAGCGCTGCGTCGAACTCCCGCCTGAGGCGTGCGAGTTCGCCAGGCGAGGGAAGTGGTTCGAGGGGCTGGCACAGACACGGATGGGAGTCGGGCAGCAGCTTCGCGCTGTGGAGGAGGTAGACGGCGCGTGGGCCGTAGCGTTTGCCGTCGGTCAGCCCGAGCCGCTTGTGGACCCTCTGAAGGGCGGACTTGACGGCCTCGGTACCGACGCCGAGCAGCCGCGTCGTGACGCGCCGGGGGTTGCCTCGGGTGGAGGAGACGAACGCGTAGAACTCCAGCGGGTCCAGCGGTCGGTTCAGGCTGGGCGGATTCGACAGGGGCGGGAGCAGCCCGGCACGGTATCCGATGTCGACAGCCTGGACCCGGCTACGGGATTCCAGGCGTTCGAGGATGCCGCGGACGTGCCACTGCACTTGCCCCGGGCTCCAGCCGTTCCGTTCGGTGATCTCGTCGTCGGCCATGCCGCCGGCGATCATCTCCAGCGTCTGCTGGCCGGTCCGGTCAAGGATCAGGTGGTCGTTGCACCTGGGACACGGGGTGCCGAAGACGGACGGTGAGTGCGGGATGCCGTTGCGGGGCTGGATGCCGATGGTCACGGTGAGCCGTTCGTGGTCGTGGACGCTGGGAGTGCTGGTGGGACCCCCGCACGAGAGGGGTCCCACCAGCGGCATCGGCCCTGGTGTTCCACGGGCCGGTGCCGGCGCCGGACAGCGAGGCCGGCGCGGTCCGGGCCGCGTTCCCGGGGAGGCGTTCCGGGCGCGGTCCGCGCGGTGAGCTCAGGCGTGATCGGTGGGGGGACCCGCTGCTCTTCCGCGTCCCCTTCCCGGAGGGCGTCCGGGGAGGGGGTCGGAGCCCAGGGCGTGCAGCACCGTGGGAGGCTGCACACCCCGGGAGTCGGTAGGTGCTACGCGGCCGGAGTGGGGCGGCGCGAGCTCGGGTGCCGGGGCCGTACGGGTATCGCGTCGCCGAGGGACGGCCGGGGCCGGGCCTGGCCGATCATGCCGTGGGCCCGCAGAACGGCGGTCGTCACCGCGGCGGTGGGCAAGGGCACCCCGGTGGTCAGCGGCCGGCTGACGGCGGTCTGGTTCAGCACCAGCGTGAACCACACGGTCTTGCCGCCGCCGGGTTCGGAGTGCCAGCCGAAGCGGTCGGCCAAGGTACGGACGAGGGCGAGGCCGCGGCCGCTCTCGTCGTCCTCGGTGGCCGCCCGGAGGCGGGGCGGGGTGCTGCTCCGGTCGGTCACGGCGACCTTCAACGCGCCGGGAACGGCCGTCCAGACAACGCGCAACTCACCACCGTCGGAGCTGCCGTGGTTGACGGCATTGCTGACCAGCTCGGAGGTAAGCAGCTTGACGTCGTCCAGTTGGTCCTCGTCGAGGACCAGGCCGAGTTCGTTGACCGCCTGAGCAGTGGCCTGCCGGGCTGTACGGGCGCTGCTGAGCACAGCAGGCAGAACGCGGACTCGGCTGGCGGGGTTGGCCAACCGGGGAGGGTTGGGCTGGTGCATGACTTCCTCCGGTGGCGACGTTACCGATTGGAGGTGCTGGGGCCCTGCTACGGAACGAAACACGTGACGATGCCGGAAGCCGTTCCGTAGCAGGGCCCCCATCTCAGCAGCGGGCCCCAACGGGGAGAAGGCCACTCGACCGGCCACTGAGTGGCCGGTTGCGCCCAATTCGGTCAGAGTGGCGGCCAGTCGGCCGATTCACGTTCTATGTTTGGAAGGTGACAATGCGTAAGAACGCGCCATGAGTACCCCCGTACGGCGAGGGCGCAATGACCGCCTGTACGAAGCGCGCAGGCAACGCCGGTGGACGCAAGAGCGAGCAGTCCGCGAGGTATCTGAAACCGGGAAGCGGCTGATCGGCCGGGACTCCTTCGAGGTATCGGAGCGATCGTGGCGACGGTGGGAACAGGCCGATCCGCCGCTGCCCCGGCCGGATGCGCTGCGAGCGCTCTGCGAGACCTTCGGCATGGCGTACGACGAGCTTGGATTCGCTCTTCCGGTCGAATTCCGGCCAACGGCCTCTGGCGCGCGACCCAGTGAAGGAGCCATCATCCCGCCTGTGAACCGACGAGACCTTCTGTCTGCCGCCGGCACGGCCGCCGTCCTCAGTCGGCTGCCGTGGCTGGCCTCCTCTGCTGCCGCCAGTCCTGCTGGAACTGTCCGGGTCGGTGACGACCAGGTCGAGGAACTGCGAGAGACGCTCGGCAACCTCGATGCCCTTGACCAGCGCTTTGGTGGAAACCTGCTCTGGCGTTCAGCTCAGCACACGCTTCATGTGGTGCACGACCTGCTGGACCGGGCCCAGTACACCGACCAGATCGGTGCGGAATTGCACGGCATTGCCGGCTCCCTCACCACGTCGCTGGGCTGGTACTGCTACGACGCCGAGCTCCAGGAACGGGCGTCAGTGTTCTGGTCGCAGGCCCTCAACACGGCTTTGCTGTCCGGTGATGACGCCCTCACGGTACGGACGCTGGCGAACATGTCCCGTCAGGCCGTTGACCTTGGCGGGAAGGCACGGGACGCCGTTCGATATGCCCAGCTCGCTGCCCGCCACGCGGGACGGTGGGCGCCGGCCCGGGTGCACTCCCTGCTGGCTGTCCGCGAAGCTCAGGGGTATGCCCGCCTCGGAGACGTCGCCAGCGCCAACGAGGCAATCACGCGGGCTTGGCGGGCGTTCGAGAAAGGCTCCACGGATCGGGACCCGCAGTGGACGCTCTTCCTGAACGAGGCAGAACTGACGTGCCTTGAGGGGATGTGCCGCAGCGACCTTGGCCAACACGGACCGGCCGTTGGCCTGCTGGACCGTTCCGCTCAGATGCAGGACACCGCGCACGACCGCAACCGCGGTATGTGCCTGGTTCGGCTGTCGAGCGCCGCCCTGTCAGCCGGCGATCTGGATCACTCCGTTGAGGCGGCCGACCAATCCGTTCGGATGATCGGCAACGGCATGGCATCCGCCCGGAACAAACGGGTCCTGCTCGCTGTCGCCGGTGGTCTGCGGTCCTACGAGGACGAGCCGCGGGCCCGTGAGACGGTGGAACGCATCACCGCCTGTGCGGCCTGACCAACCAGCGAGGAGCCCCCGTGTCACTGACCGACCTTCACCTTGAACGGCACACCGCAGCCGGCACCGCCAAGCTGCTTCCGGATCTGATCGCGGTGTACGCCCAGGTCTATGACGTGCCGCCCTACCAGGGGGATCCGTTCTTCACGCCGGAGGCCTTTCAGGAACGGTTGCTCGGTGCCATGGAGATGCCAGGGTTCGAGTGTGTCACGGCCCGGGACGGCGGCGTGCTGATCGGGTACCTGCACGGTGTCACCCTGCCCGAGGACCGCACCTGGTGGCTGTCCGTCGGCGAGCAGCGGCCGGACGACGTCCTGAAGGCTTCGCAGGCCGGGGACGTCTTCTGGTTGCGCGAGTTGATGGTGCTGCCGATCCACACCAACAAGGGTGTTGGTCGGCGGCTTCACGACGAGGCTGTGATCGGTCGGGGGCAGCAGTGGACGACGTTGACGTGCATCCCTACCAACCAGCCGGCGCACGACGCGTACCTGCGTTGGGGGTACAAGATCATCGGGCAGATCAAGCACGCTCCGGACTCCCCGGTGTACAACGCCATGGTCCTGCCTGTCACCGCGTTGCTGCGGTGACAGGCCCTGGAGCTACTCTCCCGGGATGACGATCGAAACGGCAAAGCTGGGCGCTGGCCACTGCTCGTTTTGCTCTGGCTCAACTCGATCAGGACGAGATCGGGCGGGCCTGCGAGACCGTCACCGGCGTCGACGTTCTGATGGGGCCGAGGCCGAGTGGATGCTGAGTTCCCGGGGAGGCGTTCCGGGCGCGGTCCGCGCGGTGAGCTCAGGCGTGATCGGTGAGGGGCCTCGCTGCTCTTCCGCGTCCCCTTCCCGAAGGGCGTCCGGGGAGGGGGTTGGAGCCCGGGGTGTGCAGCACCGTGGGAGGCTGCACACCCCGGGAGTCGGTAGGTGCTACGCGGCCGGAGTGGGGCGGCGCAGGCTCGGGCGCCGGGGGCGTACGAGTATCGCGTCGCCGAGGGACGCCGGGGCCGGGCCAGGTCCAGCGGTATCCGGATCTCACCACTCAGCGGGTCGTAGCTGATCTCGCCGCCCCGACGCGGGGAGGCATGCACTGTGGAGGGTGACATAAGAGGACCGCACAGTGACGGCATCACGTGAGAGGACCCAACCCGCCCCCTCGCCTGGCTGCCCCCCACCACGTCCGGGTGAACGTCTGTGCAGCAGGTTCTGCCCGCTCTACGGTGTGTTGTGGGGCCACGGGATCGGTCAGCGTCCCGGAGGCCGCAAGCAGCCAGGGAGAGGCGTATGTCCGAGCAATCCGACGAACTGACCGTAGGCGAGCGCATCAAGTTTCAGCGCGAGCGCCGCGGCATGACCCAAGCCGTCCTCGCCGGTCTGGTCGGCCGGAGTACCGCCTGGTTGAAGAAGATCGAACAGAACCAGCGCCCCCTCAATTCCCATGCCGCGCTGCAGAGGATCGCGTTGTCGCTGCGCATCGACGACCTCTCGGTTCTCACCGGGCCCGCATCCTCACCCCAGCCGATCAGTACCGGACGGCTGTACCACCCGGCGTCGGCAGCCGTGTGGGCGGTCCTGCTGGAACGCGGGACCTGCGGGCCGGCACAGATTCCGGAAGGCGCGACCGCGAGAAGCTACGGCGCCGATGTGGATGCCGGGTGGAAGCTCTGGCACCGGGCAGCGAACAACCGGACCGATGTCGGTCTGATCGTTCCTGACCTCATCCGTTTGGGTGAGGCGCTCGCGGCCCACAGCGCAGGCGAGGAACGTCGGCGCGTTCTCAGCGCGCTCGCTGCTTCGTACCGCCTTGCACAGCAGGTGATCGCCTACATCGGGCCGGCCGAGGCCGTGTGGATGCTGGGCGATCGGGCCATGGCGGCAGCAGCCGATGCCGACGACCCCGCAGCCATGGGCGCGGCCGCGTGGAACCTGGCCAACACGCTCCGGGCGGTCGGTGAGCATGAGGGCGCAATGATGCTGACCACCACGGCCATCGAACGCCTGCGCCCGCACCTGCCCGAGGCGCCGCTGCACTGGCGGGGACTCTACGGTGCCCTGCACCTCCACGCCTCGATCACCGAGGCCAAAGATGGTCGCGAGGGGCAGGCGTGGCGACTCTGGGACACGGCCGACCAGGTCGCGAAGTCGCTGCCGGCTGGGTACGCGGAGCTCTCCACCGTGTTCGGACGGGCCAACACGGACCTGCACGCCATCAGCATCAATACCGAACTACGCAGCTCGGGCAAGGCGTTGAACCTGACGGACGCAATCGATCCCCATGCGATTCCTTCGACCGAGCGACGTACTCGGCTGTGGGTCGATGCTGCTCGTGCACACCTGGACAGGGGAGATCGCACTGCTGCGCTGCACGTCATGGGTAGGGCGTTGAAGGTTTCCCGGGAGACTGTCCAGTTCACCCCTCAGGCCCGTACGGTGGCTGCCGAACTCTGGCGTCGGGCTCCACGGTCAATGCGCGAGGAGACCTTGGAGCTCGCGGAGACAGTAGGCATCCCGACTGGATTCTGAGTTGGCGGCGCTGTTCGCCTGGCAGCAACGCCGTCGCCGCGCTGGCCACGGTGGCAGACCCGGGAGCCTACCCTGCCGGGTTGACGATCGAACATGATGGCGGGATCGACATCAACGCCACCGAGAACTCATCACCCTGGCGCCAGACTCCCCAGTTACGCGAGAGTGGACCGACTACCTTCGCACCCCGGAAGGCTCGCGATGACCATAGACCTCCGCCACTTCCACGGCGACAACCTGCCTGAGGAACACCGCCAGGTACTGCTTGAGGTCCACTCCGATGCCTATCGGGAACAGGCGGACGATCCCTTCGTTCAACGATTCGGCTGGTTCGTCGATCACTGGACCACGCGGTCCGGGTACTCCTGCGTCGTCGCATACGAAGGCGACACTCCGGTCGGCTTCGCCTACGGCGCACCGCTGACAGACGGCTCCGAGTGGTGGCGCCCTCATCTCGACCCGGCACCCGATCCGGCCCGAACGTTCGCGGTCTCCGAGGTGATGGTGCGCCCGTCATGGCGGAAACAAGGAATCGCCCAAGCCGTCCACGCCGCCCTCGTCGCCGAACGCTCCGAGGCCCTCGCGGTGCTCTACGTCGACACCACCCACCCCCGGGTCCAAGCGATGTACGAGAGCTGGGGGTACGCCAAGGTCGGCGAGCACCGCCCCTTCGAGGATGCGCCGTTGTACGCCGTCATGCTGCAGGAACTGGCCGTACTCACGTAGTCCCCCACAGGGCCGAAATCAGGGGAGGCGCCTCCGGCTGGACGAACGTCAGAGGGAATTTGGGTACTGGTGGAATTCGGGTCGCCCTTCGTCAGAACGTTCACCGAGTTTTGCGTTGAGTACCAGACACAGTGGATTACTGGCAAAACGGCGCAGCCGGTCCCCCGGGTGACGGCTCGTCCGGGCAGACTGGGCCCATGACCCACGATGCCGAGGACCGGCGGTCGATCCCCGCCGAACTGCGCACCTACCTGGCGGAACTCGTCCGCCGCACCCGGTCCGTGTGCGGGCCGCACCTGGTGAGCGTGCTCGTGGTCGGGTCGGTGGCGCTCGGGGACTACCGGCACGGCCGCAGCGACGTGGACGTGGTGGTCGTCGTCGAGCCGGACCTGCCGGCGCCGACCCTGCGCGAGCTGGCCGGGGAGCTCGCCCACCCCCGGCTGCCCTGCCCGGCGGCCGGACTCGAACTGGTGGTGTACGGGGCGGACTTCGCCGCCCATCCCTCGGGCGCTCCCGGGTTTCTGTTGAACCTCAACACCGGCCCGCTGCTACCGGACCGGGCCGATCACGACACCTCCGGCGCACCCGCGTTCTGGTTCGTCATCGACCGCTCGATCGCCCACCGGGCCGGAATCACCCTGTGGGGCGAGGCGGCGTGCCAGGTGATCGCGGAACCCGACCCGGCCGACGTGTCCGCCGCCCTGCGCGCCTGCGTGCGCGAACACGCCGACGGCGAGGGCCACCTCGCGGACAACCGGGTGCTCAACGGCTGCCGCGCGCTGGTGTACCGCCGCACCGGCCGGTGGAAGGCCAAGCGGGAGGCGGCCCGCACGACAGCCGCCGCCGAGCCCGGCTTCCGGCCGCTGATCGAGAGCGCGCTGCGCAGCTTCGAACAGCCCCGTCCGGCCACGGCCACGCTGCCCGCGGCCGACGTGCGGGCCTTCCTGACCTGGGTCCGCGAACGACTTGAGGCGACGGCCACCCCGGCCCCCACCCCGGTCATCGCCCCGACCGGCGACTCGCCCTGACACCGAGCCCGCCGTTCCCCGCCCGGCGCCCCCGGGCGGCCGGGCGCGGGACGTGCGCCGCCCGGCCGCCGGTGAACGGGCGTCACGCCGGCCGGGCGGCCGGGCCGCGCCGTGAAGTCCGGGCGCCGGTGGGTCAACTACCCGCGGGGGGCTCCTGACCGGGCTGGGAACGGCGGAGCTGTTCGTTGAGGCGCAGGGCTTCTTCGAGTTGGTCTTCGAGGATGACGATGCGACAGGCGGCTTCGACGGGGGTGCCCTGGTCGACGAGGTCGCGGGCACGCATGGCGATGCGCAGTTGGTAGCGGGAGTAGCGGCGGTGGCCGCCGTCGGAACGGAGCGGGGTGATGAGGCGGTGCTCGCCCAGGGCGCGCAGGAATCCGGGCGTGGTGCCGGTCATCTCGGCGGCGCGGCCCATGGTGTAGGCGGGGTAGTCGTCGTCGTCGAGTTTGTCGGGCGTGCCGGGGCCGGTCGTTGTAGTCACTGCACCTCTCTGGTTCTCGGGAGAACGCGTCGAGGGGCCCCGGCGCCGTGGCGGCTCCGGGGCCCCGAAGGGGAAACAACACCATCTACCGGCCTGGGCCGGTCCTCTGCTTCCGCACGGCCCCTGGGGGGATGCGCGGGGATCGCGTATGCGTGACCGGAAACCACCGTCCTTGCCTTGGGGTCTGCGGTGTCCGCCCGGACGAGTGTTCACGGGCCGGGCGATCCTGATGGCGCTTGCGCCCTCCATTTCATCCTCGGTACTGACCTGTCGCTTCCGTACTGCGGTACTGCGGGTAGTGCGCTACTGCGGGGTACTGCGTCTTCTGAACTGCATCTTCCGGTCGGTGGCCGTGAGGGCCCACCTGGTCCGGCAGCCAGCCCCGTCGCCCGTCGTGCGCCTTCGTGGCTTGGAACCCCACTGCCCGGACTCCTCGGCACGCGCGCCCGCAGTCCTGACGCCTTTGCCGAGGTCGTGTCCGTTGTGTGACTGCTGGTACTGCACCTACGGAACCGCGTACTGCGCGTACTCGGCGGCCCCTGACACCTGCGGGCCACCCGGTCCGGCGGCCAGTCCCGTCACCGTCCTGCACCTGCCTGGCTTCGGGGCTCCACTGCCGTACCGCACTGCGGACTTGCGCTCGACGACCCCGGCCGGAACTGAACCGGCCGGTACCGCCGACTGCTGCCTACGAGAGAAACGCTAGACCCGCCCCCAGGCAATGTCTACTGCGGCGCGCTCAGATTTTTCGGAGCCGGGGAGACAGGTACCGCCGGGCCGGGTCGGCGCCCACCCGGGCGCCGACCACCTCCGCTGCCGGCTCCCGACTCAGTGGCCCTCCCCCGCGATCGTGCCGGCCGGGCCGGGGGCCGCCTTGTCGCCGAAGTCGATCCCGTCGGGGTCGAGGTACACGAATTCGGCGAACTCGGCGCTGCGCGGGAACATGGCGCGCTCGTACTCGGTGAGCGCGGCCTCGACGTCGCCGGGGTGCGCGGCGAGGGCCTTGCCGAGCTCGGCGCCGTCGAGCATCGCCAGGTTGGCGCCTTCGCCGTTCGGGGCCACCAGGTGCGCGGCGTCCCCGATCAGGGTCACCCCCAGCACCCGGTCCCATTCGTGCCCGACGGGCAGGGCGTAGAGGGGACGCAGGACCGGCGCGGTGTCCCCGTCGGTGATCAGGGCCGTGAGCTCCGGCGCCCACCCGTCGAACTCCCCCGCGATCCGCGCGGCGGCTGCGGCCGGATCGGTGAAGTCAACCTCCTTGAACCATTCCTGACTCCTCGTCAAGTTCACGTAGGTGTGCAGGGTTTCGCCGCTCTCCCGGTGGGCGAAGATCTCCGCGCCCGGCGAGGGTGCCATCATCGACCCGCCGCCGACCGCTCGCGCCGCGGCCGGATGCCGGGTCTCCGCGTCGAACAGGTAGGTCTCCACGAACGACGTGCCCGTGTACTCGGGCGTGACGTCGGAGAGCAGTGGCCGCACCCGCGACCACGCGCCGTCCGCGCCGACCAGCAGGCTCGTGACGATCGTGCTGCCGTCACCGAACGCCACCTCGTGGCGGCCCTCGCCGAGAGCACGGGCGGCGGTGACCTTGTGCCCCCACCGGACGGTGCCGTCGGGCAGCGAGTCGAGCAGGACCTGCCGCAGGTCGGCGCGCTGCACCTCGGGGCGTCCGCCCGTGCCGTCGTCGGCCTTGTCGAGCAGGACGGCGCCGTCCCGGTCGAGGATCCGCATCGCCTGGCGGCCCTCCAGGACGACGGCGCGGAACTCGTCCATCAGGCCGGCGGCGTCGAGGGCGAGCTGCCCGTTGTAGTCGTGGATGTCGAGCATCCCGCCCTGCGTGCGCGCCGTCGGGGAGACCTCGGCCTCGTAGACCGTGGCCGGGATGCCGTGAACGTGCAGGACGCGGGCGAGCGTGAGTCCGCCGAGTCCGGCGCCGATGATCGTGACGTGGGTGTCCATGATTGGCTCCTCGGGTTCGAGCCGCCCGGTGGCTTCCGGCGGCCGTCTCCGGAAACTTCGCAGACCTCGCCCTCAGGCGACCGGCAGCCGGCCCACACCCGACCGACAGCCCTCCGTCATCCGACCGTCACCGCGCACCCGCCAGGACGCCCTCAGCCCGCGACGACCGCGTCCCACTGGCGCCGGGTCGGACCGTCGTGCTTCGGCGAGAAGTCCGGGTTCGCGTCCAGCCAGGCGGTGACGTGCCGGTCCACCTCGTCGGTGCCGTAGGCGTCGCCGGCCGGTCGCAGGAGATGGCGTACCTGGGCCCGGGCCCTCATGACGACGGGATCGTCGAAGGCGCAGGCGGCCACCGCGGCGGCCCGCCGGTCCGGGGGCGGCGCGTTCTCGGCGAGGCGTTGCTCGTTGACGCGGTCGGCCGCCACCTGGTCGTCGAACCACGGGCGCAGGACCTGCCTCGTCCAGGCGTGGTAGTCGGCGGGGTCCTCGGCGATCCGGTCGACATGGGTGGCGAGGTACTGGGCGGCGCGCAGGCAGAGGGCCGCACCGTGGCCCAGGGTGGGGTTGGTGTGGACGAGGCTGTCCCCGGCGTTGACCAGACCGGTGACGACGGGTCCGTCGTCGTCGCTGAGGGACGTCCAGCGGTTGTCCAGGCCGGCCATCGCCAGGACGGCCGACTGCGGTTCGGGGTCCAGGTCGAGCCAGGCGGCGGTGGCGGGGAAGCGGCGGGCGGCGGCCTCGAACACGGCGGGGTCGGTGAGCGCGCCGCGGGTCGGATCGCCCGTGGAGAGCACCAGGTTCACCGCGAAGGTGTCGTTGTCGGACGGGAAGACACCGGCGAGCGCGAACGGTGCGGCCGAACCGTTGGCCACCCGCCCGGGGTGGCGCGGGCCGTCCGCCCGCAGGCGGTACCAGCGGCACAGGTAGGCGATCCCGGTGCGGTGGCTGTCGACCACGGGCGGACGGCAGCCGGCCTCGACCAGCCAGGCGGGCACCGGCGAGCGACGGCCGGACGCGTCGACGACGAGGTCGGCCCCGTGCGCTTCCGCGCCCACCCGCACGCCGGTGACCCGGGCTGGGCGGCCCTCCTCGACGGTGAGGGCGCTCACCCGGCAGCCCCGCCGCACGTCGACGGTGCGTTCCCGCTGCACGGCCGCGGTCAGGGCGGCCTCCAGCACGATGCGCCGGGCGCGCAGGGTCACCAGGTCCTCGTCGCCGTCGCGATGCGGCGGATGCTCGCCGAACCAGTCGAACTCGTGGTACTCCCGGGCCCCGCGCGCCAGCAGGTCCGCGTAGACGTCGGGGGCCTCGGTACGCAGCACGGCGCGGACGGGCGCGAGGAGCGAGTGGGGCTGGACGGCCTGCGGTATGCGGGGCCTGGCCCAGTGGAAGAAGTCGCGGTCCAGATCCTCTCCGGCCTGCCGCGCGTCCTGCTCGAACACGGTGACCGCATGGCCCCGCCGCCCCAGCATCAGCGCCGTCCCCAGCCCGCCGATGCCTCCACCGATCACCGCAACCCGCGCCACAGAGCTTCCCTTCGCGTCGTGTTGCGAAACGATCTTACTGCTTGATGATCTCCGTTCGACGACCGGCACCCTCCCCCGCGGCCCGGAGAGC
>NZ_JBHXDN010000095.1:0-30623 GCF_042726075.1 Kitasatospora sp. NPDC127035 | reverse complement strand
GGCGGGCCCGGCAACGACCGCTGCCCCTCACCACGGTGAGGGGCAGCGGTCGTTCCCTGGGGCCGGGCGGGCGGGGCCTGCACGCGTAGGTCCTGGGCGCGCTTCGGGCAGGGTCGGTGAAGATCGGCCCGAGTATGGCAGGGCTGATGCTCTGTGGGCGACCGTAAATCCGATCGTCGTACGGTCGTGATCTTGCTGGCCCGAATCGTTCACTTTCCCCCCGGAAAGCCCGTGAGCCCCCGGCCGAGGGTGCTCGGCCGGGGGCTCACGGGTGGTGCCTGTGTGCCGTCAGGCGGCGGCGACCGAGAGGCCGGTGAGGCCGGGGGCCCCGACGGCGGTGGTGACGTTGCCCCAGCCGGACCAGGCGCTGCGGTCGTAGTCGCCGGTGGCGTTGTACATCCAGCGCCGGGAGAGGGCGTACAGGTGGAGCTTGTTGCCGATGGCGACGGCGGAGACGTCGTCGATCGGGCCGAGCGGCCCGGCGGCGGTGGTCAGGTCGTGCCAGCCCGCCCAGTAGCCGGCGGCGTAGTCGCCGGTGGCCTGGTACAGGCGCTCGTCGGTCACGGCGATGACGTGCAGCTTGCTGCCGATCGCGGCGGCGGAGAGCTCGCTGATCGCTATGGCGGAGGGCAGGCCGATCACGGAGGTGGGCTCGCCGGAGCTCCAGGTGCCGCGGTCGTAGTTGCCGTCCGCGACGTAGACCCCGTCGTCGAGACCGAGGCTCACGACGTGCAGGGAGTTCCCGGTGACGGCGGCCGTGACCCGGGTGGAGAGGGGCAGGTCGGCGGCCGAGCTGACGTTGCCCCAGCCGGACCAGCTGCCGGCGCCCCAGTCGCCGGTGGCCTGGTAGACGTCACCGTCGACGAGGGCGAGGACGTGCAGCTTGCGGCCCATGACGGCGGTGGCGACCTGCTGGGGGGCGCCGGGCAGCGGCCCGGCGACGGCGGGCGAGGTGATCTCGCCCCACGAGGACCAGCGGCCGTCCGACATGCGCCGGTCGGCGATGAAGACCCGGTTGCCCGCGGCGGCCACGTTGTGGACCACGCTGTCGGTGGTGGTGCCGATCGCGGTCGAGGTGACGGCGCTCTCGGTGAAGGGCCGGTTGGTGGCGGCCAGTGTGGAGAACGTGGCCCAGACCCCGTAGCCGTAGTGGGCGCCGCTGTTCAGCAGGGAGGTCTCGTTGGTGCCCAGCACCTGTACCCGCTCACCGGGTTGGAGCACGGCGGTCCTGGGATCGACGCCGGTCCGGAGCTGGGCGGGCGCCCCGGCGAGGGCGGTCCGCGCCTGTGCCTGGACGCGCTGCTCGGTGTGGAAGGTGGTCACGGCGGCCGCCGGTCCGGCGACGGCCGGGACGGACAGGCCGAGTACGGCGGTGGCCGCGACGACGGTCAGCCCGAAGGCGTGACGCAGGCGCATGGGGAATGTCTCCTCTGGGTGAAGTCGCGCCGAGTATCGCAGGCGCCGGTCGGACGTGAGCGATCGGGTTGCCCGGTCCGGACCGCGCCCCCGGCGGTCCGGTCCGTGCCCGTCGGGGCCGGACCGCCGGTGTTGTGCGGGCAACTCGCTCCGGCCGTAAGGCTGTTACCGGTCGGTCGGGGTGGTGGCGGGTGCCCGCCCGGGGTGAGGTGTGCGGGAGGACGGGCGCCTCGTGGGTGGGGCGCCGCGGCCGTCCGTGACGTCGGGCGGTCGGTCCTCCCGCGCGCCTGCCGCCCGGCAGGGCGGAGTGTTCGGAGGCGGAGATGGCAGCGATGGCGAGGACGGCGAGGACGACGAGGACGGGGAGGTTCGGGAGGGCGGTGGCCTCGGCGGCGGTGGTCGTCGGGTTGGCGCTGGCCGGAACGGTGGGGACGGCCACGTCGGCCCAGGCCTTCAACGCGGCGTGGGAGCGCTGCTCCACGGAGGGGCCGCACACCGATCCCAAGCTCGGCGGCCCGTACCTGTGCGGCGGCAGGTGGGGCTCCCCCTGGTACGTCCACTTCCCGGACAAGGTGGAGCAGGTCTTCGCGGTCGGCACCGACTTCGCGGTGTGGAGTACGTGGACCGGTCCGGGCACGCGGCAGTGGGGCCCGTGGGTCTCGATGGGCGGGCGGGTGACCGGTGGGGTGTCCGTCGCCTCCGAGGACGGGTACGTGCTGCAGCTGGTCACGACCGGCACGGACGGCAAGCTCTGGTACAACACCCGCGGGAGGAACGGCGTCTGGACCGGTTGGTTCCGGTAGTCGCACCGGCGTCGCCCGGGCCTGTGGCTCGGGCGACGCGGGTGCCTTCGGAGGAGGTCAGGCGACGCAGTCGGGGACGGCGGGGGCGCTGCCGACACAGTTGTCGGGGACGTTGCCGCTGACGGGCGAGGTGGTGAGGGTCATCTCCCCGTTCCGGCGGTAGACACCTGCCGCGTTGGTGGCGCTGTTGGCGCTGACCGAGGTGCTGGTGAGGGTGGTCGAGGTCGCGTCGACCGCGGCGATCCCCCCTCCCTGGGCCCCGGAGCTGTTGCCGTTGACGGCGCTGCCGGTGGTGGTCAGCGAGCCGCGCAGGCCGTTGTAGACACCGCCGCCCCGGCCGGTGGCCCTGTTGCCGGACACGGTGCTGTCGGTGAAGGTCGCGGCCGGGCCCTTGGCGGGGGCCGCGGTGTCGGCGTTGGCGAGGGCGCCGCCCCGGCCTGCGGCGGTGTTGCCGGTGAGCGCGCTGGCGGTGAGGGTCACGGCTCCGTGGTTGAGGATGCCACCGCCGTCCGTGGCGGCGCGGCCGTTGCGCAGGGTGACCTTGCCCTTGAGGGTCAGACTGCCGCCGGCGGAGACCTTGGCGATGCGGAAGGCCGGTGTACCCGGCGTCGACGAGCGGGTGATCGTGTCCGTGTCACCGGTCAGGGTGATGGCGGTGGTGATCACCGGGAGGGCGTTGGGGCCGTCGCCGTCACTGCTGTGGGGTGAGGTGATCGTGTACGTGCAGTTGGCGGCGAGGACGACATCGCCGCCGCCGGCCGTGTTGGCGGCGTTCACGGCGGCCACCAGCGCCCCCTCGTCGCAGGCCACGACGGCCTGTGCGGTGGACGGGGCGAGGGCGGCCGCGGTCGCGGTCAGGACGATCGCCCCCACGACGGCCGGAACGGTCCGGACAGTGCGCATCTCAGGCCGCCGCACACGAGGTGACGGCGGCCTGGGCGGCGGCGACGGAGGTGGCGGCCGCGGCGGCACTCGCGTCGGCGGAGGTCTCGGCCGCGGCGGCGGCCGCGGTCGCCGTCCCGGCGGCCTCACCCAGGACCGTCGCGGGTTCCCCCGCGGCGATGGCGGCGGCCAGGGCCTTGGCGGCAGCGGCCGAGGTGGCCGCGTCGCTCTTGGCCACGTCGGCCGCCGCCGCGGCGTTGGTGGCCGCCGTGGCGGCCGCGGTGGTGGAGGCCGCGCAGGCCACCGGATCGGCCGCCGCGTGGACGGCCGGAGCCGGGGCGGGACTGAGGGCTTCGGCGGGCGACACGAAGGCCGTGCCGGCCACGAGGGCACAGGCCGTGAGGGTCGCGGCGGCGAGAGGGCGGAGCTTCATGGAGATCCCCTGTTCGGGTGTCGGGAGGGAGACGAGCGCGGAGGGTCCGGCACAGGTGGACGGCCACGGATCCCGGGTCCGGGTCCGGGGCTGCTCGTACCTGGAGCGAAGCACGTGAAGGGGCTTCTGTCCGTGCGGTGTTCGGCCGGCCCCGGGTCCGGCGGTGCTCCCGTGCCGGACGAGGGATCGGGTCCCGGCCCTGGCCAGGACCGGTGGCGTCCCCGTTCGGTTGTCCTCCGCTCGGCCGATCCGCGCGGCCTCGGACGAGTAGCCGAGGAGGTCCGCCGCCGGAATGAGGGCGGGCCGCCCCGCTCGCCCTGCCCCGTCCCGGCCGGAGACCCCTTGACTGGTCCTTTTGCGTGCATTCTGACTAAAAATCCAGTCAGGATGCCGTGCGCGGCACCCGCGGACCGCCAGCCCACCCTCTCCCCGAAGGCGACCCGCCCGTGACCTCGTACGACCTCCTCACCTCCTGCGGCTCCCCGCGGGACCGGCCCGCCGTCCTCGTCGCCGACCTCGACCTCGACCAGCGCCGGGACTGGCTGGAGTTCGGCCTCCTGCGGACCCGCCGCCCCGAGCTGTACGGCCCGCCCGCCGAGCAACTCGCCACCCCGGCGGTCCAGGGCCCGGCCGGGAGTCCGGCCCCCTGCGGTCACGGTCGCGTCGCAGGGGGTCGGTGCCGTACGCAACCCCGGGCTCGGGAGTATCGGACTGGCCGTCAATTTTGGCAGGTCTTACGGGACTTGGGTCGTGCGGGGGCGATCTGTCCGGCAGGGTGCGGCGTTTGCAAAACCTTTGCCTGATCCGGTTGACAGGTCTAGACCTACCCCTGTTGAGTCGTCGCGCCCCGCACGTGACGGCCTCCGGGCCCGGTCCGTCCCACGACGGACCGTTCGGGGCAGTGGTCTCCCTGCCGCCGTCCTCCGTTCCCACGATCGTGCGGCCCCCACCGCACAAGGGGTGATCTCGTCATGCGTCACAGATCCACGACCCGGCTGACCCTCGGCGCAACCGCCGCGGCCCTGCTCGGCCTCCTCGTCCCGCTGGCGCCCGCCGCGATGGCGGCCGACCCCGATTCGGCGGCCGTCTCCCGGGACTCGGGCGACCAGGACCGGTCCGGCGGGTTCAAGTACAAGCGGGTCGGCTACTTCATCCAGTGGGGCGTCTACGCCCGCAACTTCCACGTCAAGGACCTGGAGACGAGCGGCACCGCCGACAAGCTCACCCACATCAACTACGCCTTCGGCAACGTCGGTTCGGCGGGCACCTGCCAGATGGGCGGCCCCGGCTCCGACACCTGGGCCGACTACGTCCGCCCGGTCGGCGCGGCCGAGTCGGTGGACGGCGTGGCCGACGCCGACGGCCAGGCGCTGGCCGGCAACTTCAACCAGCTCCGCAAGCTCAAGGCCGAGCACCCGGACCTCAAGCTGATGATCTCGCTGGGCGGCTGGAGCGGCTCGGCCTACTTCTCGGACGCGGCGCGCACCGCCGCCGGGCGCAAGGCGCTGGTCGCCTCCTGCATCGACCTCTACCTCAAGGGCAACCTGCCGGCCGACGGTGCCCGGGGTGGCGCGGGCGCCGCCGCGGGGCTCTTCGACGGCATCGACCTCGACTGGGAGTGGCCCGGCTCCGAGGGTGCCCCCGGCAACGGCATCCGCCCCGAGGACAAGAAGAACTTCACCGCCCTCGTCCACGAGTTCCGCACCCAGATCGACGCGTACGGGAAGTCGTTGTCCCGCCGCAAGCACTTCGAGCTGAGTGCCTACGTGCCCACCGCCCCCGCCAAGATCGACGCGGGCTTCGAGGTCTCCAAGATCATCCGGGACTTCGACTTCGTGAACCTCCAGGGCTACGACTTCCACGTCTCCGGCGAGAAGACCACCGCCCAGCAGTCCGCGCTCTACGCCCGGAACGACTTCAGCGTCGACCAGACCGTCAACGCCTGGCTGCGGCGGGGCGCCCCCGCGCGCAAGCTGGTGACCGGCCTGCCGTTCTACGGCCAGGGCTGGACCGGGGTCACGGGAGGGGGCGACGGTCTCGGGCAGCCCGCCGCCGGTCCCGCCCCGGCGACCTGGACGGCCGGTACCGAGGACTACAAGCTCCTGAAGAAGCTCGCCGACTCGGGGACGTACAAGCTGTACCGGGGCCAGAAGAACGGCCACGCCTGGCTCTTCGACGGCACCACCCTGTGGACGTACGACGACCCGACCGTGCTGCGCGCCAAGGCCGCGTACGTGCGCAACGAGGGTCTCGGCGGCGCCATGATCTGGTCGCTCGACGGGGACACCCCGAACGGTGAGCTGATCACGGCGATCGACCAGGGCCTGAGCCGCCGGCACTGACGCACACCGCCCGTTCCGCACACCGCACGTTCCGCAGGTCCGGTCCGGCTCGCGTCGGCCGGACCTGCGGCTTCGGCGGGGAGGGTCAGACGCGGAACGCCGCGACGTAGCGCCGGGGTTCGCGCCGCAGGTCGGCCTCCCAGCGGTCCGCGCACTGTTCGGCGAACGTCTTCCGGGTGTGCAGCACCTCGTCCAGGGGATCGAGGTAGGCGAGGACCTTCGGCGGTTCCAGCCCTGCCTCGACCCGGGCCCGCAGCCCGGCCCGGGCGAGCCGGACCAGTTCCGCCGCGAGGTCGTGGACGCGGTCGCCGCCGAGGTCCGTCCGCAGGCCCTCGGACGGCAGCGCGGCCATCGCCGCCCGGTGGTCCGCCGCGCTGTAGGGGCGCAGCAGGTCCCAGGCCGCCGCCCGCGACGGCGGGTGGTAGCTGAGCCCCACCCACAGCGCGGGGACGGCCGCGAGGTGCGGGTACGGCGGGCCGTCCCCGGCCCGCAGCTCCAGGGTCCGGCGGACCCTGACCGCCGTCCAGATCTGCGACAGGTGGGAGACCCAGTCGTCGAACGCCGGAAGGGTGCCGTCGTCGAAGCCCTGCCGCAGGATCGCGCCGAACGGCCGGTCGGGTGCCGGACGGTAGCCCCCGTCCGCGCCCCGGTGGTAGATCATCGGGAGCCCGAGAGCCCAGTCGACGACGTCGTCGGCGCCCACGTCGTCCCGCAGGGCGGCCGGCATGACACCGCAGCGGCCCGGGTCCATCCGCAGCCAGTCCTGCGAGCGGTGTGACAGCAGGCCGTTGGAACGGCCCTCGTGCAGGGGCGAGTTGACGAACAGCGCGGTGACCGTCGAGGACGCCGCCATCTGCATCCGCAGCTTCTCGGTGAAGTCCCGCTCCGAGAGGTAGTCCAGGTGCACCTGGGCGGACAGCGAGAGCGCCATGACGTTCGGCGCCCCGCGCCCGGCCGCGCCGATCCGGGTGAAGTAGTCCCGCATGACGGCGCCGCGGACCATCGGCACCCACGTCATCGCGTCCACCCGGTCGAAGGGGAGCCGCGCGCCCGGCAGCAGGGCCAGACCGAACCGTCCGACCAGCTCGGACAGCCGCTCCAACGCCTCGCGCGTGCCGTCCACGGCCGCGGCCAGGCCGGCCACCGGGACGGACGAGTACTCCAGCTGCCCGCCGTGCTCCAGCGTGACGAGGTCACCGCCCGGCAGGTCGACGCCGGTCAGCCGCCCGGCGTCCGTCCGGCGCTCGCCGCCCCACTCGGCGAGCACGGTCTCCAGGACCTCCTCGATCCCTCCCGCGCCCTCGTAGGGGGCGGCGAGGCCGGTCTCGGGGTCGACCACGCCGTTCTCGATCTCCAGCCCGACCAGTTCGGTGCCGCCCGCCGCCGGGACGAAGATCGACCGGAGGTCCTCGCGCCGCAGCCGTCCGGGCCCGGTCCCGCCGGTCCCGCCGGTCCCGCCGACGCCGCCGGCCACGCGCCCGCCGGTCACGGTCGGCTCCCCACCGTGGCGGTGCCGTACCGCTTCCCCTGGTCGAGCACCCGGAGCACCACGTCGAGGGCCGACTGCGCGGCGCCCTGCATCCACGCGTGCGAGGCGGACAGGTGCTCGCCCGCGAAGTAGATCCGCGGGTCGTCGGCCGGGTGCGGGGTGCCCAGTCCGCGCAGGTAGCGGATGTGCTCGCCGGGTGCGAGGTGGGCGAACGCGCCGCCGCCCAGGCCGATCTGGTCGTCCCAGTTCCAGTGCACGATGTCGTCGACGTCGTGGCGGATGAGGGGGTGCAGCCGCTCCAGGCACTTGAGCACCAGCAGGTCGCGGTCGGGCTGCGGGAGGGTCGTGAAGCGGCGGGCGTTGGCGCCCCAGAGGTAGGCGCCGGTGAGCACCGCGGACTCGTGGGACCGGTCGGGGTCGAGGGCGACCAGGTACGGGCCTCCGGCCGGGCCGTCGCCGTTCGTGCTGCCGGAGCCGCTGACGGAGCCGCTGACGACGGAGCCGCCGATGCCGGGCCCGTGGCCGCGGTGGCCGTTCCCGCCGGATCCGTTCCCGCCGGATCCGTTTCCGCCGGGCGCGCTCCCCCCGGGGCCGGTCCCGTCCACGAGCGTGCGGGCGTTGTCCGACGGGTACCAGCACTGCTGGATCGGCATGTCCGTGAAGCTGCCGCCGCCGAAGATCCCGTCCGCCAGCTCCCAGCTGCGCCGTCGGGTGTGCACCAGGACCTTGGTGCTGCTGGCGTAGCTGATGCCGCGGATGGCGTGCTGCTGGTGGTGCGGCAGGTCGGGCCGGAAGACGATCTGGTCCAGGGCCGGCACCGGGACGCAGCAGACCACGAAGTCGAACCGGTCGGAGACCGGGCTGCCCAGCCGCAGTCCCCGCACCCGCACGCCCGATCCGGTCAGCGAGAGCTCGTCGATCCGGGTGGACAGGCGCAGGGTCCCCGGCCGCAGCGCCCGGACGAAGGACTGCACCAGGGTGTCCATCCCTCCGACGAGTTCCACCTGCCCGAGGTGGAACAGGCCGAAGTAGTCGACGAGGACCTCCAGCAGGCACGACTGCTCGTAGTGCGCCAGGCCGCTGGCGTGGCCCAGCAGGTGCCAGGCCTCCGGCGACAGCCGCTCGTGGACGTACTGCCAGAGCGACACGGTGGTGAGCCGGTCGAGGGCGGGATCGTCCCATCGGCCGGCCAGCAGGCGCCGCTGCTGGTCCGCGGTCAGCGAGCTCCACACCGCCCTCAGCAGCCTGTCCAGGACGTCGAGCGGGGCGCCGAGCTCCTCGGCGCGCAGCGCGTAGACGGAGTTCAGCGACCGCCCGTCCCGGATGCGGACGCGGTGGCCGCGCAGGTGGTAGTAGGCGGCGGGGTTGAAGTTGACGAACGGGCGGGTCCGCAGCCCGAACGCCGCGATGTAGTGCTGGATGCAGTGGTGGTTCGCGGGGACGCGCATCGCGCCGAGGTCGGCGTACGTGCCGTCCCAGAAGCGGTGGGTGCGCACACGGCCCCCCGGGCGGTTCAGCCGCTCGTACAGGACGATGTCGTAGCCCCGGCGCTGGAGCTCGTAGCCGGCGACCAGGCCGGCGATGCCGGCGCCGATCACCGCGCCGCGGCCGGTGGCTCCGGCCGTCGGCGTCAGCAGGCTCTTGGGGAAGGCGAAGCTTTCGTCGAACATCAGCACCTCGCTGGGTCGTCGCCCCAGCATGAGGCGGTGCATCGTGTGCGAGCCACCCGGGAGCGCCCATCCGGACGGGGTCGGGCGAGCGGGCGGGGCCGGACGCGCGGACGCGGGCCCGCCCGCGAGGGGCGGACCCGCGTCCGGGACGGCGGATCAGGCGTTGATGCAGGTGTTGCCGAAGGTCGGGTTCAGGGCCCCGATGAGGTTGATCGAGTTGCCGCAGAGGTTGATCGGGATGTGGACGGGGATCTGGATCTGGTTGCCGGAGAGGACGCCGGGGGAGCCGACGGCCACACCCTCGGCGACGGAGTCGGCCGCGGCGGTACCGCCGCCGGCGAGGACCGCGGCGGCGGCGAGGGCGCAGGCGGCGAGGGTGGTGCGAGTACGCATGTCTCTCCTTAACGGGTGAGTTGGCACATCAGAGCACCAATCACACCGGTCGAGGGCGGCGACCGACCCGCATTGGTCGGATCGGGGGCGTGTCCGCGGCACGGCGGGAGGCCGCTCAGGGGAGGTCCGCTCAGGGGAGGTCCTGCTCCGCCCAGATCGTCTTCCCCTGCCGGGTGTAGCGGCTGCCCCAGCGGTTGGTGAGCTGGGCGACCAGGTAGAGGCCGCGTCCGCCCTCGTCGGTGAGGCGGGCCCGGCGCATCCGGGGCTGGGTGGCGCTGGGGTCGGAGACCTCGCAGGTGAGGCGTTCGGCGCGGATCAGCCGGACGCCGACCGGGCCGCCGGCGTAGCGGATCGCGTTGGTGACCAGCTCGCTCAGCACCAGTTCGGTGGTGAACACCAAGTCCTCCAGGCCCCAGGCGCGGAGCTGTCCGGTGGCGGCCTCCCGGACCCGGGCGACGCCGGCCGGGTCGGCGTCGAGGGTCCAGCCCGCCGTGGCTTCGGCCGGTACCGCCCGGGTCCGGGCGAGCAGCAGCGTGACGTCGTCGGTGAGGCGGTGCGCGGGCAGACCGGCGACGACCTCGCGGCCGAGGTCGCGCAACGACGGGGTGCCGGCGCCGCCGGCGGCGGGGCCGGGCCCGGCCACGGCGGCGAGCCGGCGGCCCAGTTCGGCCATGCCCTCGTCGAGGTCGTCGCCGTACCCCTGGATCAGCCCGTCGGTGTAGAGCGCGAGCAGGCTGCCGGGGACGAGTTCGACCTCCGTCACCTCGAACGGCAGGCCGGTGACGCCGAGCGGCGGACCCGGCCGGACGGGCACGTAGGTGACGGCGCCGTCCGGGGCGACGACGGCGGGGGGCGGATGCCCGGCGGAGGCCATCGCGCAGCGCCGCGACACCGGGTCGTACACCGCGTACACGCAGGTGGCGCCGAAGGGGACGGCCTGCTGGTGGTCGTCCGGGTCGGCCTCCTCGTCCGGCCGTTCGGCCTCGACCATCAGCTGGGCGACCAGGTCGTCCAGATGGACCAGCAGCTCGTCCGGTTCCAGGTCGAGGTCGGCGAGCGTCCGGACGGCGGTGCGCAGCCGCCCCATGGTGGCGCTCGCGGCGAGCCCGTGGCCGACGACGTCCCCGGCGACCAGGGCGACCCGGGCGGAGGACAGCGGGATCACGTCGAACCAGTCGCCGCCGATGCCGCTCGCGGTGTCGGTCGGCAGGTAGACGCTGGCGGTGGAGACGGCGGCGGTCTCGGCCTGCGAGGGGGGCAGCAGGCTGCGCTGGAGGCCGACGGCGGCGCGGTGCTCGCGGGTGTAGCGGCGGGCGTTGTCCAGGGCGAGGGCGGCCCGGTCGGCGATCTCGCGCAGCAGTTCGCGGTCGGCGGGCAGGTAGGGCGGCCGGTTCGGGGCGCGTCGGACGGTCACCCGGCCGAGGAGGCTGCCGCCGGCGCGCATCGGGGCGGTCATCTCGGTCGAGGCATCCGCCGGGGTGTCGGCCCCGGCTGCGGCTCCGCCCGCCCCGGCGTCGGGGGCCTCGACGCCGGGCGTGCCGGTGACGCGGGCGCCTTCGGCCGGGGCGGCGGGATCGGCGGGATCGGCGGGATCGGCGGGATCGGCGAGGGTGGGCGGGTCGTCGGGGTCGACCTGGACGGCGACGCCGGTGGGCGGGGCCGGGAGCGCGTTCGGTCCCGGCGTGACGGCCACGGCGGTACGGCGCAGCACCAGGCGGCCGTCCCGGCCCGGGGCCGGTTCCTCGCCGACGAACACGGCTTCGGCGACGTCGACCACGGCCAGGTCGGCGAGCCCGGGGGCGAGGACGGCCGCCAGCTCCTCGGCGGTCGCCGAGACCGACAGCGAACCACCGACGGCGGCGGTGGCCCGGTGGAGCAGCGCGAGCCGTTCGCCGGACCGGTGCAGTTCGGTGACGTCGGTGAACAGCGCGGTGACCCCGATGACCTGACCGTCCGGGGCCTGGAGCCGGAACGCGGAGATCGCCATCACGGCGCCGCCGGCCGGGTCCTCGATGGTGCGGACCAGCTCCTCCGCGCCGACCAGCGGCCGGCCGGTGCGCAGCACCTCGTGCAGTCCGCGTTCGACCGCCTCGGCGTCCTGGGGCTGGAGGAAGTCGCCGAGGCGGCGGCCCCGGAGGTCCGGCGGGAGACCGCTGTAGGGGAGCAGGTGGGTGTTGGTGCGGATCAGCCGCAACCGGTCGTCGAAGACGGCGAGGCCGACGCGGTCCTGGAGGAACAGTTCGCGGGTGAACGCCTGGTCCTGGCGCGAGCGGGCGACCTGCGTCGCGGGGGCGGCGAGGACGAAGTACCGGGCGGGGGCGTCGGGCCGGTCGTGGCCGTCGCGGAGGTCTTCGCGCGGGCCGGTGGGCGGGCAGCTGCACGGCTCGGTGGGCGGGCCGCCGAGCGGCAGCACCTGGTAGGCGACCGCCAGCTCCTCGCCCCGTCCGGAGCGGAGCTCCGCGGCGCCGGACCAGCCGTCGAGCCGTTGCTGCTCGGTGAGGTCCGCCAGGGAGGGCCACCCCGCCGGGTCGGCGAGCAGTTCCCGGACGGGCCGGCCGCGGACCTGGGCGGCGCCGAGGGCGAGCAGCCGTTCGGCCTCCAGGGTCCAGCCGACGATGCGGCCGTCCGCGTCGAGCAGGGCTCCGGCCGCGCTGCCGAGGAAGGGCGATCGGCCACGGTGCAGGGCGTCCGCCGCGCTCATCCGGTCCGCTCCTCTCCTCCGCCGGCGCCTCACGGGCGCGGCCTGGGACCTCTCCATCATCCCCCGGCCGGCCGGGGCCGCCAGTTTCGCGGGCCCGGCCACAGGGCCGCCCGGGGGACCGCCGGCGTACGGGAGGGGTGGGGGAGGGGGCACGGGAGGGGCTCGGGGCGGCGCACGGCGGGGGAGGCGGTGTCCTGCCGCGCAGGGGGTTCTCGGGCGCGGGCTCTTATTGTACTCTCCGTCAATAAGCGGGGCGGGCGGGATCCCGCGCAGGCCACCCACCCGGAGCATCCACCTGGAGGCAGCCATGGCTCACCCGGCGCCACGCACCCACACCACCGCGCGCGGCAGCGCGCACACCGCGGCCGACGACGACGTCTCCAGGCGGCTGCTCGACTCCGCCGCGACGCTCTCCTGCGACCCGGCCGTCGAGATCGACTGGGACGCCCCGCTCCCGCCCGGGGACTACGGGCTCAACCCGGAGTGGAGCACCCTCTACGGCACCGCGCTCTGGGCGGAGATGACCGAGGAGCAGCGGGTCGTCCTCACCCGGCACGAGGTCTGCTCGATCATGACCACCGGCATCTGGTTCGAGATGATCCTCCAGCAGATGGTGCTGCGCGACCAGTACCTCAAGGACCCCGCCAGCGCCGCGTTCCGCTTCGCGCTCACCGAGATCGCCGACGAGTGCCGGCACTCGATCATGTTCGCCCGGGCCTGCGAGAAGATGGGCGTCCCGCAGTACAAGCCGAACCGCCTCATCGCCCAGGCCGGCCGCGCCTTCAAGGCCCTCGCCCGGGGCGAACTCGCCTACGGCGGCATCCTGGTGGCCGAGGAGGTGCTGGACGTCATGCAGCGCGACTGGATGCGCGGCGAGAACGTCCTGGAGATCGTCCGGGGGACGTCCCGGATCCATGTGGTCGAGGAGTCCCGGCACATGAAGTTCGCCCGCCAGGAGATCCGCGAACGGCTGCGCGGTGCGGGCCCGGCCCGCCGCCGGGCGGCCGCCACGGGGATCGCGACCGGGGCCTACGTCATCGTCAGCAGCATGGTCCACCCGGGCGTGTACGCGGCGGCCGGGCTGGACGTCGGCCGGGCGGTGGCCGAGGCCCGGGCCAGCGGGCACCGGCGGGCGATGATGCGCACCAGCAGCCGCCACCTGATGGCCTTCCTGGCCGAGACCGGCCTGCTCACCCGGGCCTCGGCGGCGCTCTACCGCCGCGTCGACATGCTCTGAGGCGCGCCCCGGCCCCGTTCACGACCCGACGCGTTCAGGGCGCGGCCCGCGCGGCCCGCGCGGCCCGCGTCTGCCCGTGTCGGCCCGTGTCGGCCCGCACGCACCCGAACCCACTGGAACCCACGCAGCGAGGACCCCACCTCCGCCATGGCCTACGCGATCACCCGTACCTGCTGCAACGACGCCTCGTGCGTGTCCGTCTGCCCGGTCAACTGCATCCACCCCACGCCGGACGAGCCCGACTTCGGCCGGACCGACATGCTCTACATCGACCCGGCGGCCTGCATCGACTGCGGCGCCTGCGCCGACGCCTGCCCCGTGGACGCCGTCTTCCCCGTCGACCGCCTGACGGGGCCGGACACCGTCTTCGGGGAGCTCAACCGCGACTGGTTCCGCGACCACCCCTCCGACCACTCCTGGGGCACGCCCGCCTTCCCCCGCAGCCTGCCCGCCGGCCTCGACCTCGGCACCGGGCCGCTGCGGGTCGCCATCGTCGGCACCGGACCCTCGGCCGGCTACACCGCCCAGACGCTGCTGCGCACCACCGGTGCCGAACTCACCATGATCGACCGGCTTCCGGTGACCGGCGGTCTGCTGCGGCACGGCGTCGCCCCCGACCACCAGTCGACCAAGCGGATCGCCGAGAGCTTCGCGTCCGTCTTCCACGACCCGCGCCTGCGGATCCACCTCAACGTCGAGGTCGGCGCCGACCTCACCCACGCCGAACTCGCCGCCCACCACCACGCGGTGGTGTACGCGGTCGGCGCCGCCGCCGACCGCAGGCTCGGCCTCCCGGGCGAGGATCTTCCCGGCAGCCTGCCCGCCACCACCTTCGTCCGCTGGTACAACGCGGAGCCGACCGTCCCGGCCGACGCGGTCGACCTGGGTGCCGCCGCCGCGGACGGTCCCGGCGCGGAGCGGGCGGTCGTCATCGGCAACGGCAACGTCGCCGTCGACGTCGCCCGGATCCTGCTCACCGATCCCGACCGGCTGGCCGCCACCGACATCGCCGACCACGCCCTCGCCGCGCTCCGCCGCAGCCGGATCCGCGAGGTGGTGCTGCTCGCCCGGCGCGGGCCCGAGCACGCCGCGTGGACCGGGCCCGAGTTCCTGGCCCTCACCCAACTACCGGGCGTCGAGGTCGTGGTGGACGATCATCCCGAGGTCCGGGCCGCCCTCGCGGCCGCCCCCGAGGGCTCGGGCGCGGCGTTGCTCGCGGGCCTTCCGCTGGAGCGCGTCGACGGCGCGGGCCCGCCGCGCCCCGGCCGGCGGATCGTGCTGCGCTTCCTCGCCACGCCCACCGAGCTCGTCGGCACCGGCCCCGCCGGGGCCGAGCGGGTCGAGGCCGAGCGGGTCGAGGCCGTCCGGCTGGCCGGTACGGACGCCCTGCTCCGGACGGGCCTGGTGGTGCGTTCCATCGGCCACCGCGGCGTTCCCGTCCCCGGGCTCCCCTTCGACGAGGCCGCCGGAAGCGTCCCGCACCGGGCCGGCCGCGTCCTCGACCCGGCCACCGGCCGCCCGCTCCCCGGCGCGTACCTCGTCGGCTGGGCCAAGCGCGGTCCCTCCGGCGGCATCGGCGCCAACCGGGCCTGTTCCCAGGAGACCGTGGACGCCCTGCTGGACGACGCCGCCGCCCGCGCGCTTCCGGTGCCCACGGGCACGCGCAAGGAGTTCGACCGGCTGGTCCGCACCCGCCGCCCCGACGCCCTCGGCCTGCGCCACCTGCGCGCCATCGAGCAGGCCGAACGCGCCCGCGGCCAGGCCACCGGCCGCCCCCGAGTCAAGCTCCCCACCGTCCCCGCCCTCCTCGCGGCCGCCCGCCGCTGAGGCGCGGGAAGGGCGGTCAGACCTCCCTCGCGCCGACGGCGCGCAGGAGGTCACCGAGCCACACGTGCGGGGGGCTGCGCGGGTCGGGCCGGCTGTCAGCTGAAGAGTGCGGTGAGGTCGAGGGGGGAGACCAGGAAGACGCCGGTCGCGGTGTCGTGGGAGTGGAGGAGGGCGGTGCGGCCGGCCGGGAGGACGGGGTCGCCGGGCGCGGTGCGGACCGGCAGGAGGGCGGGGGCGCCGTCGTCGGTGCTGGTCTCGGCCCAGCCCGAGGTGGCGGTGGCGCCTCCGGGGAGGATCACGCAGGCGCGGCCGACGAGAGGGAACGCGTCACCGTCCCAGTCCCCCTGGTCGCCGGCACACGGCTCGACGCACGCCTCCGCACCGCCGGATTCGGATCCGGTGCGGCGGCCGACGTCGCGACCCCCGTGCGCGGCGTCGGCCCCGAAGCCGCCGAGCAGGGCCGACACCCAGTACTCGACGGCCGTCACCAGGATCGGAGAGCCCGGCGCGGCCTTGAAGAATCCCCGCATCCGTTCGCCCCTCCGGCTCTCCTCGCGGCGCCGGCCCCCCGGGCGCCGTGGAGATCCTGGCAGGGCAGGGCCGTTCGCACATTGCCAGGATCCGGCAATCTTGACGGCCATTTGACACCCGGGAACGGACCGTGGGCCCGGGACGTCCGGGACCGATCGGGGGGAACCGGACGCCGGGAGCGTGCCGTACGGAGGTCGGCCACGCAGGAACGGGCCGCGCAGGGGGTGGGCGGCACACGGCCGACCGCGCGCAGGGCGGTCAGAGCGGCCGGGCCGGCCACTCCAGCAGGCGGGCGCCCATCACGGCGGTCTCCAGCGTGTAGCGGTGCAGCGCGTCGGAGGGGTCGTAGCCGGTCAGGGTGCGGATGCGCTCCAGCCGGTAGCCGAGGGTGCGCACGCTCACGCCGAGCCGGCGGGCGGTCTCGGCGTTCACGTAGCCGGCCTCGGCCTGCACGGTGATGGTCTCCAGCAGCGGTCGCGCGCCGCCGCGGGCCGCGGTCAGCGGTCCGAGCACGTTGCGGACCAGGTCGGCCATGGCGGCGCGGTCGCGCATCAGGACCGGGAAGACCAGCAGTTCCTCGGCCCGCAGCCGCTTCGCGGGCAGCCCCAGCCGTTCCGCGTACTCCAGGGTGCTGAGCGCCTCCTCGTAGCTGCGGACGACGCCGCCGGTGCCGGAGTGCCGGCGGCCGGTCGCGACCCGGACCGCCGTGGTGTGGCCGGGTGCGGGGCGGAGCGTGAGGTCGATGAAGGCTTTGAGGACCTCCTGCTCGCCGTCGGGGGCGATGCAGACCAGCCGTCCCTCCCGGACCACGATCAGGACGGTCCGCTCGTCGAACCGGCCGCACAGGTCCCGCAGGATCCGGCAGATACCGGTCCGCCCGTCGACGTAGGGGTGGCTGCCGACCGCGACCGCGACGGTGTAACCGGCGGCGAGCCGCACGCCGAACCGCTCGGCCCGTTCGGCGAGCACCCCGAGGTCGCCGCGGCCGCGCAGCAGGTCGTCGATGAACTCCCGTCGGTTGGACTCCTCCAGGCGCATCGCCAGCCGCTGCGCGCGTTCGTGCCCCTCGCCGAGCGCGCCCAGCGCGGCCTCGGTGGCGGCGAGCACGGCGTCACCGGTGCGGCGCAGCTCGGCGGCGGTGACGGCGGAGGCGAGTCCGGGCAGGGTCTGCCAGGCCTGGCGGGTGGCGCCGAGGCAGTGCGTGACGAGGTCGCGGAGGCCGTGGCCGGCCTCGGCGCCGCGCTCGCCGAGGCTGCGCAGGCTCTCGAGTTCGGCGCGCCGCAGGAGGCGGCCGGTGCGGGAGACGTCGGCGAGCAGGTCGAGGCAGCGCAGGGTGAGTTCGGCGGCCACGTCGACCGGCCCCGGTGCGGCCGTCGACCCCGGTATGGTGGGCGGCCCCGGTGCGCCCGACGGCTCCGACAGGCCCGGCAGTTCGGGTGGTCCGTGCTCGTTCGTCACCGTCATGCCGTCTGCTCCGCCCCGGTTCGTCCGCGTCACTTCGCATGCACTGCCCCGGGCGGAATGTTATCGGGTTGTCACCGACCGTGCCCGGGGCGGGGGTTGTGGCGGACGCGGCCGGGGGGAAGCCGCAGGCCGGGCGCCGGCGGGGCCCCGGGGCGGTCTCCCGGGCGAGCGGCGCTCAGGGCAGCAGCGGACGGTGGCAGGCGACCGTGCGCCCGGGCGCGACCTCCCGCAGCTCCGGCACCTCGTCGGCGCACCGGGCGTCGGCGAACGGGCAGCGGGTGCGGAAGCGGCATCCGGAGGGCGGGTCCAGCGGGGACGGCGGGTCGGCGGGGAGCAGGCCGGTCTCCCCGAGCGGGCGGCCGGGTTCGGGGACGGCGGCGAGCAGGGCCGCGGTGTAGGGGTGGGCGGGGGCGGCGAGCACCTCCTCGGTGGGGCCCTGTTCGCAGAGCCGGCCGAGCTGGAGCACGGCGACGTCGTCGCTGACCGCCCGGACGACGCCCAGGTCGTGCGAGATGAACAGGCCGGCGAGGCCGCGTTCCTCGGTGAGCCGGCGGAGCAGGTTGAGGACGGTGGCCTGGGCGGAGACGTCGAGCGCGGAGACGGCCTCGTCGGCGATCAGGACGCGCGGTTCGGCGGCGAGTGCCCGGGCGATGGCGACGCGCTGGGCCTGGCCGCCGGAGAGCTGGCCCGGCCGGCGGTCGCCGAACAGGCCGATCGGCAGGCCGACGGCGTCGAGTTGCCGCTCCACCACCTCCGCGCGGTGCCGGGCCGGGTCCGGGTGGGCGTCCAGCGGTTCGGCGACCAGGTCGCGGACGGTGCGGCGCGGGTTGAGCGAGGAGATGGGGTCCTGGAAGACCATCTGCATCCTCGGCCGCAGGGCCCGCAGTGCGCGCGGGGCGAGGGCGGCCAGGTCGGTGCCGTCCAGGGTGACGGTGCCGGTGGTGGGCGGGGGCAGCCGGAGCAGGGCCTTGGCGATGCTGCTCTTGCCGGAGCCGGACTCGCCGACGAGGGCGAGGGTCCGGCGCTCGTGGAGCGCCAGGTCGACGCCGCTGACGGCGTGCAGCGGTCCGGAGCGGGTGCGGTGGACCACCGAGAGCCCGGTGGCCCGGAGGACGGCGGTCATGCGGCGCTCTCCGTGGCGGTCGTGGCGGGTGTGGCGGTCACGGTCTTCTCCAACGGGGTGAGCGGGAAGTGGCAGGAGGCGGTCCGCCCGGGGCCGGCCCGGTGGGCCGGTGGCGCGTCGGTCGTGCAGACCGTCTCCGCGCGCTCGCAGCGCGGTGCGAACGGGCAGCCGGGGAGCGGCCGGGAGAGGTCCGGCGGTGAGCCGGGGATGGCGGGGAGGGTGCGGCGCAGCGGCCCGGTGACCCGCGGCACCGAGCGGAGCAGCGCGGCGGTGTAGGGGTGGGCGGGGCGTTCGGTGACGGCCTCGGTGGGTCCGGTCTCGACGACGCGTCCGCCGTACATGACGGCGATCCGCCGGGCCCGTCCGTAGAGCAGGCCGATGTCGTGGGTGATCAGGAGGGTGGCGAGGCCGCGGTCCTCGCGGTGCCGGTCGAGCAGGTCGAGGACGGTGCGCTGGACGGTCACGTCGAGTGCGGTGGTGGGTTCGTCGGCGAGCAGCAGGGCGGGCGAGCCGGCCAGGGCGGCGGCGATGCCGACGCGCTGGCGCAGGCCGCCGGAGAGCTCGTGCGGGTACGCGCGGGCGCGCCGGGCCGGGTCGGGGACGTCGACCGCGGCGAGCAGTTCGGTGGCGGTCTCGCGGCGGGCCCGGCGGGAGAGCCGGCGCCGGTTGGTGAGCGACTCGGTGACCTGGTCGGCGATCCGAACGACCGGGTTGAGGGAGGTCATCGGGTCCTGGTGGACCATGGCGACGCCGGTGCCGAGGAGTTCGGCGCGCCGGGCGGGGGCGGCGGTGAGCAGGTCCTCGCCGTCGAGGAGGACCTGTCCGGTGGAGGTGACCCTGGTGGTGCGGGGGTGGATGCCGAGGACGGTCCGGGCGAGCACGGACTTGCCGGAGCCGGACTCGCCGACCACGCCGAGGCACTCGCCGGCGTCGATGGTGAGGTCGATGCCGTGCAGGACGTGCAGGGCCCGGCCGTCGGGGGTGTGCAGGGTGGTGTCGAGCGAGCGGACCTCCAGGACCGGGGCGGTCATGTGCGGCTTCCCTTCGAACGGAGCTGCTCGCCGAGGTAGTTGAGGGCGAGGACGGTCAGGCAGAGCACCGCCGCGGGGGCGAGCGAGATCCACGGTGCGCTGCCGAGGGTGGTCCGGCCCTCGGCGATGATGCCGCCCCAGGAGGGCTCCGGCGGGCGGAGTCCGAAGCCGAGGAAGCTGAGCGAGCCCTCGGCGACGATGGCGACGGTGGTGGCGGTGAACGCGAAGGTCAGCGCGATGGGCGCGACGTGCGGCACGACCTCGCGGCGCAGGATGCGCAGCGGCGCGGTGCCGATCATCCGGGCGGCCTGGACGAAGCCGCGCTCGCTGAGCGAGAGCACGACGGCGCGCACCACACGGGTGAAGTGCGGCACGGTGAACAGGCCGATCAGGGTGCCGATCACGGCGAGGCCGGGGCCGCGCAGGGCGACCACGATCATCACCAGGATCAGGGTGGGCACGGACATCAGCAGGTCGGTGACGAAACCGATGGCCTTGTCGACCGGGCCGCGGAACCAGCCGGCGGCCACCCCGAGGGCCCCGCCGCCGAGCAGGCCGACGGCGATGGTGAGGCCGGCGACGGCGAAGGAGGCGCGGGCGCCGGCCACGGTGCGCTGGAACACGTCGCGCCCGGCGGCGTCGGTGCCCAGCCAGTGGCCGGGGCCGGGTGCGGCGGACGGGTGGGCGAAGTCGCCGTGCAGCGGGTCGAAGCCGGGCAGCAGCGGCAGCAGCAGGGCGGCGAGCGCGACCAGGGCCAGCCAGGCGCCGGCGGCGATCACTCCGGCGGACGGCCGCCGCCGGGCGCTGCGCGGCAGGTCCTTGCGCGGGTGGCCCCTGCCCGGGCGGGCGGTCGCCGGGGCGGCGGGCCGGGCGCCGGTGGCCGTCGCGAGCTCCGCCGCGGTCACGGCGTGGGCGTCGGTCACGGCGTGGGCGGTGGTCACGGCATCGGCGCTGGTCACGGCACCGGCGCCGGTCACGGGTTCAGCGGTGGTCATGGGCGATCCTCGGGTCGATCGTGCGGTACAGCAGGTCCACCGCGAAGGTGGCCGCCACCACGGCGACGGCACTGACCACCACCACCGCCTGGACCACCGGGAAGTCGCGTCCGTTGATGGCCCCGGCGGCCAGGCTGCCGACGCCGGGGACGGCGAACAGCGACTCGACCAGCACCGAGCCGCCGAGCGACGTCCCGATGCCGATGCCGACCAGGGTGACCAGCGGCAGCGACGACGGGCGCAGGGTCCGCCGCAGCAGCAGGCGCGCGGTGCCCATGCCCCGGCTGCGCGCGGCGGCGACGTAGGTCTGGTCGAGGGTGTCGATGAGCTGGCCGCGCAGCGTGCGGGTGAAGACGGCGGCCTCGGTGAGGCCGAGGGTGAGCGCGGGCAGCACCAGGTGGCGCAGGTTGTCGAGCGGGTCCTCGGTGAACGGGGTCCAGCCGGTGGCGGGCAGGATCCGCAGCTGGACGGCGGCGATCCAGATCAGCAGCAGGCCGAGCACGAAGCCGGGCACGGCGAGCCAGACGAAGGCGCCGGCGGTGGCGATCCGGTCGACGGTGCCGCCGGGCCGCCAGGCGGACCAGAGCGCGACCGGCAGGGCCAGGCCGAGCGCCACCACCTGGGCGGTGACGAAGAGTTCGAGGGTGACGGGGATGCGGTCGGCGAGTTCGGTGGTGACGGCGGCGCCGGTGGAGAGCGAGTGGCCGAGGTCGCCGTGCAGGGCGTCGCCGATCCAGCGCCAGGTGGCGGTGAGGACGTTCTCGTCGAGGCCGAGCGTCGCCTCGTACGCGGCGACCTGTTCGGGGGTGGCGGTGGGGCCGAGCGCGGCGAGGGCGGGGGAGCCGGGCATCAGGTGCGGCAGCGCGAGCGCGGCCACGGTGACCAGCAGCAGGACGGCGCCGGCCCGTCCGGCCTGCCCGGCCCACCCGGCGACGCGCAGGGTCCGGGCTGTCACTTCTTCACCCACAGGGCGGCGGGGGAGACGCTGACGACGGTCCGCTTGGAGACGTCGGGCAGTCCGCCGGTCTTGGCGGAGGCGAGGAAGCCGACCGGGTTCTCGGTGAGGAAGAGCATCGGGGCCTCGTCGACGACGGCCTGCGCGGCCTCCTGGTAGGAGCGGGTCCGCCGGTCCTGGTCGAGGGTGGCGCGTCCGGCGGCGATCGCCTGTCCGGCGACGGGGCTGTTCCAGCCGGTGAAGTTGTAGGGGGCGTTCGTCCCGTAGAGGCTGGCCAGGGCGGTGTCGGTGTCGCCGAAGAGGCTGGTGACGAAGTCCATGACCTGGAACTGGCGCTGGTACATCGCGGTGCCGAGGCTCGCGGAGTCCATCGGCTTGATGGTCATCTTGATGCCGGCCTCGGCGAACATCTGCTGGAGCACGGTGGCGCGCTGCTGGCCCTCGGGCCGGTTGTCGACCAGGTACTCGAAGGCGAGGTCCGGGTGCCCGGACTCGGCGAGCAGGGCGCGGGCCTTGGCCGCGTCGTGCGCGGGGTAGGCGGCGGCGCCGCGGTAGGGGGAGGTGGAGCCGATCGGGCCGTCCGAGACCTTGCCCTGGCCGAGGTAGACGATCTTCTCGACCGCCTCGCGGTCCACCGCGTACTGGACGGCCTTGCGCACCTTCGGGTCGTCGAAGGGGGCGGCCTTGGTGTTGAACAGGACGGTGGAGGTGGAGCCGGGGCCGGTGGTGGCGCGCAGCCCGTCGCCGGCGGCCTGCTTGTACTGGGCGGGCGTCTCGGTCCAGATCAGGTCGGCGTCGCCGGAGCGCAGCGACTGGTAGCGGCTGTCGGAGTCGGGCAGCACCTTGTAGACCAGCTTGTCGGCGTGGCCCTTGGCGCCCCAGTAGGAGGGGTTGCGGGCGAGGGTGACCGAGACGCCGGGCTGCACGCTCTCCACCGTGTACGGGCCGGAGCCGACGGCGGGGCTGTCGGCGGCGGCGGGCGCCTCGGACACGTAGCCGAGCGAGCGGGTGAACAGGTTGGGGAAGGCGGCGTTGGGCGCCTTGAGGGTGAAGACGACGGAGGTGGGGGAGTTGACCGCCATCCCGCCGATGGCGGCGGCGTCGGCGGCGCACGCGCACTTGGCCTCGGGCTTGGAGAGGCGGGTGACGTGGTCGACGACGGCTTGGCCGTCGAGCGGCTTGCCGTCGCTGAAGGTGACGCCCTCGCGCAGGTCGAGCGTCCAGCCGGTGGCGTCGGCGTTGGGGGTGAAGGACTTCGCCAGGTGGGGCTGGACGGCGCCGTTGTCGCCGTTGATCATCAGCGGGTCGTAGAGCGCGTTGGTCAGGATCATCATCGGCATCGACGTGAGGGTGGAGTCGGCCGGGTCGAGCTTGGCGAAGGGGCGGTCCAGACCGATCTTCAGGGTGCCGCCGTCGACGGCCGGGCCGTCGTTGGCCGCGGCCTTGGTCGCGCCGTCGCCGGAGACCGTGTCGTCGGAGGCCGAACAGGCGCCGGCGGTGAGGGCGAGGGCGGCCGTGCAGGCCGTCGCCACCAGAACGTGCGTGTGCCGCTTCATGGTTTCCCGTGCTTCCTCGGAGGGGGGAGGGGTGGCGAGGGGCGGACGCCGAGGTTCCGGTCGTCGCCGCGTTCGTCACCGAGGACGTCGCCGGGGACCACCTTTCGGAAGTGGCACAACTGCCAATTGGCAGTTGTGCAAACTTCGCGTGACGAACTGCCGACGACTTCGCGCTCGCCTTGAGCGAGCCGCGTCCGCCGTGATTGCGTACGGACGAGGCCGTATGCAGTACGGCAGTTGACGGGAACGACCGACACGCACGACGCCCGGGGGAACCGGGCGCGACGAGGGGCGAGCAAGGTATGCAGGGGCAGGGGACGGACACCGTGGCGGCGAGTGGGGCCGAGAGCGGGCTGCGCGACCGCAAGCGGGCGCAGACCCGGCAGGCGATCCGGACAGCCGGGTTCGACCTCTTCGAGGAGCAGGGCTTCGAGGGCACCACGGTGGACCAGATCTGCCGGCGCGCGGACGTCGCCCACCGCACCTTCTTCCGCTACTACGCGTGCAAGGAGGCGCTGCTCTTCGGCCTGGACTTCGGTCAGGTGGTGCTGGACGCCTTCGCGGCGGCGCCGGCCGGGCTGGGACTCTGGGCGGCCTTCGAGCACGCCGCGCGGACCACCGACGGGCAGTTCGAGGAGCCCGCCGAGCACACCGCGCGGCGCCGTGCGCTGCGCCGGCGCTTCATCGACATCCGGACCGTGCACGACTTCGCGGTGATCCAGATCGACGTCCTCGCGCAGCGGGCGGTGGTGATCGCCGGCGAGCGGCTCGGCGTCGACCCGGCCGTCGACGTCCGGCCGCAGGTGCTGGGCGCGGCCCTCGCCGGGATGACCCGGCCGCACGTCATGTCCCCCGGCACGGCGAACCCGATGGAGGCCTGGGCGCAGGCGTTCCGCGAGCTGGTCGGGCCGGGCGACGCGGCGGGGGACCCGCGGTGAGTCCGGGCCCGGCGGGGCCGGACCCGCCGCGGTGCCGGGCCCGTGCCTCCGGGCGGCGGGCCTACGCCTCCGGGCGGCGGGCGGACCCGCCCGCGTCGTCCCGGTCGCGGAAGTGCATCACGAACCGCGCGCTGCTGCCGTCGATCCGCCGCCGGACGTACAGCGCGGGCGTGCCGTCCGGTGTGCAGCTGACGCCCTCGCGGACCAGCAGCGGGGTGCCGGCCGGCACCCCGAGCAGCTCCGCGTCGGCGAGGTCCGCGCCGATCGCGCCGAACGCCCGCCAGTCGTACTCCAGTTCCACCCCGGCGGCCCCGGCCAGGGCCGGCACCATGTTGCCGGGGCGGCCCGGCCGGACCAGCTCGGCGGGCAGCGGCCCGGCCGCGACCCAGTAGCTGCTGGCCACCCGGGGCCGGCCGCCGAACCGGATCACGGTGTCCACCCGGGCCAGTTCGCCGGGCTGCCGGCCGAGCTGCCGGGCGGCCTCCTCGTCCTCGGCCGAGCCGGCCACCGGTGGGGCGGCGACCACGAACTCCCCGTCCGGGTCGGTGCCCTGCGGCGGCCTGGTGTCCGGTGCGGGCGGGGCGTCCAGCGGCAGCGAGCCGTGCACGCTGCCGAGGTCGACCCGCTGGCTGGCCGGGTCGACGGTGATCGAGATCCGGACGGCCGGCGGGCGGACGAAGGTCCCCACGCCCCGGCGGATCTCCAGCACGGCCGCCCGCTCCAGCTCGGCCACCGCCTGCCGGACGGTCAGCCGGTTGACCCCGAACTCCGCGCTGAGCTCGGGCTCGCTGGGCAGCCGGGCGCCCGCCGGGTACGTGCCGGCGTCGATCCGCTCCTGGAGCTGCCGGGCCAGTCGGCGGTACAGCGGGGTGTCGCTTCGGTGCGTTTCCACGCGGCAGATCCTACGGAGCCGGGCGGCGCGCGGGCGGCCTGCGGGCGGCCTGTGGGCGCCGTCGGCCCGTACTGCGGCCGGGTTGGTCCGATGTTCATCCTGTCGTCGCTTGCCCTGCACCGGGCTCGACCGGTAGACATCTAGACATCTAGATGTCCTGCCCCGAGGTTCCGGGCACCGCTCCACCGCCGGGTTCCCCCGGCCGCACACCCCGCCCCACCGTCCTCCTTCGAAAGGCCCCTCCCATGTCCCTGGTGAACTTCCGCGACCCCGCCGCCCTCGCCGACCCGGACGGCCGCTGGGTCCGCCCCGGTGCGCTCTACCGCTCCGCCCAGCCGTACCCGGCCGCCGACCCCGTCACCGTCGAGCTGCTGACCGGCTCCGGCATCCGCACCGTGATCGACCTGCGCGGCGACGCCGAGGCCGATCCGGCCGACTGGGCCGCGGCAGCTGCGGCCGGGATCGAGATCGTCGAGGCGCGCATCCAGCCCACCAACCCGGCCCTGGAGGCGTCCATGCGGGAGATGACCACCGCCGCCGACCTCGGCGCCTTCTACCTGCTGATGGCCGAGTCCGCCCCCGCGTCGGTCGCACGCGCGGTCGAGGCCGCCGCCCGCCCCGGCGGCGCGCTGCTGCACTGCGCCGCCGGCAAGGACCGCACCGGCCTGCTGACCGCCCTGCTGCTCGACCTGGTCGGCGTCCCCGCCGAGGAGATCGTCGCCGACTACGCCCGCACCAACGAGGCGCTGACGCAGATCTTCGAGATCCTCGCCGAGCGCAACCGCAGCGCCCTGAACGACTACCACGCGGGCTCGCTCACCGTGCCCGCACCGCTGCTGGAGGCCCCGGCCGGTGCGATGGTCGCCTTCCTGGAGCTGGTCGCCGCCCGCTACGGCGGCACCGAGGGCTTCCTCGCCCACTGCGGCGTGGAGGCCGCCACGATCGAGGCCTTCCGCGCCAAGGCCGCCGCCGCTCCCGCCACGGCTGCTTCCGCCACCGCCGGTGCGGAGGCCCTCGCATGACGGCCCGGCTCCGCCACCACGACGGCACCCCGTTCCGGGACCTCAACCACAACGGCACCATGGAGCCCTACGAGGACCCGCGGCTGCCCGTCGAGGAGCGCGTCGACGACCTGCTCGGCCGGATGACCCTCGCCGAGAAGGCCGCCCTGATGTGCCACGGGCGGATGCTCCCCGGCGGCCACGGCCCGTTCCCGTCCGGCGACCACCTGATCACCGAGCGCGGCCTGACCGCCTTCGGCATGATGGCCGTGCCCGACGCCCGCACGATGGCCGAGTGGAACAACCACGTCCAGGACCTCGCCGCCGCCGGCCGGCTCGGCATCCCGGTCACCCTCGCCTCCGACCCGCGGCACGGCTTCACCGAGAACCCGGCCACCGCCTTCACCGGCGGCGGCTTCTCCACCGGCCCCGAGCCGATCGGCCTCGCCGCCACCGACGACCCGGCCCTCGTCCGGGAGTACGCCGAGCTGATCGGCCGCGAGCTGCGCGCCGTCGGCATCCGGCTCGCCATCCACCCGATGGCCGACCTCGCCACCGAACCGCGCTGGGCCCGGATCAGCGGCACCTTCGGCGAGGACGCCGACCGCGCCTCCCGGACCATCGCCGCCTACATCCGGGGCCTCCAGGGGGAGCGGATCGGCCCGGACAGCGTCGCCTGCATGACCAAGCACTTCCCCGGCGGCGGCCCCCAGTTCCGGGGCGAGGACTCGCACTTCGCGGCCGGGCGCCGGCTCGTCTACCCGGGCGGCGCGTTCGAGCAGCACCTGCGCCCCTTCGAGGCCGCGTTCGAGGCCGGTACCGCGCAGATCATGCCCGCCTACGCGATCCCGTCCGGCAGCGGGCTGGCCGAGGTCGGCGCCAACTTCAACCACGACGTCATCACCGGTCTGCTGCGCGGCACGTACGGCTTCGACGGTGTCGTCTGCACCGACTTCAACGCGATCACCGGCATGGACGTCCCGGGCATCGTCAGCCTCCCGCCGCGTCACTGGGGCGTCGAGGAGCTGTCCGTGCCCGAGCAGGTCGCGCTGACGCTGGACGCCGGCGCCGACCAGCTCGGCGGCGAGACCGACCCGGAGCTGATCCTGACCGTGGTCCGCTCCGGCGCGGTGAGCGAGGCCCGGATCGACGAGTCGGTCCGCCGCCTCCTGCGCGACAAGTTCCGCCTCGGCCTGTTCGACGACCCGTACGTGGACGCGGACGCCGCCGCCGGGCTGGTCGGTACCCCGGACGGGCGCGCGCTGGGCCGCCGGGTGCAGGCCCGCTCGCTGGTCCACCTCGCCGGGCAGCCGCTCGACGGCGGCGGCCGGCTGTACGTCGAGGGCGTGGACCGGGAGGTCGCCGCCCGCTACGGCACGGTCGTCGACCGGCCGCAGGACGCCGACGTCGCGGTGATCCGGCTCGCCACGCCGTACGAGAGGCGCGAGGGGCTGCTGGAGCAGGCGTTCCACTCCGGCTCGCTGGAGTTCGAGCCGGCGGAGGCCGCGCGGCTGGCGGAGCTGGCCGGCGCCCTGCCCACCGCCTTCGTCGCGCAGCTGGAGCGGCCTGCCGTGCTGACCCCGCTGGAGCCCCGTGCGGCCCTGCTGGTCGGCGAGTTCGGTGCGGCCGACGACGTGGTGCTGGACGCGGTGTTCGGCCGGGCCCCGATGACGGGCTCGCTCCCGTTCGACCTGCCGCGCTCGGACGCCGCCGTCGAGGCCGCCCGGGAGGACGTCGCCTTCGACACCCGCGACCCGCTGTTCCGCTGCGGCCACCCGACCGCCCCGCGGGGCACGACCGCATGACCGGGGGCCGCGGCCCGACGGAGCAGGAGGTCGGCGGGTCCGGCTTCCTGCTCCGGTGCGCCCGGAGCGGGCAACCGCCGCCGGCTGCCACCGGCTTGTCCGCCGGGTCCTCCTCGCCCCCGGCTGCGCAGCCGTCCGCCGGCGGCGCCCGAGGATCGCACCGACCTGATCGCCCTGCGGGTCACGCAGGGCCGGCCTTGCGTTCGGTCAGTTCGCAGAGCTGACGGTCCGGCGCCCGGAAGTGCAGGTACCGCTCGCGTTCGTTCTCGCCGACCGGCCCCACGTCGACGCCCGCTGCGCGTAGCTCGGCCGCCGCGGCGTCGAGATCGTCCACGAGGAAGCCGACGGACCGGGGCGTGTCCCCCATCCCGCCGGGCGAGGCCACGGCGAAGGCCGACCCGTCGGGCAGTGCGAACAAGTCGGCCTCGACGCCCTCCACCTGGAGACGGGGCAGTCCCAGGGTGTCGCCGAGGAAGGCGGTCATCGGGGAGCGATGGGGCGTGGACGTGCCCCCGAAGACGAGGCCGAGGATGCGCATGCCGTCATGGTCCCGCGCACCCACCACCCCGGCGACTGATTTGTTCGAGTGCCGGCGGCGTTCAGGGTGTCCTCCCGGGAAGGTCCAGTCGGGCGGCGCGGGTCTCCAGGTAGTGGCGTTCGGTCGGGCTGGTGGTGCCGAGGGCGGCGCGGTGGTAGTGCTTCCGGGCTGCCGGACGGTCGCCGGCCCGCTCCAGCAGGTGCGCGCGGACGGCGTGCAGGCGGTGGTGGTCCGTGATCCGGTCGTCCGCGGCCAGCTCGTCCAGCAGGGCGAGCCCGGCCCGCGGCCCGTCGACCATGGCGACCGCCACCGCCCGGTTCAGGCCGGCCATCGGGTTCGGCGAGATCCGCGCCAGGATCTTGTACAGCGTGTTGATCTGACGCCAGTCGGTCTCGTCGGTGCTGGGTGCCTCGTCGTGCAGCGCGGCGATGGCGGCCTGCAGCTGGTAGGGGCCGAGGGCCGAGCGGGTCATCGCGTCGGTGACGAGCGCGACGCCTTCGGCGATGCGGCCGCGGTCCCAGCGCGAGCGGTCCTGCTCGTCGAGCGGGATCAGCTCGCCGTCCGGTCCGGTGCGGGCGGTCCGGCGGGCGTCGGTGAGCAGCATCAGGGCCAGCAGACCGGCCACGGCTCCGTCGTCCGGCAGCAGCCGGTGCAGCAGCCGGGTCAGCCGGATCGCCTCGGCGGCCAGGTCGTCGCGGCGCAGCCGGTCGCCGGAGCCGGCGGTGTAGCCCTCGTTGAAGATCACGTACAGCACGTGCAGCACGACCCGCAGCCGCTCCGCCCGGTCCTGCCCGACCGGCATGGTGAACTCGCTGCCGGCGGACCTGATCCGCTGCTTGGCCCGGCTGATCCGGGCCGCCATGGTCGGTTCCGGCACGAAGTGGGCGCGGGCGATCTCCGCGGTGGTCAGTCCGCCGACCGCGCGCAGCGTCAGCGCGACCTGCGAGGCCGGAGTCAGCGCCGGGTGGCAGCAGAGGAACAGCAGGGTCAGCGTGTCGTCCCGGTCGGCCGGGGTGTCCTCGCCGGGGCCGGGCGCCGTCCGGTCAGGCTCCCGGGCGGCCACCGCGTCCTCGCGCCGGCGCCGGGCCTGTTCGCTGCGGATCCGGTCGACGAGGCGGCGGCCGGCGACCGTGGTCAGCCAGCCGTGCGGGTTGTCCGGGACGCCCTCGGCCGGCCAGCGCGTCGCCGCGGCGATCAGCGCCTCCTGCACGGCGTCCTCGCTCAGGTCGAACTGCCCGTACCGGCGCACCAGCGCGCCGAGGGCCTGCGGCGCGAGCGCACGCAGCAGGTCCTCGACGGTGGCGCGGGAGGCGCTCACGCGGTCGGGCCGCCGGAGAAGACCACCTGGCGGACCTCGATGCCCAGGCCGTTGACCCGGGCGTCCGGAATCATCGCGGCCAGCTCCAGCGCGCGGTCCCGGCTCGCGACGTCGACCAGGTAGTAGCCGCCCAGGAACTCCTTGGCCTCCAGGTAGGGGCCGTCGGTGACGACCGGCACACCGCCGCGGACGCGGACCACCGAGCTCTGGGACGGGTCGGCCAGCGCCCCGGTGTCGACCATCTCGCCGGACTCGCGGATCGTCGTCATGAAGGCGCCGTGGCCGTCCATGATCTCCCGGCGCTCGGCGTCGGTCAGTTCCTCCATGATGGCCGGGTCGATGTGCATGATCAGCAAGAACTTCATGTCCAGCTCCTTACCGTCGCGGTGCCCGGTCGGGCCCCGTCACCGGGTGGTCGTTGCGGGCCGACCGCCCTTGACGTTCCGGCGGTGCGTTCAGCGGATCAGGTGATTCTGCCGATACGGGTCAAGATCCGTCGACCGGCTCCGACCTCACGGTGACGACCCGGTCCGGAGGGTCGCACCACCGTTGTCACGACGACAGGAGGACCACGTGGTCCAGCTACTGAGAGTCCAGAACTTCAACGTCTCGGCCGACGGGATCGGCGCCGGCGAGGACCAGACCTTCGAGCGGCCGTTCGGTCACGTCGACCCCGGGCGGCTGTTCGCCTGGGCCGGTGCCACGGCGAGCTGGCCGATGCGCACCGACCCCGGGGGCAGCCGGGGCCTCGACGACTACCTCACGCGGGACTACGCCCGCAACATCGGTGCCGAGATCATGGGCCGCAACAAGTTCGGGCCCCAGCGCGGGCCCTGGCGCGACCACGAGTGGCGCGGCTGGTGGGGCGACGAGCCGCCGTTCCGCACCCCGGTGTTCGTCATGACCCACCACACGCGGCCTTCGTTCACGCTCTCCGACACCACGTTCCACTTCGTCGACGCCGACCCGGCCGCCGTCCTCGCACAGGCCCGGGAGGCGGCCCGGGGCAAGGACGTCCGACTCGGCGGCGGGGCCACCACCATCCGGCAGTTCCTCGACGCGGACCTCGTCGACACCCTGCACGTGGCGGTCTCGCCGCTGACGCTCGGGTCCGGGGTGCGGCTCTGGGAGTCCCCCGACGAACTGCTCGACCGGTTCCACCTGGACGTCGTCCCCAGCCCGAGCGGGGTGACGCACCACCTGTTCTGGCGGAAGTGACCGCTCCCCGGACCCGGCCCGGGGCCGCCGCCGGTGGAGTGGGAAGTCGGCCCGGCCGACTTCCC
>NZ_JBHXDN010000094.1:0-31700 GCF_042726075.1 Kitasatospora sp. NPDC127035 | reverse complement strand
GTGCTCACGGGGCTGGCCCCGCCCCGAAACCCGGGGGGGCGGGCCCTGCCCGTTCGCGTTCCGGCGGTCAGTTGCCGCGCAGTCCGCGGTCCAGGGCGGCGATCGCGCTGCCCCGGGCGTCGTCGCCGTCCAGCGACCAGACCATCACACCGGCCAGGTCGTTCCATCGCGCGTACCGGGCCTTCGCGGTGAGCACCTCGGCCGAGTCGTAGCTGTAGAAGGTGGAGCCGTCGTACCGCCAGGACGCGCCGTGGTCGCGGTCCACGTAGGTGGTGCCGGGCAGGGCGTTGATCTCCTTGTAGGAGCGGTCCGGCACGGTGCCGGTGGCCTTCTGGTAGAGGCCGTGGCGGGTGCCGGCCGGCACGCCCGTCCAGCCGTGGCCGTAGAACGGGGTGCCGAGGACGGTCTGCCGGGAGGGCAGGCCGCGCTGGGCGTAGTGGTCGACGGCCTTGTCCGCGCTGCGCTGCCGTGCGTCCGAGTCGGTCGGGTCGGAGTAGAGGTTGGCGTGGTGGTTGGCCGGGCCCTTGCCCTCCCACGGACCGTGCAGGTCGTAGGTCATCAGGTTGAGCCAGTCGACGGTCCGCGCGAGCTCGGGCAGCTCCAGCCGGTCCGCCACGGTCTCGTTGGCGGCGACGGCGGCGGTCAGCAGGTAGTGCTTGCCCTTGCCCCTGCCCTTGCCTTCGCTCGTGCCGTCGCTCGTGGCGTGCGGGCCGCGCTTGCCGCCGAGTTCGTCCAGCTGCTTGCGGAACTCGGCCATCAGCAGGGTGAAGTTGCGGCCGTCCTCGGGGCGGACGACGTTGCCGGCGTCACCGCCGCCGCCCGGGTACTCCCAGTCGACGTCGATGCCGTCGAACACCCCGGCGGCCACGCCCTTGCCGCCCTCCGGGGAGCCGGCGAGCTGCGGCACGTCGCCCTTGAGGTAGAGGTCGATGCAGGAGGAGACGAACTTCCTGCGCGCCTCGTCGGTGGCGGCCGCGTCCGAGAAGTACTTGGACCAGCTCCAGCCGCCCAGCGAGATCACGGCCCTGAGCTGCGGGTTGACGGCCTTCAGCTTGCGCAGCTGGTTGAAGTGGCCCTTGAGCTTCTGGTCGGGGGCGTCGGCCACGCCGTCCACCGAGTCGGCGGCGGAGAAGGCGCGCTGGTAGTCGTTGTAGGCGTCGCCCTGGCCGGCGTCGTTGGTCTCGAAACAGGTGCCGTCCGCCGAGACGTTGCCGAAGGCGTAGTTGATGACGGTGAGCTTCCCGGCCTGGCCGGACTCCTGCACCCGCCTCGCGGAGCTGTCGGCGCCCCACTGGGTGAAGTAGCCGACGCGCTGACCCTTGAGCTGGGGACCGTGCTTTGTCCCGGCGGCGTTGGCGGTGGCGGGGGCGACGAGCAGCGCGGCGACGGTGGCGGCGGCGAGCAGGGCGGAGGAGCGAGTGGGCATACCGGACCTATTCTCTGAAGCAGCGTCAATTGGTCTGGACCAGCTGGCATAGAGATTTAGTCCATCGCGCCACGGCGCACAAGAGGACGTGCCCGGACGGGGCAGCATGCAGAAGAGGCCGGACCGCGGGAACGCGGTCCGGCCTCTCGGCAGCTGTCGGAGGATCAGCCGATCAGCGAGCGCAGCACGTACTGCAGGATGCCGCCGTTGCGGTAGTAGTCCGCCTCACCGGGGGTGTCGATGCGGACGACCGCGTCGAACTCCTTGGTGGCGCCGTCCGTGCCGACCGCGACGACCTTGACGGTCTTCGGGGTGCGGCCCTCGTTGAGCTCGGTCACACCGGTGAAGGAGAAGGTCTCCTCGCCGGTCAGACCGAGGGAGTCGGCGTTCTGGCCCTCGGGGTACTGCAGCGGGAGGACGCCCATGCCGATCAGGTTCGAGCGGTGGATGCGCTCGTAGGACTCGGCGATGACGGCCTTCACGCCGAGCAGCGCGGTGCCCTTGGCGGCCCAGTCGCGGGACGAGCCGGAGCCGTACTCCTTGCCGGCCAGGACGACCAGCGGGGTGCCGGCGTTCTGGTAGTTCTGCGAGGCGTCGTAGATGAACGACACCGGCGCGTCGGCCTGGGTGAAGTCGCGGGTGTAGCCGCCCTCGGTGCCCGGCGCGATCTGGTTGCGCAGGCGGATGTTGGCGAAGGTGCCGCGGATCATCACCTCGTGGTTGCCGCGACGCGAGCCGTACGAGTTGAAGTCGCGCTTCTCCACACCGTGCTCGGTGAGGTACTGCGCGGCCGGGGTGCCCGGCTTGATGTTGCCGGCCGGGGAGATGTGGTCGGTGGTGACCGAGTCGCCCAGCTTGGCCAGGACGCGGGCGCCGGCGATGTCGTTCACCGGGCTCGGGGTCTTGGCCATGCCCTCGAAGTACGGGGGCTTGCGGACGTAGGTGGACTCGGCGTCCCACTCGAAGGTGTTGCCGGTCGGAACCGGGAGCGACTGCCAGCGGTGGTCGCCGGCGAAGACGTCCTGGTAGCCCTTGTCGAACATGGCCTCGTCGATGGAGCCGGCGACGGTGTCGGCGACCTCCTTCTCCGACGGCCAGATGTCGGCGAGGAACACGTCGTTGCCGTCGGCGTCCTGGCCCAGGGCGTCACGGGTGATGTCGATGTTCATGTTGCCGGCGAGGGCGTAGGCGACCACCAGCGGCGGGGAGGCCAGGTAGTTCATCTTGACGTCCGGGTTGATCCGGCCCTCGAAGTTGCGGTTGCCGGAGAGCACCGAGACGACCGCGAGGTCGGCCTCGTTCACCGCGGCCGAGACCTCCTCGGGCAGCGGGCCCGAATTGCCGATGCAGGTGACGCAGCCGTAGCCGACCAGGTTGAAGCCCAGCTTCTCCATGTACGGGAGGAGGCCGGCCTTCTCGTAGTAGTCCATGACGACCTTGGAGCCGGGCGCCAGGGTGGTCTTGACCCAGGGCTGGACGCGCAGGCCCTTCTCCACGGCCTTCTTCGCCAGCAGGGCGGCGCCCAGCATGACGGAGGGGTTGGAGGTGTTGGTGCAGGAGGTGATCGAGGCGATCACGACCGCGCCGTTGTCGATCTCGTAGGACGAGCCGTCGGGGGCGGTGACGGTGGTCGGCTTCGAGGCCTCGGCCGAGTAGGTCGGCAGCGCCTCGGCGAACCTCTCGGCGGCCTCGGCCAGGATCACGCGGTCCTGCGGGCGCTTCGGGCCGGAGATCGACGGGACGACGGTGGAGACGTCCAGCTCCAGGTACTCGGAGTAGACCGGCTCGACCGACGGGTCGTGCCAGAGGCCCTGCTCCTTGGCGTACGCCTCGACCAGGGCGAGCTGCTGCTCGTCACGGCCGGTGAGCTTCAGGTAGCTGATGGTCTCGGCGTCGATCGGGAAGATCGCGCAGGTCGAACCGAACTCCGGCGACATGTTGCCGATGGTGGCGCGGTTGGCCAGCGGGATCGCGGTGACGCCCTCGCCGTAGAACTCCACGAACTTGCCGACCACACCGTGCTTGCGCAGCATCTCGGTGATGGTGAGCACCAGGTCGGTGGCGGTGGTGCCGGCCGGCAGCTGGCCGTTGAGCTTGAAGCCGACCACGCGCGGGATCAGCATGGAGACCGGCTGGCCCAGCATCGCGGCCTCGGCCTCGATGCCGCCGACGCCCCAGCCCAGCACGCCCAGGCCGTTGACCATGGTGGTGTGCGAGTCGGTGCCGACACAGGTGTCCGGGTAGGCCTGGCCGTTGCGGACCATGACGGTGCGGGCCAGGTGCTCGATGTTCACCTGGTGGACGATGCCGGTGCCGGGCGGGACGACCTTGAACTCGTCGAACGCGGTCTGGCCCCAGCGCAGGAACTGGTAGCGCTCCCTGTTGCGGCCGTACTCGATCTCGACGTTCTGGACGAAGGCGTCCGGCGTACCGAACTTGTCGGCGATGACGGAGTGGTCGATGACCAGCTCGGCCGGGGCCAGCGGGTTGATCTTGGCCGGGTCGCCGCCCAGCTCCTTGACGGCCTCACGCATGGTGGCGAGGTCGACCACGCACGGCACGCCGGTGAAGTCCTGCATGATCACGCGGGCCGGCGTGAACTGGATCTCCTGGCTCGGCTGGGCGTCGGCGTCCCAGGTGCCGAGGGCACGGATGTGGTCGGCGGTGATGTTGGCGCCGTCCTCGGTGCGGAGCAGGTTCTCCAGCAGCACCTTGAGGCTGTACGGCAGCCGCTCGGAACCCTCGACGGCGGAGAGCTTGAAGATCTCGTACGACTCGTCGCCCACCTGCAGCGAGCTGCGGGCGTCGAAGCTGTTCGCGGACACGACTGACTCCTTCTAGGTGCTTCGTGCGGTATTCCGGCCGCCACGGTGGTAAGGTCAGCCTTACTTAGGCTGACCTTGCCCGCACCGCCGGTGAGCGCCTCTCGGCAAGTATCTTGATGTCGAGATATATCGTAGAGGGCAGTTATCTCGATGTCGAGATAAACCATAGTGCATGGCGTCGGCTCCGCCACGTCGGCACCTCCTCAGTACCACGCGGGCGCCGAACCGGCACCACCCCAGGCTGCCCCCGGTTCGGACGGCCCGCTCGCCGAAGGGGCGACACCCCCCGGTACGGTGACCGGAGAGTGACACACCGGAGCAGGCCGGGGGCCGACTGATGATCGTGGTGGACGCGTCCGCGCTGGTGCTCGCGCTGGCCGACGAGGGTGAACGCGGGGCAGCCGCCCGGGCCGAACTGGCCGCGGACGACGAGTGGGCGGCGCCCGAGCACCTCGTCATCGAGGTGATGCAGTCGCTGCGCGGCCTGTACCTGGCCCGCGAACTCACCGCCGAGCGGGTGGGCGAGCTCGCCACCGAACTGCCCGGCCTCGCGATCCGCAAGGTGCCGGTCGAACCGCTGCTCGGGCGGATCTGGGAACTCAAGGACAACCTCACGCCGGACGACGCCGCGTACGTGGCGGTGGCCGAGCAGTACGGGGTGCCGCTGGTCACGGCGGACCTGCGGCTGATGCGGGCCAGCGGGCCGCGGTGCGAGATCCGCGGCATCGGCCGGCCGGGCGGGGACGCCGGGTAGCAGGGTCGGCCGGGGCCCCCGGTGAGCTGCCGGGAGCTCCCGGCAGCTCCGCGGGCGAGCGGGTCCGGCGGAGCCCGGGGTCGACGGGGCCCGGGGTCGACGGGGCCCGGGGTCGACGGGGCCGGCGCCGGAGCCCGGGGCCGTGTCCGGGGCCCGCGGGGCGTGTCCGGGGAGCGGCGGGCGGCGTTGAGCAGGGTGTCCGCTCTTGCGTGCGCCCTCCGGGAGCGCGCCCAGCCCGAGAAGGTCCGCCGATGTCCGCTCCGCTCGCCGCCGCCCTGCTCCCGCTCGCCCTGCTGGCACCCGCCGCCGTGCCGGTCTCGACCACCGACGCCGCCTTCGACCCCGCCACCGCCTTCGTCCCGCCGACCGCGGTCAGCCACGCGCCGGACCTCGTTCCGTACGGCTCGCACGTACGGGTGGTGGTCGACCGCTCGGCGCCCGGCCGGACGGTACTGACCATGAGCGTGACCGGGGTCGCCGCCGACCGCGAGTTCCCGGTCCACCTGCACACCGGTCCGTGCGGGGCCGACCCGGCCGCGTCCGGCCCGCACTACCAGGACGCGGTGGACCCGGTCCGCCCGTCGACCGACCCCGCCTACGCCAACGACCGCAACGAGCTGCGGCTCGCCCTGCGCACCGACGGGCACGGCGACGGCACCGCCGCGACGGTGGTGGCCTGGCAGCCCCGGGCCGGGGAGGCCCGCTCGCTGGTCCTGCACGCGGGCGGCCCGACCGACCCGACCGGCGCGCGCGGCCGGCACGGCGCGCAGGATGCGGTCGGTGCGCACGGTTCGACCGATGCGCACGGTTCGGCCGGTGCGCACGCTCAGCGCGGTCAGCACGGCGCCAACGACCGGGTCGCCTGCGTGAAGCTGGAGGAGCTCTAGCCGCTCACCGGCCGGGCCCGTCCGCCGTCAGGACCCGAGGGTCGCGACCAGGACGGCCTTGATCGTGTGCAGGCGGTTCTCCGCCTGGTCGAAGACGACGGAGTGCTCCGACTCGAACAGCTCGTCGGTGCACTCCAGCTCCGCCATCCCCGTCTCCTCGAACAGCTGCCGGCCGACCACCGTGCCGAGGTCGTGGAAGGCGGGCAGGCAGTGCAGGAACTTCACCGCCGGATTGCCCGTGGCCCGCACGGTGCCCATCGACACCTGGTACGGCTTGAGCAGCGCGACGCGCTCGGCCCAGACCTCCTTGGGCTCCCCCATCGAGACCCAGACGTCGGTGTAGAGGAAGTCGGCGCCGGCCACGCCCTCGGCCACGTCCTCGGTGAGGGTGATCCGGGCGCCGGTGCCCTCGGCGAGCGTCCGGGCTGCCTTCTGCACGTCCTCGGCCGGCCAGAGCGAGCGCGGCGCGACGATCCGGACGTCCATGCCGAGCAGCGCGCCGGTGACCAGCAGCGAGTTGCCCATGTTGGAGCGGGCGTCACCGAGGTAGGCGAGCGTCACCCCGGTGAGCGGCTTGGTGGTGTGCTCGGTGATGGTCAGCACGTCGGCGAGCAGCTGGGTGGGGTGCCACTCGTTGGTCAGGCCGTTCCAGACCGGCACCCCGGCGTGGGCGGCGAGCTCCTCGACGATCTCCTGGCCGTGCCCGCGGTACTCGATGCCGTCGAACATCCGGCCGAGCACCCGGGCGGTGTCCTTGATCGACTCCTTGTGGCCGATCTGGGACCCGGCCGGGTCCAGGTACGTGGTGGTGGCGCCCTGGTCGTGGGCGGCGACCTCGAAGGCGCAACGGGTCCGGGTGGAGGTCTTCTCGAAGATCAGCGCGATGTTCCGGCCCCGCAGCCTGGGCCGCTCGGTACCCGCGTACTTCGCCGCCTTGAGCTGAGCGGCGAGGTCCACCAGGAAGCGGAACTCCTGGGGCGTGAAATCGAGCTCCTTGAGGAAGTGCCGGTTCCGGAGGTTGAACGCCATGCCAGGCTCCTGGGGTGACGGGTCGGGCGGAAAGCAGCAAGTCTATACGATGCTCGGAATTTCTATGCAAGAGCCTGCGACCGGTCCACCGGAACCGGTCGACGCCTACAGCCGGGGGTCCACCGGCTCGGCCTCCAACGCCAGAACGGCGAAGACCGGCTCGTGCACCCGCCAGAGCGGCTCGCCGCCGGCCAGCCGGTCCAGTGCCTCCAGACCGAGCGCGTACTCGCGCAGCGCCAGCGAGCGCTTCAGCCCGAGCGCGCCGCCACGCGGACGCTCCCGGTGCCCCCGCTGCTCCGGGTGGTCCGGGTGGTCCGGGTGGTCCGGGCTCTCCGGACCGTGGACCAGCCGCAGGTACTCCCGGCCGCGGACCTTCACCGCCGGCTGCACCAGCCCGCCCGGACGGCCCTCCCCCGCCGCGCCCCGCATCGGCGACACGGGCGGCTTGACCACCATGCCCGGCGCACCGCCCGCCCCGGTCAGCTCCTCCCACCACGCCACGGCCGCGGCCGTCGACGCCTCGTCCCCGGTGTCCACCGCCAGCCGGGCGGTCGGGTACAGGACGGGACCGCCCATCCGGTCGACCGGTGCTCCGGGCCCGGCCGTGCCGCCGGCCACGGGGCCTGCGGCACGGTCCGCCGCGACCAGCCGGTCGATCCGGGCCAGCTGCTCCTCCCGCGGGCGGAGCGCCAGGTTCGCCCCCTCCCCGGCCAGCACCTGGAACGGCGCCAGCCGGACACCCGACTGCCCCTCCCCGGGACGCGCGAACCGGCGGTACGCGTCGGTGAACGCCCGGACGTCCGCCGCACGGCGCCGCTGGCGGCCCGCCTGCGCCGCGACCTCCAACCCGCGGTCGGCAGCCCGCTCCAGCGCGGCGAGGACCGACGGGAGCGCGGCGCCCGCCACCGCGCCGAGCGCCGCGTACCCGCGGTGCGGCGAGGGCCCGTCGGCCGTCACCGGCCACGCCGCCAGGGTCGCGTCCAGCAGCAGCCAGCCGGTGTCCAGCTCCTCGAAGAGCCCGGCCCGCTCGGCCGCCGCCCGCAACCGGAGCAGCAGGGCGGCACACTCCTCGTCGCCCAGCAGCGCCCCGCCCGTCCGTGACCAGACCGCCCCCGGGCCCGCCGGGCCGAAGCGCCGGGCCAGCGCCGCGTCGTCCCGGGACACCAGCACCACCGCGCGCGAGCCCGGATGCCACTCCTCGCACAGGACGTGCCGGACCCCGTCCGCGCGGTACGCGGCGAAGACCTCGTCCGGGTGCTCCCGGTACCCGGGCCGGTGCGAGGCGGGGCCCGGCGGCACCGCCGGCGGCAGGTGGACCAGCAGCCGTGGGTCGACCGCCGAGCGGCTCATCGTCTCCAGTGCCGCCGCCGCGCTCTCCGCCCGGACGGCGACCGGGCCGTGCAGCGCCGTCTCCACCACCCGGCGGCCCGCCACGTCGGCCAGGTCCAGCGGACGGCCCTCGCGCCCGCCCGGCGCGTCGCTGAGCAGCGGGCGGACCGGCGCGTACCACTGCCGCTCCGCCTCGACGGTGACCAGTTCGCGCTCCGGGTAGCGCAGCGCGGTCAGCCCACCGCCGAAGACGCAGCCGGTGTCCAGGCAGACGGTGTTGTGCAGGAAGCTCGCCACCGGAAGCGGCGTGTGCCCGTAGACCACCAGCGCCCGCCCCCGGTACTCCTCCGCCCAGGGGTGGCGCACCGGCAGGCCGTACTCGTCGGTCTCGCCGGTGGTCTCCCCGTACAGCGCGTGCGAGCGGACCCGGCCGGACGAGCGGCCGTGGTAGCGCTCCGGCAGGCCCGCGTGGCAGACCACCAGGTCGCCGCCGTCCAGCAGGTAGTGGTCGGCCAGGCCGCGGATGAACTCCCGGGCCTCGGACCGGAAGCCCGCCGGCTCGGACTCCAGCTGTTCGAGGGACTCCCGCAGGCCGTAGGAGAGGGTCACCCGCTCGCCGTCCAGCGCCCGGGCGAGCTTCTGCTCGTGGTTGCCCGACACGCAGAGCGCGTGACCGGCCGCCACCATGCCCATCACCAGGCGCAGCACGCCCGGCGTGTCCGGGCCGCGGTCGACCAGGTCTCCGACGAAGACCGCCGTCCGGCCGGCCGGTGGGACGGCGTCGACCGGCCGGCCCGCCTCGTCCCGGACGATCCGGTAGCCGAGGCGGGGCAGCAACGACTCCAGCTCGGCGCGGCAGCCGTGGACGTCGCCGACCAGGTCGAACGGGCCGGTCAGATGGCGCAGGTCGACGCGCCGCTTCTCCCGTACCACCTCGGCGGCGGCCACCTCGTCCGCGCCGTGCAGCACGTGCACCCGGCGGAAGCCCTCCTTCTGCAGACCGGCCAGGGACGCGCGCAGCTCGCGGTGCTGGCGCGGGATCACGGACGCGGGCAGGTCGCGGTCCTGCCGGAGACGGGTGCGCTCGGCGCAGACGCCCGGCGGCACGTCCAGCACGATCGCCGCCGGCCTCGCGTCGTGCTCGTGGGCGATCGCGATCAGCCGCTTCCGGGCCGCGGCCTGGACGTTGGTGGCGTCCACCACGGTCAGCCGGCCGGCGGCGAGGCGCTTGCCGACGATGTAGTACAGGACGTCGAAGGCGTCGGCGGAGGCGGACTGGTCGTTCTCGTCGTCGGCCACCAACGCGCGGCAGGTGTCGGAGGAGACCACCTCGGTCGGGCGGAAGTGGCGTCGGGCGAACGTGGACTTGCCCGCGCCGCTGGTGCCGACCAGCACGACGAGGGAGCCCTCGGTCACCGTCACCGTCCCGGCCGGCGGCGCCTCGGCGTCGGCGGCGACCGCGACCTCTGCCGCTGCTGTCGCCGCCGCCGGGAGGCTGCTCGGCCCGGGGGTCCCGGGAGCGGGGGCGCCGGGGTTCGTTTCGTCGCCGGTCATCGGGACTCGCCTCCTCCGAGGGTGGGGGTACCGCGTCTGAAGAGGGCCGGCCCGGCCGGGGCGGCCATGGTGACGGTGTAGCCGTGCTCGGCCGCCACCCGTTCCGCCCAGGTGCCGAACCCGGGATCACCGGCCTGGGACGTGACGACGACCGCCGCCGGGCGCACCGTCCCGAACACCGCGTGCTCCAGGGCCGGACGCCGGTCCGGGTCCGCCCGCCCGACCACGTCGGCGTCGAGCACCGCCGCGTCGAAACCCTTCAGCCTGGCGTCCGCGTACATCAGCGCGCCCTGCACCAACCCGACCCGGACCGTCCGCCGGGTGGCCGCCCACTCCGGCGCCGGCTCCGTCGTGCGCTCCAGACCGAGGCGGTGTGCGGCGGTGGACAGCGCACGCAGCGAGACGTCCACCCCCAGCAGTTCGGTGAACCGGGCGTCCGTCAGCAGTGCCTCGATCAACTCGCCCCGGCCGCAGCCGAGGTGCACCACCCGGGCGGCACCGACCTCGCGCAGCGCTGCCAGGACCGCCGCCCGGCCCGCCTCGACGGCGGCCGTGCGGCCGTCGCCGTCAGCACCCTCGACCGGGCTGTCCGGTTCACCGTCGCCGTACCCGGCGCCGTCGGTCCCGGGCGGCCCGTGGTGGTCCAGGCGACGGGCGATCAGTTCACGTTCGGGGTGCCGGGCCAGCCAGTCCGCGTCGGCGGAGAACAGATTGCCGACCCCCTCCGGCGCGACCCACTGGTCCGTGACGCCCTCCAGCGCCGGCAGCAGTACGGCCAGCTGTCGGAGCGCGTCGGCCGGTCGGGCCGACGCCGCTTCCAGTCCGAGCCGGACGTACGGCGACTCCCCCCACTCGGGGAACTCCTCGTCCAGCGGGATCGCCGCCGCCTCGACCCGCCAGCCCAGCGGCTCGAACAGTCGCCGCACCAGCGCCACACGGCCGCCCTCGCCCGCACCGCCCCCGAGGCCGCGCTCACCGTCGACGCGGACGGCGGGCAGCTCGATGCGCAGCGGGAGAGCGCGATCGGCAGGGTCGGCGGCCGTGATCACCGCCCGGAAGACGGTGCGCAGCGCCGCCGCGAACCGTGACGACACGACGTAGGGGCGATCGTCGCCGGCCCGGACGCGCGCGAGGTCCGACGCGCCGGACGGCCCGCCGCCCCGCCCCTTGCGGGACGGTGCCGGATCCGCCTCCACCAGCAGGACGGCCGTGCAGCGTTCGTCGCCGACCTCCGGGAAGAAGACGTGCGCCTCGCCGTACGCGGTCGCGGCCCGCTGGACCGCGTCCGGCGGCCGGTTCAACAGGCGCGCCAGGTCGGTGGCCGGGCTCCCGGCGGTGCCGGTGGCTGAAATCGACATGAACACCTGTCCGAGTATCGCCCAGCTCCGAGCCCTCGGACAGCCGGTTTTCGTCCGGATGCGGCGGCTCCCCGGCCCTGTCCGGACGGTGAGCGTGTTCGGCACCGGGGGCCCGCATTCGTTAACGTGCACGATGTGACTGCAGAATCCACCACCCCCGTGAGCGGCGCCGTTGCCGCCGGTCTGGCCACCATCGCCGCCGACGGCACCATCCTCGACACCTGGTACCCGGCCCCCGTGCTGGCTGCCGACCCCGGCCCCGCCGGGACCGTCCTCCTGACCACCGAACAGGCCGAGGCCGAGCTGGGCGCCGGCGCCGCCGAGGCGCTGCGGGCCGACGCCCGCCGCGGCGTCGACGTGGTCGCCGTGCGCACCACCATCGCCTCGCTGGACGAGAAGCCGATCGACGCGCACGACGCCTACCTGCGCCTGCACCTGCTCAGCCACCGCCTGGTGAAGCCCCACGGCCAGAACCTCGACGGCATCTTCGGTCTGCTCGCCAACGTGGCGTGGACCAGCATCGGCGCGGTGCCGGTGGAGAAGGTCGAGCAGGCCCGGCTGGCCGTGCGCGCCCAGGGCGGGCAGCTCGCCGTCTACGGGATCGACAAGTTCCCGCGGATGACCGACTTCGTCGCCCCGTCCGGTGTGCGCATCGCCCACGCGGACCGCGTCCGGCTCGGTGCGCACCTGGCCGTCGGCACCACCGTGATGCACGAGGGCTTCGTCAACTTCAACGCCGGCACGCTGGGCACCTCCATGGTCGAGGGCCGGATCAGCGCCGGTGTCGTGGTCGGCGACCACAGCGACATCGGCGGCGGCTCCTCGATCATGGGCACCCTGTCGGGCGGTGGCAAGCAGGTCGTCTCGGTCGGCGAGCGCTGCCTGCTCGGTGCCAACGCGGGCATCGGCATCTCCCTCGGCAACGACTGCGTCGTCGAGGCCGGCCTCTACGTCACCGCCGGCACCCGGGTGACCACCCCGGACGGCACCGTGGCCAAGGCCGTCGAGCTGTCCGGCCAGGACAACCTCCTCTTCCGCCGCAACTCCCAGTCCGGTGCGGTCGAGGTCATCGCCCGCTCCGGCTCGTGGGGCGGCCTCAACGCCGACCTGCACGCCCACAACTGACACCTGTCTCCTTCGAGGGTGTGGTCTCTTCCCCCTTTCCCGCCGTGCCGTCCGCCTCGTGAACGCGGGCGGCACGGCGGGGAGGGTGTCCGAGGGCCCCGGCGCCGCCGCTGCGACGCCGGGGCTCTTCCCGTCCCGGGCGGCGAGCGATCACGTGCGGCGGGCGATCACGTGCGGCGGGCCGCGTCTGACCGAGGAGGCCGCGCGGCGGCAAGCCGAGGTCACCCGGGAGGCTGACGGCCGGCGCCGGTCGGACCGCATCGGGTGGTCGTCGGTGACTCCGGTTCGGGGAGTTCGTTGGTTGCAGCGGCGGGGCGCGTCAGGCCGCCGCCGACGGCTTCACGCCGCACCACCGATCCGAAGAGGTCCCCTCATGCCCGACTTCCGGTCCGAGGCGTCCGCCGCCCCGCAGCACTCCGCCGGCGACGGGTCGGCCGCGCCCGCCACCCCGAGGAGCCTGCTGGAGCAGATGCAGGAACTACTCGCCTCGGTCACCGCGGACCTCGCCGAACTGCAGTCCTCGGGCATCCGTACCCCCGCCCCGGGCGGTGCCGGCCCGACCGGCACCGGCGACAACCGGGCCGCCGGCCCTCGTACCGACGAGGCCGACGACCCGACCGCCACCCGCTGACCGGGCAGCCCGGCCGCACCGCCCCTCGGCACCGCCACCTTCGCCGCCGCACCCGGCGGGTCGAGCCGGACCACCAGCAGCGGCCCCCTCCGCCCGGCCGGCGGTGCGAGCAGCACCGGCACGTCCTTCTCCTCCGGACACACCTCCTCGGCCCGAGCCCCCTCGGTACGGTCCTCCCCCACGCAGTTCTCCGGTGTGCTTCCGTCCTCGCCGGGCGGGCCGTCCTCCTCCGTCGCCCTCCCGACGGCCTGCAGCAGTCGGCCGACGAGATCGGTGCACTCCGCCCCGGCGTCGACCCCGTCGATGCACGTCCAGTAGAGGCTCTCGGTGTCGGCCCCGCAGGCCAGCACCACCAGCGTCTCGCCGACGTCCCGCAGCAACCCGCCGAGTTCGCCGAGGGCCGGTTCGAGGTCACCGAGGTCGGTGAGCCGCCCCGCCCTGCCGCCGACGCCGAACGCCGTCACCGCCGACGCGTCACCTCCCGACGGGTCCAGACAGCCCGCCGCGTGGGCTGCCGACTCGACCAACTGTTGTCCCAGCCCGGCGAGTTCACCTTCGTCCGACTCGGCCAGCCGGGCACCCACCGCCTCGGTGAGCAGCGCCGCCTGTCGCGCCTCGGCGAGCACGTCCGGCACGTTCCTGGTCTCCGCCAGGGCGTGCCGGGCCGTCTTGATCAGTCGCAGCGCCTCCATGTCCGACCACCCTTCCCTCGCCCGTACGGCGCCCTGCCGCACGGTCACGGCGACAGCGTGCGGCCCGAGAAGGAGGGTCCGCACCGGACGGCCGGAAAGCTGTGGACAACCCGGGGGCTGTGGACAACTTTTGTCCCTCACACGGGCGATGATCCGCTCTCGGGGTTGACGTCACCGCCTTCGGAGGGGGCTCCGGGCACCGGGAAGCGCAGCTCGTTCCGCTCGATCTTGGCCGCCAGCGCCGTCAGCGGATCGACCCCGACGGCGGTGCAGAACTGGAGCAGGTAGGCGAGCACGTCCGCCACCTCGTCCCGCACCCGGTGCGCGCGGTCCGGGTCGGCCATCACCGCCGACGCCTGCTCGGGCGTGAGCCACTGGAAGATCTCCAGCAGCTCGCCGGCCTCCACGGTCAGCGCCGACGCCAGGTTCTTGGGCGTGTGGAAGGGCTCCCAGCGGCGTGCCGCGGCGAACTCCGTCAATCGCTGCCGCAGCCCCTCCAGGGTCGGGGCCGCGGACTCCGTCTCTCGTTCGTTCACCCGTCCAGGTCTACCGCACCGGCGTCCGCCACCTCCCCGGCGGCCACCCCGGACCGGCCGGTCCCCGGGGAAGCGGCCCCCGACACGGCCGCCCCGGGGAAGGCCGTCGCGTGGGCCGACCCGGCGCACCGCGCCGCCTGCGCCGGCACCCGGGCCGTCTCGGCACGCAGCACGGTGTGCCCGGAGTCGGGGTCCCGTCGGCACTCCACCAGCGCGGCCCCGGGCGGCAGGTCGCCGGGCCCGCCGAGCGCCTCGCGGGCGGCGGCCGGTTCCTGGAGGGTGGTGAGCACGCGCAGCTGGTTGCGTCCGGACATGTCGCGGGCGAGCCGCAGCAGCGAGGCGGTCTGGTCGGTGCCGAGCCCGGCGCCGAGGTCCTCGGCGAGCACGGTGAGCTGCCGGTGCGCCCACGGCACCTCGGCGGCCACGTCGAGGTCGAGCACCCCGGCGCCGGTGAGCAGCACGGCCGAGAAGGCGAGGTGGCGGAGCATGCCGTCGGAGGCCTGGTCGGCGCCGGTGCGGCCGAGGACGCCTTCGTCGAAGACGGCGAGCACCCGCCGGTCGGCGCCGCTGCCGCGGTGCGCGAGGTCGAGGCCGAGCAGCGGGTGCGGCGCGGCGTCCTGCACCACGCGCAGCAACTGCCCGTAGCGGCGCCCGCATTCGTTGCTGAGCCGGGAGATGACGGCGGAGATGTTGGCGGCGTTGCCGAGCAGCCGGGCGCGCGGGTCGGGGCGGGCCCAGCCGCGCATCAGGGCGGGCACGGGGTGGACGGGGAAGACCTCACGGAGCGCGGTGAGGAGCTGTTCGGCGGCGGCCAGCACCTTCCGCTCGCCGGGCGAGGAGCCGGCGACGCGCAGCGGGATCTGCGCGGTGATCAGGGTGCCGCTCGGGAAGGGCGCGCGGATGTCGCCCTGCCGGGTGTCGTTGTGCCAGCTGACGTTGATCCGCCGGTTGCGGAGGTCCTGTTCGCCGGTCTCGACGAGGGTCCGGCCGTCCAGGGTGAGCTGTTCCCGGGCGATCCGGACGGGCCCGTCGGTGCGGACGACGATCTCCAGGCCGACGGGCCCGTCGGCGGACCGGACGGTGCAGCCGAGGATGACGGCGTTGCGGCCGTGCGGGACGCAGCCGTCCAGACCACCACGGACGGGGGTGGCCAGGGGGCCGGCGGCGCCGGGGACCCCGTCGAGGGAGTCGGTGATCTCCTCCCCGAGGGCGAGCCGGGAGAGCACGGCGAGGGCGTCGAGCGCGTTGGACTTGCCGACCCCGGCGGGCCCGTGCAGCACGGTGAGGGGCGCGAGGGGCAACACCGCGCGCCGGTAGGACTTGAACGAGGTGAGCCGGACCTCCTCGACGGTCGGGCGCCGGGCGGCCGGTGGGCCGGGTTCCGAGGTGCGCTGCTGTGGGTGGGCCGGCACGGCGGTCCGGGTGGCGTCGCGGTTCACCCGTCGGACGTTAGCCTCCGGTCGAGCGGCAGAAACGTGCCTGCCCGGCAGATTCATCCCATCGGGGTCGAACCGCGGGACCCGGGCACCCGCGGCACCGGCGGATCCGCCACCCGGGCATCGTCCGCCGCCGCACGGACGGCCACTCGGGCACCGTCCGCCGGCACCCGGACAGCCGCACGGGCCCCGACCGGGGCCTCAGCGCCGGTAGGCGGCGACGGTGACGGAAGCGGTCACCTCGACGGGGTCGGGCAGCTCCGCGAGCCGTGCCGCCAGCACCTCCGGGTCGGTGTGCCAGGCGCTCGGACCCATGCCCACCACGGTTCGCACGTCCTCGGCCGAGAGCCGCAGCGTGCACTCGACCTCCCGCCGCCCGGCGGGCGTCAGGTGGGGCCGGAGCTTCTCGTCGATCCGCCGCTGCTTGTCCTCGTCGACCGAGAGCAGACCGAGGGCGGTGACGAGCTCCCGCAGGTGGCGCGGGGTGGGTGAGACCAGCAGCAGAGTGCCGCCGGGGCGCAGCACCCGGCGGATCTCGGGGCCGTTGCGCGGCGCGAAGACGTTGAGCACGAGCCCGGCGGAGGCGTCCAGGAGCGGCAGCGGCCGCCAGGCGTCACAGACCACGGCGCCGATCCGGGGGTGGGCCCGCGCGGCGCGGCGCAGCGCGTACTTGGAGATGTCGAGGGCCGCACCGGGCCGTCCGGGGAGGGCGTCGAGGACGTGGGCGAGGTAGTGGCCGGTGCCTGCCCCGAGGTCGGCGACGAGCCCTTCGGGATCCGCCGCGACCGCCGACTCGGCGAGGGCGTCGGCGATCGGCCGGTAGTGGCCGGCGGCGAGGAAGTCGCTGCGGGCGGCGACCATCCCGGCGGTGTCGCCGGTACCGGTGTGGGCGTCACCGGCGAGCAGGCTGACGTAGCCCTGCTTGGCGAGGTCGTGGCTGTGCCCGCCGGGGCAGCGCAGGGTGCGCCCGTCGAGGGTGAGCGCCTGCGCGCAGTGCGGGCAGGCCAGGTAGGGCTCGATGTCCTGCAGCAACGGTCCGTCTTCTCTCGCCATCCGGTCGCGTCGTCCGGCCGGAGGGCCAGCCTAACGACCGGCGCCGCCCGGGCCCGCATCCGCCGGACCGGCCGTCCGGCGGCCCACCGGCGACGAGCTGTCCGCCCACGGGCCGGCACGAAGGCCGCCACGGGAGTCGGGCCGGGAGTCGGCACCGGACTCGGCCCGGGTGTCGGACGCCCGCGGGTCGACGGCCCCCGGCCCGGTTCCGGCCGGTCGCTGCGCCGGGACGGATCGCGGGCCCGCGCCGCCGACCCGCAGCGCGAGCGCGGCCAGCGCCTCGGGGGCGCCGGCCTGGCCCCGGATGCCGGGGAAGGCGTTGACGTCGACCACGACCGGTTCGGCGGGTCCGTCCAGCAGGTCGACGCCGTACACGTCGAGGCCGAAGACCTCGCCGACCCTGAGCGCGAGCCGGGCGCGGTCGGCGGGCAGCTCCGCAGGGCCGAACGCCCCTCCGGGGTGGTGGAGTTCACTGACGCCCGGGTCGGTGAGCTCGGAGCGCCGGCGGGCACAGAACACCTGCCCGGCGACGACCCAGAGCTTCTGGTCCCACCCGGTGCTCGCCAGATAGGGCTGGACGACGACGGATTCGCCGGGCCACTCCCCGGCGAGGGCGCGCAGCCGGGCCGCGTCGTCCACCCGGGCCACGAGGTCGTGGCGGCGGCTGTGACGACTCTTGACGACGAACGGGAAGCCGGGGGCCGGGTGGTCGGGCTGCGCCACCAGATCGGCCAGATCGGCGACGGCGCGGGTGGCGGCGAAGGGCAGCCCGGCCCGGACCGCGAGGTCGGCCATGGCGGTGCGGTCCTGGCAGAGCTCGGTGGCCGCAGCCGAGTTGACGACGGGTGCGCCGCGCTCCTCCAGGTGCCGGGCGAGCGCCAGGGCCCGCGGCGTGTGGGCCTTGAGCAGGTAGACGTCGGCGAGTTCGCCGGGGCCGATCCGCTCGGACGGCTCGCCGGGGCCGGTGGTCGGGTCGAGGTCCTCGACCAGGTGGCCCCGGGCGGTCAGCAGCGCCGCGGTGGCGGCGAGCACGGGGTGGTCCGGGTTCGAGGCGAGCAGGCCGATCCTCATATCGCGCCGCCGGCTCCCCCGGCGCCGACGCCCGCCCCCACGGCCCCGCCGCCCTGCGCGGGCAGCCGGACCGGTTCCGGCCCGTTCCCGACCGGCACCCCGGGCTCGGCCGCCGGCGGCCCGCCGCCCAGGCCGGGCGCCCCCACGCCCGACACGCCCAGGCGCATGGTCGCCAGATCCGCCGCCGCGAGGCCGGGCACGCCCAGGCCCGCCGCTCCCAGCGCGGCCGGGGCGGTGACCGCCGTGCCGGTCCGGGCGAGCCGCAGCACCGCCCGCGCGACCCGCGCGACCGCGTCGGGCACCTGCCGGAAGCTGGGGAAGTCATTGACGTCGACGACCACCGGCCCGTCCGGCCCGAGCAGCACGTCGACGCCGTAGAGGTCGAGCCCGAACACCTCCCCGACCTGCCCCGCGATCCGCGCGACCTCGGGGGCGAGCGGCACCTGCCGCTCCCGCACCCCCTGGTCGGGGTTGAGCGGGGAGCGCCGCTCGGTGGCGTACAGCTCGCCGTCGACGCAGTAGACCTTGAGGTCCGTGCCGGAGTTGGGAACGTACGGCTGCGCGATCAGCAGGCCCTCGCCGGCCAGCAGGGGGCCGAGTTCGACGAGGTGTCCGGGGTCCCGAACGAGCCGCACCGCCCGCCCGGAGCTGCCGTCGGCCGGCTTGACGACCAGCGGGTACTCGGCGGCCGGGATCTCGGCGAGCCGCTCCCAGCGGGCGGCGGCGTAGGTGACGGGGACGGGCAGCCCCCGGGTGCGGGCGATCACCGAGGCGAGCGCCTTGTCCCGGACGCCGCGGATGGAGCGGGCGTCGTTGACGGTCGTGAGGCCGACGGCGGCGGCCGCCTCCAGCAGGGTGAGGCCGGGGCCGCCGGAGACGGTCTTGAGCACCCAGGCGTCGTGGCTGCCGGCCCGGACCGCCTCGGAGACGGCCATCAACGAGTCACCGGGGCGCAGCACGTCCACCCGGTGCCCCCACGCGGTGAGTTGGCGCACGACGTCGAGCGGCATGCCGTCGTACCGGTAGTGCTCCTCCACCAGAAAGCAGAGCTTCATGAGCCTGTCCATCCCCCTCGCTTCACCCAGCGCGGACGTCCGCCGTTCCCGTCCGGCAGAGCTGTAAAGGCCCCAGGATGCCACGCGGCCCGTACGCAAGATCGCCCGGCCTGTAAGCGTTCGGCAACAATCGCGCCGAAATGCCCGGGCAGGGCCGCACCCGTCTGCCCCCGGACCTTGCCGCCCCCGGCCCGTCCGCATGCGCACCGGCCGCCTGCGGGAGCTTCGCCGCCCCGGCAAATACCGTGGCGGGAACCCGGCGGTCCTGCTTGGATGCACGGCGTGACTTCTGCCGATCATGCCCCCGCCACCCACGCCGCCCACGCCCCCGGCGCCCTCCTCGACGAGATCGAGCGCTACTACGACGCGGTCCCGCGCGCCGCCGCCCGCGTCGAGGACTTCGGACCGCTCAGCCTCTTCGTCCGCGAGGGCGAGGGCTGGCCGTACTACGCCCGTCCCGCGCTGGGCCACGACGGCCCGGCCGCCACCGCCGGGGACGTCCGCCGGGTGCTCGACCGTCAGCGCGAGCTGGGGCTGCCGGAGGCCTTCGAGTGGGTGGCCGAGCACGATCCGCTGCTGCGCGCGGCGGTCGAGGAGGCGGGGCTGGTGGTGCACGAGCACCCGCTGCTGGTCCTCGGCCCGGAGGACGAGCCGAATTCGGACGGCGGACCGGCCGACGGCGTGACCGTCCGGGTGCTGGCCGCCGGCGACCCGGCGCTGGCGGCTGCGGTGGCCGTCCCGCATCTGGCGTTCGGCGAGCCGGGTACCGGCGTGGGGAACGCCGGGCCGGAGGAACTGACCGCGCTGGCCATGGAGTTGGCGTCCAACGGCACGGTGGAGCGGACCGCCGGGCAGATCTCCTCGGGGCGTACCGTGGTCGCCGCCGCCGTGCAGGACGGGGCGGCGCTCTGCGCGGGCCAGCACAACCCGGTGGGCCCGGTCACCGAGGTGGCCGGCGTCGGAACCCTTCCGACGGCGCGCCGGCGCGGCCTCGGTCTCGCGGTCACCGCGGCGCTGGTCGCGCACGCGCGGGCCAACGGGGTGCGGACGGTGTTCCTGTCCGCCGCCGACGAGGACGTCGCCCGGATCTACCGCCGGGCGGGCTTCCGCCCCTTCGCCACCGCGCTGATCGCCGAGCCCGCCGAGCCCGCCGGGCCCGGCGCACCCGCCGCCGAAGCCACCGGAGCCGCCGAAGCCGCCTCCGACACGGCCGGGCCCTCCCCCGCGTGATCCTCAGTCCGAGTCCTCGTCCTCCTCACCGCTGACACCCTCGCCCTCGGCCTCGTCCACCACCCACGCGGCCAGCCGGTCCGCCACCCCGGAGACGCCCAGCCGCCCCTCGCGGATGGCCCGGGCGAGGCTGCGCACCTCGCGGGCGGTGGTCGCCACCGTGCAGCCGCTGGCCACCAGGTAGGCGTAGGCGACGGCGGTGGCGAACAGTTCGTTGGTCTTCTCCAGGGACGGCACCCGGATCAGTTGGTGCATCAGGGCGGCCGCCCGGTCCTGCGGCTCGGGGTAGACGGCGATGTCGAAGATCTCGGCCTGATGCCGGGAGACCGCCGCGAGCAGCGATCCGTAGTCGGTGACCTGCGGGTCACCGGGTGTGTACTGCTCGGCGGTCATGAGCAGCCACGAGAGGTCGACCTCCAGGTTCAACGACGCACGTCCTGGAGGTCGGCCGCGCCGAACTCGGCCAGGAAGGCCGTCTCGTACTCCTTCATGAACTGCGCGGCCGCGTCGACGAACACCCGCCCGGCCTCGCCCATGTCCTGCTGGACGAGGCGTTCGATGTACTGGTTCATGCTGATCCCCTGCTGCTCCGCCCGTTCCCGGGCCATCTCCGCGGTGGTGGCGTCCACCCGGACGTTCAGCTGTTTCTTACCCATGAATCCCAAGCTAGCGCTGAAGTGCTAGCACAACAAGGGCGCGCGCACGCACCCCGCACGCGGGTGGCGACGCGTGGGCGCCCACGGAGAGTGAGACTTGAAGAGTTCTTCACCTTCGGAGAACCTGAAGTGCCCTGAGCATTCCCTGGAGCGGCACCGACCGGTGTGGAGGCCGGCAATGACAGCCATGTTCGACCAGGAGCTGCGCGAGCAGCTCACCCAGGCCCGCAAGGAACTCGCGGCCGCCCTCGCCGAAGGGGACGCCGACGGCGTCCAGGCGTACGAAGGCCGGATCGCCGGGCTGATCCGGCTCGCCGCCCAGCACGGCATCACGCTCCCGCACGGTGTCGACGAAGAGGAGCAGAACCTGCGCTGACCCCGCCGCGCGCCCGACAGCACGGGCTCCCCGACCGACGACGGAGGCGGTACCCGGGAACCCGGGTACCGCCTCCGTCACATCCGCTCCGTCCGACCGGCCCCGCGGGGCGGCTGTCCGTCCCCGCCCCGGCACCGGCGGACCGCTACTCGCCGCCGACCGGCTCCAGGATCGCCACGCACTCGAAGTGGTGCGTCATCGGGAACAGGTCGAAGGCCCGCAGCGAGACCGGCCGGTAGCCGCCCTCCCGGAAGAACGCCAGGTCCCGGGCGAGCGCCGCCGGGTCGCAGGCCACGTACGCGATCCGGCGGGCGCCGAGCCCGGCCAGGTGCGCGACGGTCTCCCGCCCGGCACCCGCGCGCGGCGGGTCGAGCACGATCAGGTCGGTGGCGGTGATGCCGGTGCGCGGCAGGAGCTTCTCCACCCGGTCGCACTCGATCCGGACGTTCTCCAGCGCCGCCAGGTTGTGCCTGGCGTCGGCCACCGCCTGCTTGGAGGACTCGATGCCGAGCACCGCGCCCTCCTCGCCGACCCGGTCGGCCAGCGCGCCCGCGAACAGGCCCACGCCGCAGTACAGGTCGAGCGCGTTCTCGCCCCACTGCGGGTCCAGGCCGTCCAGCACCGCGTCGACCAGGGTCTCCGGGGCCTCCGGGTGGATCTGCCAGAAGCCGCCGTCGCTGACCCGCCAGGTCCGCCCGGCCGCGCGCTCGCGGACGAAGTTGCGGCCGTGCACGCGGTGGGGGTCGCCCTGCTCGTCGATCCGGGTGATCGAGACCGGCTGGTCCAGCTCGACCAGCGGCAGCTGGGCGCCCGGCGCCGGGGTGAGGACCACCTGGCGGTCGGAGGAGCCGGACGCGGCGATCGCCTCGACCGAGACGATGCCCGGCCAGTCCCGGGCCTCGATGCCCAGCTCGGTGACGCCCGCGGCGGCGATCAGGCAGCGGTCGACCGGCTGGATGTCGTGCGAGCGGTGCTTGCGCAGCCCGACCTTGCCGGTGGCCGGGTCCACGGCGTACTGCACCCGGGTCCGCCAGGCGGGCACCTCGCCGGGCGGCAGCTTCCCGCCGACCGGTTCGACGCTGCCGTCCCAGCCGGCCTCGACCGGGGTCAGGCCGGCGAGCTTGGCCAGCTGCTCGGTGAGCACCTGCACCTTGAGCTTGCGCTGCCCGCCGGGGGACACGTGCTGCCAGTCGCAGCCGCCGCACTTGCCGGGCCCGGAGAACGGACACGGCGGGGCGATGCGCTCCTTGGCGGGCTCCAGCACCTCGACCGCGTCGGCGCGCAGGAACCGGGACTTGGTGGTCCCGTCGGTGACCTGGACGATCACCCTCTCACCCGGCAGCGTGTGCCGGACGAACAGCACCCGGCCCTCGTGCCGGGCCACGCAGTGCCCGCCGCCGTGCGCCACCGGGCCGACCTCGACCTCGTAGCGCTCGCCGACGAGCGGGTCGCCGCCAGGGCCCCGGGGCGCAGCCTCGGCCCGCGGGGCGCGGGTCGTGGACCGCAGCGCGCGCGGCGGTCGCACCGCCTGCTTGCGCGGGCGGGCACCGTCCTTCGGCTGATCCGCACGCGCCTCCCGGCGGTCGGACCGCTGCGGCCGGTCGGAGCGCTCGGAGCGCTCGGAACGCTGCGGGCGCTCGGACTGCTCCGGACGCTCCGGGGCACGCTCCTCCGGCGCGAGCGGCGCCGTCTGCGCGGTGAAGCCCTCGCGGTCGGTGGCCGCAGGCCGGAACGGCTTGCCCCAGCGCGGCCGGGCGACCTGGCCGGGCTTGCCGGCGCCACCCTTGCGGGAGCCCTTGCCGGAGGCACCGGAACGGGAACCACCGGACGAGCCGGACGAACGGGGCGGGGTATTGCGGGTCACTGGGAGGAATCCTTGCTGCTGTCAGCGGGGGCGGCGGTCGTGCCTTCGGGCTTTGCGGAGACCTCCGACTTTACGGCCTTCGGCGCCCGGGGCTCACCACGACGGACGGCACCCGGCGCCGACCAGGCCTTCTGCGGCTTGCGCCGTTCGGACGACTCCAACTGCCACGGTACCGAGGTCACCATCACTCCCGGCTTGAACAGCAGCCGCCCCTTGAGCCGCAGCGCACTCTGGTTGTGCAGCAGGTGCTCGTACCAGTGGCCGACCACGTACTCGGGGATGTAGACCGACACCACGTCGCGCGGGCTGCTGCGGCGAAGGTTCTTCACGTAGTCCAGCACCGGGCCGGTGATCTCCCGGAACGGCGAGTCCAGCACCTTGAGCGGCACCTCGATGCCCCGCTCGTCCCACTCGGCGCGCAGCGCCGCGGTGTCCGCCGGGTCGACGTTGACGGTCACCGCCTCCAGCGTGTGCGCGCGGGCCAGCCGCGCGTAGGCCAGGGCCCGCAGCGCCGGCTTGTGCAGCTTGGAGACCAGGACGATGGCGTGCACCCGGGTGGGCAGCACGACGTCGTCCGGCTCCTCGGCCGCGACCAGCTCCGCGGAGACCCGGTCGTAGTGCCGGCGGATCGCCTTCATCACCACGAACAGCACGACCATCGCGGCGATCGCGATCCAGGCGTGGCTGATCTTGGTCGCGAGCACGACGATCAGCACCGCCATGGTCATCACCAGACCGAAGCTGTTGATCGCCCGGCTGCGCTGCATGTGCCGCCGCTTGGCCGGGTCGGTCTCGGTGCGCAGCAGCCTGGTCCAGTGCCGGATCATGCCGGACTGGCTCATGTTGAAGGAGACGAAGACGCCGACGATGTACAGCTGGATCAGCCGGGTCGGGTCCGCGTCGAAGGCGATGATGAACAGGATCGCGGCCAGCGCCAGCAGGATGATGCCGTTGGAGAAGGCCAGCCGGTCACCGCGGGTGTGCAGCTGGCGCGGCAGGTACCGGTCCTGGGCGAGGATCGAGCCGAGCACCGGGAAGCCGTTGAACGCGGTGTTGGCGGCTAGCACCAGGATCAGGCCGGTGACGGCCGCGACGAAGTAGAAGCCGGGCGTGAAGTTCGAGAAGACGGCCTCGCTGATCTGGGCCAGCGCGGTCTTCTGGTGGTAGTCGGCGGGGGCGCCGCCCAGCTGGTGCTCGGGCTCCTCGGCCATCTGGACGCCGGTGAGCCGGGCCAGCCAGATGATGCCCATGAACATCACCACGGCGATGCTCGCCATCATCAGCAGGGTGGTCGCGGCGTTCTTGCTCTTCGGCTTGCGGAACGCCGGCACGCCGTTGGAGATCGCCTCGACACCGGTGAGCGCGGCACAGCCCGAGGAGAACGCCTTGAGCAGCAGGAACACCATCGCGAAACCGGCCAGCGACTCGTTCCCGGGGGTCGCCTCCAGCTGGAAGCCGGCGCTCTCGGCGGGGATGTCCTGCCCCAGGCCGAAGTGCCGGACCACGCCGTACACCACCATGCCGAGGACGCCCACCATGAAGGCGTACGTCGGGACGGCGAAGGCCGAGCCGGACTCCCGCACCCCGCGCAGGTTCATGCCCATCAGCACGATCACCAGGACGACGGACAGGGTCAGCTCGTGGCCGCGCAGCGCGGGCACCGCCGAGACCACGTTGGCGACACCCGAGGTGGTGGAGACCGCCACCGTCAGGATGTAGTCGACCATGAGCGCGCTCGCGACCACCAGGCCCGAGTTCGGGCCGTGGTTCACGGTGGCGACCTCGTAGTCACCGCCACCGCTCGGGTACGCGTGCACGTTCTGCCGGTACGAGGCCACCACGGCGAGCATCACGATGGCGACGACGACGCCGATCTGCCACGAGAAGTGGATGGCCGAGACACCCGCCAGGGACAGGGTCAGCAGGATCTCCTCGGGCGCGTACGCGACCGAGGAGAGCGCGTCCGAGGCGAAGACGGGCAGCGCGATGCGCTTGGGGAGCAGCGTCTCCCCGAGCTTGTCGCTGCGCAGCGCACGCCCGATCAGGATGCGTTTCGGTAGGTCAGTCGGCATAGGCACGTTAAGGAATCGTAGGGGTAGTCGGCCGTCGGGTCAGACGGACATCCCCCCCTTCGTCGCGACTGTGTTCGGTGGACCGGCTAGCGTGTCGGATACGAGCAGGCGGGCAACACTCAGGTTGTCGTACCGAGCCACACGAGGACGCCCACCCCGGAGACCGGGGCGGGGAAACGGAGAACAGCGGTGTTTGCGCAGGTCAAGGCCCAAACGGGACGGGTGAGGTAGCGCCGGTGCACATCGTCATCATGGGCTGCGGCCGGGTGGGCTCCGCGCTCGCCCGAGCGTTGGAGAAACAGGGCCACTCGGTGGCCGTGGTGGACCAGGACCCGACGGCGTTCCGCCGCCTGGGCGCCGGGTTCAACGGTCGCCGGGTCACCGGCGTCGGCTTCGACCAGGACACCCTGCGGGAAGCCGGCATCGAGGAGGCGGGCGCCTTCGCCGCCGTCTCCAGCGGTGACAACTCCAACATCATCGCGGCCCGGGTCGCCCGGGAGAACTTCGGCGTGGAGAACGTCGCGGCCCGCATCTACGACCCGCGGCGCGCCGAGGTCTACCAGCGCCTGGGCATCCCGACCGTCGCCACCGTCCGCTGGACGGCCGACCAGATGCTGCGCCGGCTGCTGCCGAGCGGCGCCGAGCCGCTCTGGCAGGACCCGAGCGGCGCCGTCCAGCTCGCCGAGGTCGCCTACGCCCCGGACTGGGTCGGCCACCGGATGAGCGAACTCGAAGAGGCCTCCGGCACCCGGGTGTCGTTCGTCACCCGGCTCGGCGAGGGCATCCTGCCCGCGCCCCACATGGTGGTGCAGGAAGGCGACCTGGTGCACGTGATGCTGCGCCGGGCCGACCTGACCGCGGTCGAGGCCGCGTTCGCGCAGGGCCCGGAGAAGGAGGGTCACTGATGCGAGTCGCCATTGCCGGAGCCGGTGCCGTCGGCCGCTCGATCGCGGGCGAGCTGCTGGAGAACGGCCACGAGGTCCTGCTGATCGACAAGAACCCGAACTCCATCTCCGTGGAGCGGGTGCCCATGGCGGAGTGGCTGCTGGCCGACGCCTGCGAGATCACCTCCCTGGACGAGGCCGCCCTGCAGCGCTGCCACGTGGTGATCGCCGCGACCGGTGACGACAAGGTCAACCTGGTCGTGTCGCTGCTCGCGAAGACCGAGTACGGGGTGCCCCGGGTGGTCGCCCGGGTGAACAACCCCAAGAACGAATGGCTCTTCAACGAGTCCTGGGGCGTGGACGTCGCCGTCTCCACCCCGCGCCTGATGTCCGCCCTGGTCGAGGAGGCCGTGAGCGTCGGCGACCTGGTCCGGCTGATGCGCTTCAGCCAGGGCAACGCCAACCTCGTCGAGCTGACCCTCGCCGCCGACACCGAGCTGGTCGGCACCCGCGTCGGCGACGTGCCGTGGCCGCCGGACACCGCGCTGGTGACGATCATCCGCGAGGGCCGGGTCCTGGTGCCGCGCAAGGACGACACCCTGGAGGGCGGCGACGAGCTGCTCTTCGTCGCGGCCCAGGAGCGGGAGGAGGAGCTGGAGAACCTGCTCTCCGCCTCCTCCGGCGCCCAGTAGCACCCGCGCACGAACGTCGAGGGACCCGTACTCGGTGAGTACGGGTCCCTCGACGTTCGTGCGGTGTCCTGGCAGCCGCCGCGCGCTACTGCCCCGGCGACGACGGCTCGTGCGGCCGGGCGTCGTGCGCCCGGGCGACCGGGTCAGCCGGCGCGGCCGGCTCCTCGTCGTCCAGTTGCGCCTTGATGGGCGGCGGCGCCTTCAGCAGGATCTGCCAGGTCACGTACATCGCCAGCAGCAGGGGCGGGATGCCCAGGGCGACCTTGAGCCAGCCCAGCAGGTTGACGTTGTGCGTGAAGTACAGCGGGAAGAGGATCAACGGCTTGATGCCCATGATCACCACCCACGCCCAGGTGGCCTTGACGTAGGCGGCCAGCCGGCCCGGGTTCTCCTTGCGCCAGGTGAACATCTCGCCGGTGACGGGGCCCAGCATCAGGCCGATCAGCGGCCAGCGGACCAGCGCCGAGATCGCCAGGCCCACGCAGTAGCCGACGTTCCAGAGCAGGCCGGGCAGGTAGAAGTTCTCCGCCTTGCCGGTCTTCATCGAGATCCAGGCGCCGATGGCGACCCCGAACACCCCGCTGAAGGCGTGCTGGACGGTCTCCCGCTTGGCCAGCCGGACCACCACGAAGAGCCCGCTCAGGGCGAGCGCGGCCCACGCGGCCGACGGGACCTTGTGGGTGATGTTGTACGTGATGATGAAGACCAGGCCGGGCAGGGTCATGTCGACCATGCCCCGGACCCCGCCGAACGCCTTCATCACGGTGTCGGCGGCCTCCCGGGAGGCCGCCGCCTGGCGGGCCGCCTCGTCGTCGCCGTCCGGCGCGATCTTGGCCAGGCCGAGCTGGGCGGCGGGCTCGCCGCCGGGCTGGTTGCTCACGCTCATTCGCTCCCGTGTCCGACCGGACGCAGCTCGTAGCGGGGGTTGAAGAGCACCCGGCGCCCGCGCGCGTGACTGATCCGACCGCTGGCGACGAGCCGGCGACCGGGTTCGATACCCGTGATGGAGCGGCGCCCGAGCCAGACCACGTCCAGTGCCTCGGTGCCGTCGAAGAGCTCCGCCTCCAGGGCGGGCACACCGGCCCGCGGGCGGAGCGTCACGGTACGCAGGGTGCCGGCCACGGTGACCAGTTGGCGGTCCCCGCAGCTGGCGATCGGAGTGCAGCCCGACTCCGCGGCGCTCTCCTGGCGCAACTCCTCGGCCTCCAGCTCCTCCGCGGAGGAGGTCAGCCGACTGAGCATGCGGCGGAAGCGCCCCTGTGGCTGGCCGCTGCTGTTGTCACCACTCATGCCGGAAGGGTACCGGTTTCCGTGCCCTCGGCGGCAGGTCGCGCAAGCCGCCGGAGCCGGCCCGGGGCTGCCCGGGGGCTGCCCTGACGGCCGGGAGGGCCCGCCGGGCCTCGGCTCCCGGTCCGGACCCGGCTCGGGACCGGGCTCGGGACCGGGCTCGGGCCACGACCTCACCGGTCAGCTCTCGAAGCGGTAGCCCATGCCCGGCTCGGTGATGAAGTGGCGCGGGTGCGAGGGATCACGCTCCAGCTTCCGCCGCAGCTGGGCGAGGTAGACCCGCAGGTAGTTGGTCTCGGTGCGGTAGGCGGGTCCCCAGACCTCCTGGAGCAGCTGGGTCTGGCTGACCAGCCGGCCGGCATGGCGGACCAGCACCTCCAGCAGATGCCACTCGGTCGGGGTGAGGCGGACGTCTGCGCCGTCCCGGTTCACCTTCTTCGCCGCGAGGTCGACGGTGAAGCTGTCGGTGACCACCAGGGAGTCGTCCTCCCCGGCGACCGGCTCGGCCCGGCGGACGGCCGCGCGCATCCGGGCGAGGAGCTCGTCCATGCCGAAGGGCTTGGTGACGTAGTCGTCGGCGCCCGCGTCCAGGGCCTCGACCTTCTCGTCGGAGGCGTGCCGGGCGGAGAGCACGATGATCGGCACACGGGTCCAGCCCCGCAGCCCCCTGATCACCTCGACGCCGTCCATGTCGGGCAGGCCGAGGTCGAGGACGACGACGTCGGGGTGACGGGCGGCGGCCAGTTCCAGGGCGCTCGCGCCGTCATGTGCCGCGTCGACCTCGTACTTGCGGGCCTTGAGGTTGATCACCAGCGCGCGGACGATCTGCGGTTCGTCGTCCACGACGAGGACCCGGGTCATGCGGGCTCCGCCTTTCGGGGCAGTCGGATCGGAAGTGGTCATGTGTGGCAGGAGTGATCACGCGGGGGCCGGGTTGACGGCCGGCTCGGCCGGTCCGTCCGACCCGGGCGGCTCGTCCGACGCGGAGGGCCGGGGCGGCACGGGCGGTTCGGCGCGTTCGGACGGCACGGACGGTTCGGACAGGCGGTCGACGGCGGGCAGCGTGACGACCATGGTCAGTCCGCCCCCCGGGGTGTCCTCGGCGGTCACGGTGCCGTCCATCGCCTCGACGAAGCCCCGCGCCACGGCCAGCCCGAGGCCCACTCCGGCGCCGCGCGGCGCGTCCCCGTACCGCTGGAACGGTGCGAAGATCCGCTCCTTGGCGTCCTCCGGCACCCCCGGTCCCCGGTCGACGATCCGCAGCTCGACCCGGCCCCGGCCGCCTGCCGGGTGCAGCGCATCGGCCTTGACCAGCACCTTCGTCCCGGCCGGGCTGTACTTGACGGCGTTCTCGATCAGGTTGGCGAGCGAGCGCTCCAGCAGCCCCCCGTCGGCCCGGATCATCGGCAGGGTCTCCGGGACGTCCAGCCGGACGGCCCCCGGCGGCACGCCGCCGAGCGCGAACGGCACCACCTCGTCCAGGTCGGTGTCCTGGATCAGCGGGGTGACCGTTCCGGTCTGCAGCCGGCTCATGTCGAGCAGGTTGTTGATCAGATGGTCGAGCCGGTCGGCCCCGGCCTCGATACCGGCCAGCAGCTCGGCCTCGTCCTCCTCGTCCCACTCGACGTCCGCCGAGCGGAGGGAGCTGACCGAGGCCTTGATGCCGGCGAGCGGCGTACGGAGGTCGTGCGAGACGGCGGCCAGCAGTGCGGTCCGGATCCGGTTCCCCTCGGCCTCACGACGGGCGGCTGCGGCCTCACCGGCCAGTCGGCGACGCTCCAGGACCACGGCGGCCTGGGCGGCGAACGCGCCGAGCAGCCGCCGGTCCTCGGCAGGCAGGACCCGGCCGCACAGGGCCAGCGCCAGCGTGTCGCCGACCGGCACGTCCACGTCGGCGGACTCCGGCCGCTCCGGCGGGTGGGGGCCGGCCGTCGCCAGAGGCTGCCACGGTCCGACCGGGTCCACCCGTTCCAGGAACGCCGCCGACTCCTGCTGGAAGGTCTCCCGGACCTGCTCCAGCAACGCGGTCAGCACCCCGTCCCCGCTCGGCGCGCCGCGCAGGACCGTGCCGGCCAGTGCCCCGAGCGTCTGTGCCTCGGTCTGGCTGCGGGCCGCCTGATGGGTGCGCCGGGCCGCCAGGTCGACCACCGAGGCCACCGCGATGCCGACAGCGGTGAATATCGCCACCGCCATGATGTTCTGCGGCTCGGAGATGGTGAAGGTGTGGATCGGCGGTGCGAAGTAGTAGTTGAGCGCCGAGGAGCCGACCAGCGCCGAGGCGATCGCCGGGTACAACCCGCCCACCAGCGCCGCGCAGACCGTCAGCGACAGGAAGAGCAGCATGTCGGTGGAGAGGCCCGGACCCTCGACGTTCGTCAGCACCAGCGCCAGCAGCGGCGGCCCGGCCACACCGATCAGCCAGCCCGCGACCGCGCGGGTCCTGCCCAGGTCCGTGACCCTGCGGATCGGAATCCGCCCGCGGCCCTTCGCGGCCTGCTCGTGCGTGACGATGTGGACGTCGATGTCCCCTGCGGCGCGGGTCACCGTGGTCCCCACGCCCGGACCGTAGAGGTACTGCCAGGCCGGCCGGCGGCTGGTGCCGAGCACGATCTGGGTGGCGTTCACCCCGCGTGCGAAGTCGAGCAGCCCGGCGGCGGGGTCGTCGCCGAGCACCGCGTGGTACGAGCCGCCGAGGCTCTCCACCAGTGCCCGCTGTTCGATCAGCGCCTGAGACGACCCCGAGCCCGAGCCGGCCAGGCCGTCCGAGCGGGAGAGGTGGACGGCCAGCAGCTCCCCGCCCGAACCGCGGGCGGCGATCCGGGCCGCCCGGCGGATCAGGGTCGCCCCCTCCGGTCCGCCGGTCAGGCCGACCACGATTCGCTCGCGGGCCTGCCAGGTGCCCTCGATGCCCTGCTCGGCCCGGTACTTCTGGAGGTACTCGTCCACCCGGTCGGCCGTCCACAACAGCGCCAGCTCGCGCAGCGCGGTCAGATTGCCGGGCCGGAAGTAGTTGGCCAGCGAGGCGTCGATCTTCTCCGGCGCGTACACGTTGCCGTGTGCGAGGCGGCGGCGCAGGGCCTGCGGCGACATGTCGACCAGCTCGATCTGGTCGGCCCGGCGGACCACCTCGTCCGGAAGGGTCTCGCGCTGCCGCACCCCGGTGATGCCCTCGACGACGTCGCCGAGCGATTCCAGGTGCTGGATGTTGACGGTCGAGACGACGTCGATGCCGGCCGCGAGCAGTTCCTCGACGTCCTGCCAGCGCTTCGCGTTGCGGCAGCCCGGCACGTTGGTGTGCGCGAGCTCGTCCACCAGCGCCACCTGCGGCCGGCGTGCCAGGACCGCGTCCAGGTCCATCTCCGTGAACGCGGCCCCGCGGTGCGCGAGGTCCCGCCGGGGCACCACCTCAAGGCCGACGGCCTGCCGTGCCGTGTGCTGCCGCCCGTGGTCCTCGACGAACGCCACCACGACGTCCGTCCCACGCTCGGACCGCCGATGCGCCTCGGCGAGCATGGCGTACGTCTTGCCGACCCCGGGCGCCGCCCCGAGGTAGATCCGTAGCCTGCCGCGTCCCATGTGCACCATTCTTGATCCGGCCCGGCCCGGGGACCACCCCGGACACCTGTTCCCCTCACCTTCGAGACTACGGCGCGAGCTGCGGATTTCCGCTGATCAAGCCCCTGCGCGGGCAGTTTTAGCGGCTTTTTGACGGTCCCGGAGCCGGCCGGGGGCCCCGGACCGGAGGCCCGGAGGAGCGGTTCGGTTACGCCGGCCCGGAAGTCCCCGGAATTCCCCCGGAAACGCAAAGAACCCCCGTCCGTATCCCGGACGGGGGTTCTTCACAATGATTGTTCGGCGGCGTCCTACTCTCCCACAGG
>NZ_JBHXDN010000093.1:0-32269 GCF_042726075.1 Kitasatospora sp. NPDC127035 | reverse complement strand
AACCTTGACCGGCTCCGCCACCGGGCCCCCTTCCGAGCTGAACGTCTCACGACATCCAACCGGTCCAGGGCCCTCCGGTACCAACCCGGCGAACCTATGCGGTCACAGCACTAGGGGCCGGCCGGCCCGCCGGTCGGACCGCCCGCCGGCCCCTCCGGCGAGGCGACCGGGGTGACCGGGGCGACCGGGGCGAGCGCGGCGCGCAGCCGCCCGGCGACCTCCGCCGCGCCCGCCTCGTCGGGGTACTTCCCGCGCGGCCAGAAGAAGCCGCGCAGCCCGTCCTTCGGGTTGCGCGGCACCACGTGGACGTGGAGGTGCGGCACCGACTGGCTGATCCGGTTGTTCGCGGCGACGAAGCTGCCCGCCGCTCCCATCCCGAGCTCGACCGCCGCCGCCACCCGCTGCACCCGCAGGAAGAACGGGCCGACCTCGGCCGGCGGGAGGTCGGCCAGGGTGGGGTGGTGGGCGCGCGGGACGACCAGCACGTGGCCGGGGAAGAGCGGGCGGCGGTCCAGGAAGGCCACCGCCGACCCGTCGTCCAGCACCCGGTACGCGGGCTCGGTGCCGGCCACCACCGCACAGAAGACGCAGTCCATCCGTCCATTCAAGCGGCCTCCCGCCGCACCGGCGCGCCGGTGCGGCGGCGTCACCCGTCCGGACCCCGACCGGGTGCGGTGCGCCCCGGCCGGGGCGCACCGTGCAGGAGGGGGCGCGTGGCGCGCCCCCTCGACGAGGAGGTGGCCCGGATGGCGGGCAAGTTCGAGGTGTACGAGGACTCCGGCGGCAAGTTCCGGTTCCGGCTCAAGGCGGGCAACGGCGAGATCGTCGCCACCGGCCAGGGGTACGCGAGCAAGGACGCCGCACACAAGGGAGTCGAGGCGGTCCAGCGGGCCGCCGCGGGCGCGAGCGTGGTGGACGTGGCCAAGGCCGCGGCCTGAGCTCCGGTCCGCGGTGCGCGTGCGGGAGGCCGGGCCGGACGCGGAGGTGCGTCGAGCCCGGCCTCCCGCACCGTCCCGGCTCCGGCCGGGCGGGTGGCCGCTACTCGTACCGGTAGAGCAGCGCCTCCCGCTCGTTCTGCTCGATGGCCTCGACGGTCAGCGACGGGTCCCCGAGGTGGGAGAGGGTGACCTCGGCCGAGCTGGGCTGGGCGTCCGTGGCGAGCCAGTTCTCCGGCTTCCACGCCGAGGAGCGCAGGAACGCCTTCGGGCAGTGCGCGTAGACCTCCTCGACCGCCACCACGATCGCGCTGCGCGGCGGCTTGCCGACCGCCGTCAGCTGCTCCAGCAGCCGGGGATCGGTGGAGACGCAGGCGCGGCCGTTCACCCGCAGCGTGGAGTCCCGGCCCGGCACCACGAAGATCAGCCCGATCCGGCCGGTTTCGACGATGTTGTGCAGGGTGTCCAGCCGCTTGTTGCCGGTCGCGTCCGGGATCGCCAGGGTGTGCTCGTCCAGCACCGACACCAGCCCGGCCGGCCCGCCGCGCGGGGAGACGTCGCACCGGCCGTCCGCGTCAGCGCTGGCCACGAAGACCAGCGACGAGCACGCGATCAGCCGGCGCGCCACCTCGTGGAGGTGGTCGACCTGCTTGCGCCGGGCGTGGTCGCCGGGCTGCTCGTAGACCTCCCGCAGACCCGCGGCGTCGCGGACGGCGCTCGCGCCGAGCGCCTCGAACAGGCCGTTCGGGGTGCCCGGTTCGACGGTTGACGGGTCGGGAGTCGCCGGTGTGCTGGTCATACCGGAAATCTAGCCGAGGGCCTCCGGGTGATCCCCGACGGGCAGCGGTGAGGCCGCCCGCGACCCGGCCGCCGGGTCCGGGTTCGGCGGGACCGCCGACCTCCCGGGCCTGCTCAGACGATCAGCGGCACCGGGTGCACCTCGTCCGCCGGGTGTCCGGCGCGTTCGTGGACCCGCTGCACGGCCTCCCTCGACGGACCCTCGGAGAGGCAGTAGACGATGCCCGACTCCGGGTCGGCCCACGCCTGTTCGAACTGCACGCCCTCCTCGGCCTGGATCGCCAGGTCGGCCTGGTGGGCCATCCGCAACTCGTCCTGCGTGATGCCGGCCATCCCGTGGTGGACATCCATGAACTTCGCCATCGTGCTCGCACCTCCTGGAGCCTGCGGACGGCCGCCGCCCGTCCGCCTACCACCAGCGTGCGCCCGGCGCACCGCGGACCGCCACCGGGAGCCCCGCGCACCCGGCGCCCGCCGCGTACTCCCGTCCGCCCGCATTCCCGGCCTCCGCGTGAAACAGACCACAGCCGGGGCCTCTCCCTGGGACCGCACGGATCATGGCACAATGACGGCAGTAGTAGCAGTGACGTTCAGCGCACTCCGGGGTCGGTGAAAATCCGAACCGGCGGTTACAGTCCGCGACCCGTCCGCAGCCAGCGGCCGGTTGACCAGGTGAAATTCCTGGACCGACGGTTAAAGTCCGGATGGGAGGCGTGCGCGACGGACGAGAGAGCGGTATCCGTGGTCCCCCGGTGGACCGCGGACGTGCACGACGGGAGAGGTCTCCTCTGCCGTCGGCCGGTCGGCGGTGACCCGTGACCACGGGTGGCCCCGCCGTCGGCGGATCCGTGCACCCCGTGCCCGTCCGTGTCATCTCCCATGCCACAGCCCCGGAGTCCGCGCCCCAAGCGCGAGGAGAACCCGGGTGTTCACCGGCATCATCGAAGAGCTCGGCGAGGTCGTGTCGATCGAGGAGATCGGCGACTCCTCGCGAATCCGCCTGCGTGGTCCGGTGGTCTGTCAGGACGCGCACCACGGCGACTCCATCGCGGTGAACGGCGTCTGCCTGACCGTCGTCGACAGCCCCGACCAACTGGCCGCCGGAACCGGCGAGTTCAGTGCGGACGTGATGGCCGAGACACTCCACCGTTCCAGCCTGGGCGAGTTGAAGCCCGGCTCGCGGGTCAACCTGGAGCGGGCCATGGCGCTCGGCGCCCGGCTCGGCGGACATCTGGTGCAGGGTCATGTCGACGCCACCGGGCGGCTGTTGAGCCGCGAACCGGGCGAGCGTGACGCCGCCGGCGAGCTGCGCTGGGAGGTGCTGCGCTTCTCGCTCCCGGAGTCGGTCTCGCGCTACCTGGTGGAGAAGGGCTCGATCACCGTCGACGGTGTCAGCCTCACCGTGGTCGAGGCGGCCCGTGACAGCTTCACCGTCAGCCTCATCCCGGCCACCCTCGCGCTGACCACGCTCGGGACCAGGGTCGTCGGCGAGAGCGTCAACCTGGAGGTCGACGTCCTCGCCAAGTACGTGGAGCGGCTGCTGGAGTCCCGCACGCTCCCGGCCCTCCCCACCCTCCCCACCCTTCCGACGATCGCCGGAGAGAACACGTGAACTGGCTCAACGGCACCGTCCACCTCTTCGGTCAGGACGTCTACCGCTCGGACATCATCGGCAACCTGCTCGGCCTCACCGCGCTCGCCCTCGGCTGGCGGCGCTCCCGGCTGACCTGGCCGGTCCAACTGCTCTCCGGGGTCGTCCTGGTCGGCGCCTACTGGTCCGCCCACCTCAGCGGCGGTGTGGGCAAGCAGTTCGTGGTCATCGTGGCCGCCGTCTGGGGCTGGACCCGCTGGCAGCGCGGCAAGCACGGCGGCGGCGACGTCGAGGTCCGCTTCGCCACCGGCCGGGAGCGCGCCGTGCTGATCGGCGGCACCGCGCTCGGCACCGTGGCGGTCGGCACGCTCTTCACCGTCTACCCGCAACTGTCGTGGGACGCCTGGCCGGACGCCTACATCTTCGTCGGCACGCTGGCCGCGATGGTGGCCCAGGCCCGCGGCTGGGTCGAGTTCTGGTTCGCCTGGGTCGCCGTCGACCTGGTCGGCGTCCCGCTCGCCTTCAACAACGGGCTGGTCTTCTCCGGCTTCACGTACTCCGTCTACTTCGTCCTGGTCCTGCTCGGCCTGCGTGCCTGGTGGCTGCGCGGCCGCACCGCCCGTCCCTCGACCGACCGCGTCCTCCAGGGAGCCTCCGCATGACCGAGAACCAGACCGAGAACCAGCCCGAGAAGCAGACCCCGGCCCGCACCGGCGACCGCGCCGCCGTGCTCGACCTCGCCCTGGACCCGGTCGAGCGGGCCGTCTCCGACATCGCGCTCGGCCGCGCCGTGATCGTGGTCGACGACGAGGACCGCGAGAACGAGGGCGACATCGTCTTCGCCGCCTCCGCCGCCACCCCCGAGCTGATGGCGTTCACCATCCGCTACAGCTCCGGCGTGATCTGCGTCCCGATGACCGGCGACGAACTGGACCGGCTCAAGCTCCCCCCGATGACCCAGGTCAACGAGGACCGCAAGGGCACCGCCTACGCCGTCTCGGTCGACGCCCGCGACGGGGTCTCCACCGGCATCTCGGCCGCCGACCGGGCCCGTACCGTCCGGCTGCTCTCCTCGCCCGGCACCGGGCCCGGCGACCTGGCCCGCCCCGGGCACGTGTTCCCGCTGCGGGCCGTCGACGGCGGCGTGCTGGTCCGCCCCGGTCACACCGAGGCCGCCGTCGACCTGGCCCGGCTCGCCGGGCTGGCGCCGGCCGGTGCGATCGCCGAGGTGGTCAACGACGACGGCACCATGGCGCGGCTGCCCGAGCTGGTCGCCTTCGCCCGCGAGCACGGCCTGGCGATCATCTCGATCGAGGACCTGATCGCCTACCGCCGCCGGACCGAACTGCACGTCGGCCGGGCCGCCGTCACCTCGCTGCCCACCGAGTTCGGCGAGTTCACCGCCGTCGGCTACCAGGGCACCATCGACGGGGTCGAGCACATCGCCCTGGTCGCCGGCGGGCTGGACGCGGACGGCCGGCTCCCGGACGGCGAGGACGTCCTGGTGCGGGTCCACTCGGAGTGCCTGACGGGCGACGTCCTCGGCTCGCTGCGCTGCGACTGCGGCCCGCAGCTGCAGGCCTCGCTGCGGCGGGTCGCCGAAGCCGGCCGCGGTGTGGTGCTCTACCTGCGCGGCCACGAGGGCCGGGGCATCGGTCTGGCGCACAAGCTGCGCGCCTACGAGCTGCAGGAGCAGGGCCGGGACACCGTCGACGCCAACCTCGAACTGGGCCTGCCCGCGGACGCCCGCGACTACAGCATCGGCGCCCAGATGCTCTGCGACCTCGGGGTGCGCTCGCTCACCCTGCTGACCAACAACCCGGAGAAGCTGACCGCGCTCACCGAGCACGGGCTCAAGGTCAAGGGCCGCGAGTCGGTGGAGATCCCGGCCGGCGAGCACAACCTGCGCTACCTGCGGACCAAGCGCGACCGGATGGGCCACGACCTGCCCGGCCTCGGTTCCTGACCTGCGGAGCGACACCGCGCACCACCCGCCCGCACCACCCGCCCGCACCACCCACCCGCACCGCCGAACCACCGAGCCGAACCATCGAAAGGCACCCGCACATGAGCGGCCACGGAGCCCCCGAGCTGACCATCGACAACGCCGCCGGCCTCAAGGTCGCCGTGATCGCCGCCCAGTGGCACGAGCAGGTGATGAACGGCCTCCTGGACGGTGCCCACCGTGCCCTGAAGGAGCTGGGTGTCGCCGAGCCGACCGTCCTGCGCGTCCCCGGCACCTTCGAGCTGCCGGTGGCCGCCAAGCGGCTCGCCGACCGCGGCTACGACGCCGTGATCGCCCTCGGCGTGGTGATCCGCGGCGGCACCCCGCACTTCGACTACGTCTGCCAGGCCGCCACCGCCGGTCTCACCCAGGTCAGCGTGGACACCGGCGTTCCGGTCGGCTTCGGCGTGCTGACCTGCGACGACGAGCAGCAGGCGCTGGACCGGGCGGGCCTGCCGGGCTCCGCCGAGGACAAGGGGCACGAGGCCGTCACGGCCGCCGTCGCGACCGCCGTCACCCTGCGCGCGCTCTGAGCCGCGGGCGGGCCGCGCCTTCGCGGGCCCGTCCCCGCCCACCCGTTCGGGAACCCGGACCGTGGACGTCCACCGGACTGTCCACGGTCCGGGACCGTTTACCGCCCGTAAGCCCGCACGCCGTAAGGTGAGTCCATCATGGCTTCGAAGACATTCGAGGAGCTCTTCACCGAGCTCCAGCAGAAGGCCGCCACCGGCGACCCCTCGTCCTCCCGTACCGCGCAGCTCGTCCAGCAGGGCGTCCATGCGATCGGCAAGAAGGTCGTCGAGGAGGCCGCAGAGGTCTGGATGGCCGCCGAGTTCCAGTCGGACGAGCAGACCGCCGAGGAGATCTCCCAGCTCCTCTACCACCTTCAGGTGATGATGGTCGCCCGTGGGCTGACGCTCGACGACGTCTACAAGTACCTCTAGAACCGGTCCGGCACATAACCCCCTTCGTCACACCCAACAGGTAAGGAACAGACCTCCATGCTGCGCATCGCCGTTCCCAACAAGGGTTCGCTCTCGGGTCCTGCGGCGGAGATGCTCCATGAGGCCGGCTACCGCCAGCGCAAGGACGCCAAGGAGCTCGTGCTGGTCGACCCGGGCAACCAGGTCGAGTTCTTCTTCCTGCGCCCGCGCGACATCGCGGTCTACGTCGGCTCCGGCCGCCTCGACGTCGGCATCACCGGCCGTGACCTGCTCCTGGACTCGCACTCCAACGCGGAGGAGGTGCTGGCCCTCGGCTTCGGCGGCTCCACCTTCCGCTTCGCCCGCCCGGAGGGCGTGGACGTCCAGGACGTGCAGGGGCTGGAGGGTCTGCGGATCGCCACCTCCTACACCGGCCTGGTCGAGCAGCACCTCGCCGACCACGGGGTCAAGGCCACCGTCACCAAGCTGGACGGCGCGGTCGAGACCGCGGTGCAGCTGGGCGTCGCCGACGTGATCGCCGACGTGGTGGAGACCGGCACCAGCCTGCGCAACGCGGGCCTGGAGGTGTTCGGTGAGCCGATCCTGGTCTCCGACGCCGTGGTGATCCGGCCCAAGGGCGCCGGCGAGGACCCGGCCGTCGACCAGTTCCTGCGCCGTCTGCAGGGCGTCCTGGTGGCCCGCCGCTACGTGCTGATGGACTACGACATCCGCGCCGAGAACGTCGGCGCCGCCGTCGGTCTCACCCCGGGCCTGGAGTCGCCGACCGTCTCCCCGCTGCACACCGAGGGCTGGGTGGCCGTCCGCGCGATGGTGCTCCGCAAGGAGGCCCAGCGGATCATGGACGACCTGTGGAGCATCGGCGCCCGGGCGATCCTGGTCACCAACATCCACGCCTGCCGTCTCTGATCCGCCTGCCGCCTGCGGCCCCGCAGGTAAGGACCGGTTGAATGGGGCGGGGACGCCGTACGCGTCCCCGCCCCTTCCCCGCACCAGCCGTCGAACCACCCCGGAGCCCCTCGTGTCCACCACCGCCGAGTTCCCCGTCACCTGGGCCCCGCGCCGCACCCGTGCCGTCCTGCTGCCGGTCTGCGCGCTGCTGGTGGTGCTGTTCGCCGTGATGGCGGTCGCGCTGCCGGCGAACTGGCAGTTCAACGACCGGCTGATGATGGCGGCCAGCGGGGTGTTCTTCGCCTCGGTTGGCCTGATGCTGGCCCGCCCCCGGGTCAGGGCCGACGCCGAGGGCGTCACCGTGGTCAACTTCGTCCGCAGCCGTCGCCTGGCCTGGGCCGAGATCGTCCGGGTCAACTTCCGCCAGGGCGACCCGTGGGCCACGCTCGACCTCGCGGACGGCTCCTCGCTGGCCGCCGTCGGCATCCAGTCCGGTGTGGGCAAGGCCCAGGCGATCGCGGACGCCCGCGCGCTGCGCGACCTGGTCGAGCGCCGCGGCCACTGAGCCGCCGAGCCGCCGTTCCGCCCCCTCGCACCGCCCTTCGCCCCTTCACGCCCTTCGCGGGTCCGAACACGGATCCGACATGCGCACGGGTATCGTCTACGCTGGTAAAAGCGGGGCAAAGGCATTGTCCTGCCCGAAAACGACCTGAGGAGTGAAACCCCCCGTCCATGGACGATCCGTCCGGTAGTACCTACGCCGCCCAACTTCCGACCCTCGGAAGGCAGGCGGCACTGTGATCACCGCCTGGCTGCTGCTGCTCGCAGCCCTTCTGCTCATCCTCGCCAACGGCCTCTTCGTGGCCGCCGAGTTCGCCTTCGTGACCGTCGAGCGCGGCGCCGTCGAGCGCTCCGCCGAGGCCGGGGACGCCAAGTCCGGCCGGGTCTCCAAGGCCCTGCGGCACCTCTCCTTCGAGCTCTCCGGAGCCCAGCTCGGCATCACCGTCACCTCGCTGGTGGTCGGCATGCTCGCCGAGCCGGCGCTCTCCGTCCTCCTGAAGCCCGTCCTCACCGGCGTCGGCCTGCCCGAGGGCGCGGCCCGAGGCACCGGCGTGATCATCGGCATGGTGCTCGCCACCGTGGTCCAGATGGTGATCGGTGAGCTGGTCCCGAAGAACTGGGCGATCTCCCGGCCGCTCCAGGTGGCCCGCGCGGTCGCCGCGCCGCACATGGCCTTCTCGCGCGTCTGCCGCCCGCTGATCAGCGTGCTGAACGGTTCGGCCGACCGGATGGTCCGCGCCTTCGGGATCGAGCCGCAGGAGGAGCTGGGCCACGCCCGGACCCCTGCCGAGCTGGTCTCGCTCGCGCGTCACTCGGCCAGGGCCGGCGCCATAGACGAGGAGTCCGCCACCCTGTTCGTGCGGACCCTCGGCCTCGGCGACCTCACCGCCGAGTCCGTGATGACCCCGAGGATCGACGTGGCCGCGCTCCAGCACGACGCCAGCGCCGCCGACGTCCTCAACCTGACCCGCGCCACCGGCCTCTCCCGCTTCCCGGTCTACAGCGACAGCCTGGACGAGGTCACCGGCACCGTCACGCTCAAGGACGCGCTCGCCGTCCCCTCCGGCCGGCGCGCCTCGGTCCGGGTCTCCGACCTGGCCGTGCCGCCGCTGCTGGTGCCCGCGACGCTCCCGGCCGAACGGCTGCTCGACCAGCTGCGCCGCCTCCAGCCGATGGCCATCGTGGTGGACGAGTACGGCGGCACCGCCGGCGTGGTCACCGTCGAGGACATCGTCGAGGAGATCGTCGGCGAGGTGCAGGACGAGCACGACCCGGCCGACACCCCCGAGCTGCTGCCGCTGCCGCCGGTCGACGGACAGCCCGTCTGGGCCGCCGACGGCCGCGCCCGGCTCGACCAGCTGGAGGCCATCGGCCTGTACGCCCCGGACGGTCCGTACGAGACCCTGGCCGGCCTGGTCACCGACCTGCTCGGCAAGCTGCCCGCCCCGGGCGAGCAGACCGAGCTGCCCGGCTGGCGGTTCACCGTCGAGGCCGTGGACCGCCACCGGACCAGCCGGGTCCGGGTGGAACGCACCGCCGAGCACCACCACTTCTTCGGCGACGACGAGGACGGGACCCGATGACCGCGCTCCAACTGGCCGTCGCCGTCCTGCTGCTCCTCGGCAACGCCTTCTTCGTCGGCGCGGAGTTCGCCGTCGTCTCGGTCCGGCGCAGCCAGATCGAGCCGCTCGCCGAGGCCGGCAACAAGCGTGCCCGCACCGTGCTGCACGCGCTCTCCAACGTCTCCGCGATGCTCGCCGCCGCGCAGCTCGGCATCACCGTCTGCTCGCTGGGCCTCGGTGCCCTCGCCGAGCCGACCATCGCCCACCTGCTGGAGGGGCCGTTCCACGCGATCGGCATCCCGTCCGGCCTGATGCACCCGCTCTCGTACGGCATCGCCCTGGCCGTCGTGGTCTACCTGCACATGGTGATGGGCGAGATGGTGCCCAAGAACATCGCGCTGGCCGGCCCGGAGAAGGCCGCGCTCTGGCTCGGCCCGCCGCTGGACCGCCTGGCCCGCTGGCTCACCCCGGTGATCTCGTTCCTGAACGCCTTCGCCAACGGCGTGCTGAAGCTGTTCAAGGTCGAGGTCAAGGACGAGGTGGAGTCGGTCTTCACCACCGAGCAGCTGATGTACCTGCTCGTCGACTCCCGGGACGCCGGCCTGCTCGACGAGGGCCGCCAGGAACGTCTGGAGGACGCCCTGGAGCTGGGCCGCCGCCCGGTCACCGAGGTCCTGCTCACCCCTGAGCAGCTGGTCACCGTGGACACCAAGGTGACCGCCGCACAGATCGAGGAGCTGGCGCTGCGCACCGGGTTCTCGCGCTTCCCGGTCGCCGACGGCGACCCGGCCGGCCACGGCTACCTGGGGTACCTGCACCTCAAGGACATCCTGGACGTCGAGGACCCGACCGCGCCGGTCCCGGCCCGCCTCTGGCGGCCGATCACGGTGGTGCGCGGCACGCTCCCGCTGGACGACGCGCTCGGCGCCATGCGCCGGGCCGCCTGCCACCTGGCGGCCGTCCTCGACGCCGACGGGCGGACGCTCGGCGTGGTGATGCTGGAGGACGTCCTGGAGGAGCTGGTCGGCGAGGTCCACGACCCGGACCACCGCTCCGCGGCGTAGCCGGCCCCGGCCTTCGGCCCGGCCCTTTCGCTCAGGGCGATTCCGCTCTGAGCGTGCGACTGTTCCCATGCCGCCCACCCTCTGTGCAGGGTGGGCGGCATGAAGCTTCTACTGCTGGGTGGGACGGAGTTCGTCGGTCGGGCCGTGGCCGAGGACGCGGTGGCGAGAGGGTGGGAGGTGACGGTCTTCCACCGGGGGACGCACGCTCCGCCGGAGGGGGTGGCCGAGGTCCGGCACGGGGACCGGACGGCCGGGGGCGGGCTCGCGGCGCTCGCCGAGGGGGAGTGGGACGCCGTGGTGGACACCTGGTCCGGCGCCCCGTCGGCGGTGCGCGAGAGCGCCCGCCTGCTGGCCGGCCGGGTCGGCCGGTACGCGTACGTGTCCAGCCGCTCGGTGTACGCCTACCCGGCCCCGGCCGGCGCGGACGAGACCGCGCCGGTGGTCGACGGTTCGCCCGACGACGGCGGTGACGTGGCGTACCCGCAGGCCAAGCGGGGCGGCGAGCTGGCGGTGCTGGACGCGTTCGGCGACCGGGCCCTGCTGGTGCGGGCCGGACTGATCCTCGGCCCGTACGAGAACATCGGCCGGCTGCCCTGGTGGCTCGGCCGGATCGCCCGCGGCGGCCCGGTGCTGGCCCCCGGGCCGCGCGACCTCGCCGTGCAGTACATCGACGCCCGCGACCTCGCGGCCTGGACGCTGGACGCCCTGGCGGCCGGCCTCGGCGGTCCGTACGACCTGGTCGGCCCCCGGGGGCACACGACCATGGGCGAGCTGCTGGAGGCCTGTGTGGCGGCCACCGGCGCGGACGCCGAGCTGCGCTGGACGGAGCCCGCGCCGATCCTGGCGGCCGGCGTCGAGCCGTGGAGCCACCTGCCGGTCTGGATCCCGCCGGGCGAGCTGTACGACACCATGCACGGCTCCGACGTCGCCAAGGCGGTCGCGGCCGGGCTGCGCTGCCGCCCGGTGGCGGAGACCGTCGCCGACACCTGGGCCTGGCTGACCGCGATCGGCGGCACCGCGCCGCAGCGCCCGGACCGGCCGAAGGTGGGGCTGGACCCGGAGCTGGAGGCGAAGGTGCTGGCGGGCTGAGCGGGCCGCCGGTGACCGGACCGGCCGGGGCGGCTCGCCCGGCCGGTCGCCCCGGCCCGGTGCCTGCCCGCAGCCTGCCCGGTACCGGTTCAGCTCCGGCCGTCGATCAGCTCCCCGTACGCCTGGACCAGGTCGGGCAGCCGGAGGGTGGCCAGGTCCTCGCGGCCGGGCGGTTCGCGCAGCATGGTGAGCCGCAGGTCCCGGTAGGCGCAGGACTTCTCGTACAGGGTGCGGATGAACCGGCCGTTGCCCAGCTCGTCGATCCAGCCCTCGCGGACCACGTGGGTGCAGATCGAGGCCAGCTCCTCGGTGGCGTCCTCGTCCCAGCCGTCCCCGTCCCGCCCGGCGAGCGCCGAGCCGATCGCGGTCAGCTCGCCGGGGCGGTAGCTGGGGAAGTCGACCCGGGTGGTGAAGCGGGAGTTGAGGCCGGGGTTGGTGGCGAGCAGCCGGTTCATGCCCTCGGGGTAGCCGGCCAGGATCACCACCAGCCGGTCACGGTTGTCCTCGGCGCGCTTGAGCAGGACCTGGAGCGCCTCGTCGCCGTACGCGTCGCCCTTGCTGTAGCCGGAGTTGGAGAGGCTGTACGCCTCGTCGATGAAGAGCACGCCGTCCAGCGCGGAGTCGATCAGCTCGTTCGCCTTGACCGCGGTCTGTCCGAGGAACTCGCCGACCAGGTCGGCCCGTTGGGCCTCGACCAGGTGGTCGCCGGAGAGCAGCCCGAGGGCGTGGAAGACCCGGCCGAGGATCCGGGCCACGGTGGTCTTGCCGGTGCCGGAGGGGCCGGAGAAGACGAAGTGGCGCTTGGGCGGCTGGACCGGCAGGCCCTGCTCGGCGCGGAGCCGGGCCATCCGCAGCTGTGCGGAGAGCGCCCGGACCTGCCGCTTGACCGGCTCCAGACCGACCATCTGCGACAGTTCGGCCAGGGCCGCGTCCAAGTCGCCCCGGTCGTCCTCGCGTTCGACCGTGGTGAAGGCGTTCGCGGTGCGGGGGAGCGCCTCGCCCCGGGCCGGGGCGGGGGCGGCCGGCGCGGCCGGGGCCGGCTGCGGAGCGGCCGAAGAACCGGAGCGCCCGCCGCCCGCCGTGGAACCGGGCCCGTTGCCGGGTCTGTTGTCGGTGCCGGTCCCCGCGGTGGCGGGCGCGGCCGGCGCCGCGGGGTAGGGCTCGGAGTCCGGGCCGGGAACATCCGCAACCGAACCGCCGGGGCCGTCGGGACCGGTGAGGGCCGGCCCCGGCCCCTCCGCGCCGACACCCGCCAGGTTCGGACTCCCGCCGGCGAGGCCGTCGCCGCCGAGCCCCTCGACGCCGGAACCGCCCGGGCCGGGAGCCTCCGCGCCGACCGGGTCCGGTCCGAAGGCCCCGTAGCCGGCGGGGTCGAGCCCCGTCGGGTCCAGCGCGTCCAGCGCCTCCACGGAGCCCGGCGAACCCGGGGGATCCAGGGGATCCAGGGGATCCAGCCCGTCCTCCGGGCCGCCCGCGCGGCCCGTCTCGCGGCCTAGCCCGCCCGCTGCGCCGGATTCCAGCAGCGCGTCGGCGACGCCGTCCTCCGCCGAGATCGCGGTGAGCCGGGCCGCGGTGTCCATGAACGCGGGATCGGCCCGGTGGACGGCCCGGTAGAGCGGTAACGCGGCCGCGCTGCGCCCGGCGCCCTCGTACGAGCGGGCCAGCCAGTACCGCAGCTCCTTGCGCTGCGGCTGCTCGGAGCGGCAGCGGGCGAGCGAGGCGGCGAGCGGCCCCTGGGCCTGCGCGCACATGTCCAGCCGGACCCGCGCCATGCCGGCGAAGAGTCCGGCCTCGATGCCGAGCAGCGGGTCGTCCAGCAGCCGGTCGGTGTCCCTGATCAGCTGCTCCCAGTCCTTCAGGAGGTAGGACCGGCAGGCGTGCAGGAACCGGGCGCACGGGTCGTCGTCGGGGGCCGGGCACTGTTCCAGGGCCTGGTCCAGCTCGGTGAGGTGACGCCCGTCGAGCCAGTGGGAGGCGTGGGCGAGCGCCAGGTCCCGGGTGTTCTCCAGGACCGGCTGCACCCACCAGCCGAGCCAGTACCAGGAGCTGAGCGGCCGGCCGTGCCGGCGGCGTTGTTCACCGAACCGCTTCTGGTGGCGGTACATGGCGAGCAGCGCGCCGGAGGTGTCGCTGCGCAGCGCGTGCAGGCCGAGCCAGGCGTCGGCCATGCCGGGGTCCAGTCGCACGGCGGCGCGGAACTCCTCCTCGGCCCGGGAGTACGCGCCGGCCGTGTAGGCGTCCATGGCACGGAGCCAGGCACGGTCGGCGAGCCGGTCCGGCGCCGTGCCGCCCGCGTTGTTGCTGTCGGAACTCTCCACCGTCGTCACTCACGCCCCCCGCGGTGTGGCTCGGGGCTCGGCCGGCGGGGCGATGTGCGGAGCCGGCCGGTGGTCGTCAACCCCCGGGGCGCCTATGCGCCTGCCAGGAATCGTACCGGCGCGGCGCTGATCCGGAAGGGTGCCGCACGATGTCAAATGCGATCGGGGGTGCGGCCGTTGGACGGTGGCCGGGACCGGGGGAGGAATGACGGACGGCACCCCCGGCTCACGGGGGAACAAGCCGGGGATGCCGGGTCCGAGGTTGCGGATTCAACGAACCCGGCAACGTGGGAGAACCTAATTCCTGGAGATACCGCAGGTCAAGCGCTTGTTGAAGGTTCACCGAACGTGCTCGGCGCGATCCGTCCGGTCACTCCGTCGACCAGGTTTCCGGCGAACGGCCGGCTCGGGTCGTCGGCGAAATGTGCGGTTTCGGCCGACGCCCAGCCCTCCCAGAACTCGGCCAGTCCGGGCCCGTCCCGCTCCTCGCCGCGCCGCCGGGCCGACGCGGCGTCCAGTTCCATCCAGATCAGCCGGCTCAGCCACGGCCGCACCGCGCGCCGCCCGGCGCCGACCCCCTCGATCAGGACCACCGGCGCGAGCGGCACCGCGGCGGTGCGGGCGAACCGGCGCAGCGTCCAGTCGTAGACCTCGTACGCGGCGTCCCGCCCGGCCGCCAGCGGCTCCAGCACCTGCGTGCGCAGGCGCCCGGTCCAGCCGAACGGTTCGGCGTGGGTGGCCAGGTCGTCCAGGTGGACCACCGGCGCCCCGCCCAGCGCCGCCGCCAGCCGGTCCGTGAACGTGGTCTTGCCCGAACCCGCGTGGCCGTCCACCGAGACCAGCCGCACGGGCCCGCAGGAGGGCGGCAGCGCCCGCAGCCCGGCGGCCAGGCCGCCCAGGTCCGGAGCGGGCGCGCGGGGCCCCTCTACAGGGGGAGCGGGGGTCTCGGAACAAGCCACAACGTCAACCCTACGGGGGGCCGTGCGCCGGTGCGGACAGTGAGGGAAGGCAGGTCGTGACGGCAGCGCCGTGATCGGGCATACTCACTTCGCCACGTATGTGAACGGCCGTTCACCGCAATCCGGTGCCGGTCGGGCCGACCTGCCACACCCCGCGCGGGGCCCACCACTCCCGGGGCCCGGTGCCAGATCGAGGAGGCGACCAGCCGCTATGACCCCCTCCCCTGCGAAAGCCGTGGACCGCCAGCTGCCGAGCGAGGAGGCCCGTGAGCTCCTGAGCCTGACCCGGGACCTCGTCCAGCGCGAGCTGCAGCCGCGCGCCGCCGAGGACGAGGCCGTCGGCCGCTTCCCGCGCGAGGTCTTCCGCACGCTCGGCGAGGCCGGCCTGCTCTCGCTCCCGTACGACGAGAGGCACGGCGGCGGCGAGCAGCCCTACGAGGTCTACCTCCAGGTGCTGGAGGAGCTGGCGGCCGGCTGGCTGGCCGTCGGCCTCGGCGTCAGCGTCCACACGCTCTCCTGCCACGCGCTCGCCACCTTCGGCAGCGACGAACAGCGCGACCGCTGGCTCCCGGGCATGCTCTCCGGCGAGCAGCTCGGCGCCTACTGCCTCTCCGAGCCGCAGTCCGGCTCCGACGCCGCCGCCCTGCGCACCCGCGCCGACCTGGACGGTGACGCGTACGTGGTCAGCGGCACCAAGGCGTGGATCACCCACGGCGGCCACGCCGACTTCTACAGCTCGCTGGTCCGGACCGGCGAGGAGGGCGCGCGCGGGATCAGCTGCCTGCTGGTGCCCGGTACCCAGCCCGGGCTGTCGGCGGCCCCGCCGGAGCACAAGATGGGCATGAAGTCCTCGCCGACCGCCCAACTGCACTTCGACGGCGCCCGGGTCCCCCGGGAGCGGCTGATCGGCAGTGAGGGCCAGGGCTTCCAGATCGCGCTCGCCGCGCTCGACTCCGGCCGCCTCGGCATCGCGGCCTGCGCGGTCGGCGTCGCCCAGGCCGCGCTCGACCAGGCCGTCGACTACGCGCGCACCCGCCGCCAGTTCGGCCGCCCGATCGCGGACTTCCAGGGCCTGTCGTTCCTGCTCGCCGACATGGCCACCCAGATCGAGGCCGGCCGGGCGCTCTACCTGGCCGCCGCCCGCAAGCGCGACGCCGGGCTGCCGTTCTCCAAGGAGGCGGCGATGGCCAAGCTGTTCTGCACCGACGCGGCGATGAAGGTGACCACGGACGCCGTGCAGGTGCTCGGCGGCTACGGCTACACGCAGGACTTCCCCACCGAGCGGTACATGCGCGAGGCCAAGGTGCTGCAGATCGTCGAGGGCACCAACCAGATCCAGCGCCTGGTGATCGGCCGCCACCTCACCAAGGGCTGAGCGGGGGCGGCCCGCGAACGGCCTCCGGGCGTCGCTCCAGGGTGCGGAGCGACGCCCGGAGGTGTCTCTTCCTCTGAGGTCCCGTCAACGACGTTCGGACAAGCCGCCGTTCAGGATGCGGTGGTTCGGCGTACGGCCGCCCGGGGCGCGGTCGTTCAGCGCCGGGTCAGTCGGCTGCGCTGTTCGGGGATGGCCGGGGCGGGCTCCACCCGGACCGGGCGGTGCACCATCGCGTGGGAGAACGGCTGGGTGCGCCAGTCGAGTTCGGAGGGCAGGGCGAGCAGCGCCTCCAGGCCGGTCGGCTCCGCGTCCTCGGCGGCGTCCACCTCGGCCAGGTCGTCCGACGGCACGCCCGAACCCGGGCAGAGCGCGGGGGAGAAGGGGTGCCAGGCGGTCGGCAGGACGGCGTGCTGCGGGAGCCGCTCCTCGTCGCCCACCAGGGCGATCGGACGCCGGCACTCCGGGCAGTGCACCCGGAAGATCTCCCAGGTGTCGGCCTCGCCCGGGTCCACCCCGGGCGCGGCGTCGTAGGGGACCGCGAGGTCCTCGCGGTCGCTCGTATCGTGGGAGTCGTCCGCGCCCGTCGGGCGGTGGTCGGCTACGCGCATGGTGATCCCCCTCGGATCGGGCCCGGCGTGGTCGCCCGGGGCCACAACCAGCACTTCCCGCCGACGCGGACTCATAATCCTGCGGCCGGGCGCACTGTGATGCACCGGGTGTGTCGTCCGCCACATTCGCCCGGCATGTGCCTGTATGACACCCCGTGGCGCCCCGGGTGACTCCGCGTGCGCCCGCCCCGGCACCGCGTGCGCCCCCGAGGGGGTAGGTTTGCGCCTTGTGGAGGATCTCGACCAACGCATCGTCCAGCTGCTCCTCCAGGACGGCCGGATGAGCTACACGGACCTGGGCAAGGCGACCGGCCTGTCCACCTCGGCGGTGCACCAGCGCGTGCGCCGGCTGGAGCAGCGCGGCGTCATCCGCGGCTACACCGTCATCGTCGACCCGGACGCCGTCGACCTGGCCCTGACCGCGTTCATCTCGGTCAAACCGTTCGACCCCAGCTCCCCGGACGACACGCCCGAACGGCTGGCCGGCCTGCCCGAGATCGAGGCCTGTCACAGCGTCGCCGGCGAGGAGAACTACATCCTCAAGGTCCGGGTCGGCGCCCCCGGTGACCTGGAGGACCTGCTGGCCCGCATCCGCAGCGCCGCCGGTGTCTCCACCCGTACCACCGTCGTGCTCTCGACCCCCTACGAGGCGCGCCCCCCGAAGCTCTGAGCGGGCTCCGGGGAGGTGCAGACTAGGCCGCATGACCGAACGCACCCTCCCTCCTGGCCCGCCCGCGGGCAGGAGGGGCCCACGAACCGTCCTGCTGCGCGGCGGCGCCGTCTACAGCCCCGCCGACCCCTTCGCCACCGCCATGCTCGTCGAGGGCGGGCACGTCGCCTGGGTCGGCAGCGACGGAGCCGCCGAGGCCTACGCGCAGACCGCCGACGAGATCGTCGAGCTGGACGGCGCCCTGGTCACCCCCGCCTTCGTCGACGCCCACGTGCACGCCACGTCCACCGGGCTGGCGCTCACCGGGCTCGACCTCACCGGCAGTGCCTCGCTGGCCGCGGCCCTCGACTCCCTCACCGCCTTCGTGGACGCCCAGGACGTGCCCGGCGGCGTGCTCATCGGCCACGGCTGGGACGAGACCCGCTGGCCCGAGGGCCGCCCGCCCACGCTCGCCGAGCTGGACGCCGCCGCCCGGGGCGCGGCCGTCTACCTCTCCCGCACCGACGTGCACTCCGCCCTCGCCACCAGCGCGCTGCGCGAGCTCACCGAGGACCTCGCCGGCCGCCCCGGCCACCACGCCGACGGCCCGCTGACCCGCGACGCCCACCACGCCGTCCGGCAGACCGCGTTGGCCCGCCTCACCCCCGAGCAGCGCGCCCGTGCCCAGCGCGCCGCCCTGGCCCGCGCGGCCGAACTCGGCATCGGCGCGCTGCACGAGTGCGCCGGTCCGGAGATCTCCTCCGAGGAGGACCTCGCCGCCCTGCTCGCGCTGGCCGCCGGGGGCGAGGGCCCCGAGGTCTTCGGCTACTGGGGGGAGTTGGGGGAGCGCGGCGTGGAGACCGCCCGCCGGCTCGGCGCGGTCGGCGCCGGCGGCGACCTGTTCGTCGACGGCGCGATCGGCTCGCACACCGCCTGCCTGCACGCCAGTTACGCCGACGCCGACCACACCGGGACGGCGTACCTGACCGCCGAGCAGGTCGCCGACCACGTCGCGGCCTGCACCGCGGCCGGGCTCCAGGCCGGCTTCCACGCCATCGGCGACGCCGCGGTCGCCGCCGTGGTCGAGGGCGTCCGGACGGCCGGGGAGCGGGTCGGCGCCGGGCGGGTCCGGGCGCTGCGCCACCGGGTCGAGCACGCCGAGGCGCTGGACGACAAGACCGTCGCGGCCTTCGCCGAGCTGGGTCTCACCGCCTCCGTCCAGCCGGCCTTCGACGCCGCCTGGGGCGGCCCGGAGGGCATGTACGTCCAGCGGCTCGGCGCCGAGCGCGCCGCCGCGCTCAACGCCTTCGCGGCCCTGCTGCGGGTCGGCGTGCCGCTCGCGTTCGGCTCGGACGCCCCGGTCACCCCGCTCGACCCCTGGGGGGCGGTCCGGGCCGCCGCCTTCCACCGGACCCCGGAGCACCGGATCTCGGTCCGGGCCGCCTTCACCGCCCACACCCGGGGCGGCTGGCGCGCGATCGGCCGGGACCACGACGGCGTGCTCGTCCCCGGCGCCGTCGCCAGCTACGCGATCTGGGCCGCCGACGACCTGGTCGTCCAGGCGCCGGACTCCCGGGTGGCGGGCTGGTCCACCGACCCGCGCTCCGGCACCCCCGGTCTGCCCGACCTCACCCCGGGCCGTCCGCTGCCGGTCTGCCTGCGCACGGTGGTCCTCGGCCGCACGGTCTACCGCGCCGCCGAGTGAAAAGCGGATGATCGTGGCGCGGTGTGGCCCGTAGCGTGACCGGCATGACCGATCACACCACCGCACCCGCGTTCGTCCCCGCCGGCTTCGCCGTGCCGCGCGAGCTGCGCGCCGAGGGGTTCCGCCTGGAGCCCCTCGGCGAGCAGCACAACGAGGCCGACCACGCCGCCTGGAGCGGCAGCATCGAACACATCCGCGCCACCCCCGGCTTCGGCCACGGCCACTGGCCCCCGGTCGAGGGCATGCCCCTCGACCGCAACCTCGCCGACCTGCGCCGGCACGCCGCCGACTTCGCCGCCCGCAGGGGCTTCACCTACACCGTCCGCGAGGTCCCCGGCGACGCCGTGATCGGCTGCGTCTACGTCTACCCGGACCGCGAGGAGCCGGCCGTGGCCAAGGTCAGCTCCTGGGTCCGCGCCGACCGCGCCGAGCTGGACGCCCCGCTGTACCGCGCCGTGTCCGCCTGGCTCGACGCCGACTGGCCGCTGCGCGAGGTCCGCTACGGCCCGCGCTGAAGCGGTACGAAGCGACCCTCACCTCACGGTTCGGTGTCCTGACGGGGTACCTTCTTCGGACAGCGTCCGAACAGCCGTCCGTGCACCTCCGCGGCGGCACCGAGAGAGATGGTGCGACGGTGGCCATGCCCGTCCCCCCGGAGCGGTCCGGGACCGCATCCGAGACCCCAGACGGGACCCCTCGCGAAGGCCGGGCCGTCCGCGGGCTCGCCAAGGTCCGGGCCGGTCTGCCCCGCACCGCACTGGCCGTGCTCGCCGGGCTCCTGCTCGCCCTGGCCTTCCCGCCGTACGACCTCTGGCCGCTCTCGCTGCTCGGCGTCGCCGCGCTCTCCCTGCTCACCCGGGGCCGCACCGTGCGGCAGGGTGCCTGGACCGGCTTCGCCTTCGGACTGCCGTTCTTCCTGATGCTGCTCAGCTGGCTGCGGGTGATCGGCTGGGACGCCACCGTCGGCCTCTCGGTCGTCGAGGCGCTGTTCCTGGCCGCCCTCGGTGCCGGTCTCGCGGTCACCTCCCGGCTGCCCGTCTGGCCGCTCTGGGGCGCCTGCCTCTGGATCACCCAGGAGTGGGCCCGTGACCGGCTGCCGCTCGGCGGCTTCCCCTGGGGCCGGCTCGCCTTCGCCAACACCGCCACGCCCTTCACCCCGCTGGCGGCGCTCGGCGGCGCCCCGCTGGTGACCTTCGCGGTCGCCCTCTCCGGCACCCTGCTCGCCTGGGCCGTCCTGCGGCTGCCCGGCCGGGGCCGCGCCGGGCACCCGCGCCCGGCCGCCGCCGGGCTTCTCGGCGCCGTCGCCATGATGCTCGCCGGCTTCCTCGTGCCCGTGCCGACCGCGCCCGCCGAGACCGTCAAGGTCGCCGTCATCCAGGGCAACGTGCCCAACCCCGGCATGGACTTCCTCGGCCGCCCGATGATGGTCCTCAACAACCACGCCGCCGCCACCGAGAAGCTCGCCGCCGACATCGCGGCCGGCCGCGCCGAGAAGCCCGACCTCGTGATCTGGCCGGAGAACTCCTCCGACCTCGACCCCTTCAGCGACCCGCTCGCCTACCGGCGGATCGACGAGGCGGTGAAGGCCATCGGCGTGCCCACCCTGGTCGGCACCCTGGTCGACGGCCCGGACGAGCAGCACGTCCAGAACGAGGGCATCGTCTGGGACCCGAAGACCGGCCCCGGCGCCTCCTACACCAAGCAGCACCCGGTGCCGTTCGGCGAGTACGTGCCGTTCCGCGACCAGCTGTCCAAGGTGATCACCCGGCTCCAGCGGGTCGCCCGCGACTTCTACCCCGGTGACCACAACGGCGTGATGCAGCTCGGCCCGGCCCGGATCGGCGACGTCATCTGCTTCGAGGTGGCCTACGACGAGATCGTCCGCGACACCGTCGACCAGGGCGCCCGGGTGCTCGTCGTCCAGACCAACAACGCCACCTACGCGAGGACCGGCCAGCCCGAACAGCAGCTGGCGATGAGCCGACTGCGCGCGGTGGAGCACGGCCGGGCCGTGCTGATCGCCGCCACCAGCGGCATCAGCGCGGTGATCGCCCCGGACGGCACGGTCGTCCAGCGGACCGAGGAGCTGACCGCCGCCGAGCTGTCCGCCACCGTCCCGCTGCGCGACGGCACGACCGTCGCCAACCGCTTGGGCGCCGCGCCCGAGTGGACGCTCGCCCTGGCCGGCCTGCTGGCCTGCGGCGGGGCGGTACTGGTCACCCGTCGCCGGCGTCCGGAGGCCGGCGCGCGGACCGACGGAACACCGGCCGACGGGCGATCGTTGGAGCAGTTGGTGCCGTAGCCGGTCCGGACCTCCCGTGCGGCGCGCAGAGCACCGCTAGGAGTGGATTCGTACCGTGACCCAGCAAGCTACCCCCGCCCGTCCGGCGCCGCGCTCGAAGCTCCGGCGGGTGCTGCCGCTGGTGGTCACCGCCTGGCTGGTCCTGGAGATCTGGCTGCTGGTCCAGGTGGGATCCTGGCTGGGCGGCCTGACCGTCGTCCTGCTGCTGATCGCCGGGGCGGTGATCGGCGGTTCGCTGATCAAGCGGGCCGGACTCAAGGCCCTGTCGGCGGCGATCGAGCAGAGCCGCGACCCGCAGTCGCAGCAGGCCCAGACCGGCGCGAGCCTCACGGTGCTGGCGGGCCTGCTGCTCATCGTGCCGGGCTTCCTCTCGGACGCCCTGGCGCTCACCCTGCTGTTCCCGCCGACCCGGGTGCTCTGGCGGGCGGCCGGCCGCCGGCTCGCGGACAAGGCGCTGCGTTCGACCTCCTCGGTCGGCGCCGACCCGTTCGCGGACGCGATGCGGCTCCAGGAGCAGCTGCGCATCCACCGCCCGGACGGCAAGGTGATCCAGGGCGAGGTCGTGGAGCCGGGCAGCGGCCCGCGCGACGCGCAGGGCCCGGACACCGCCTACCGCCCGCCGATCAACGGCTGACCGGCTCGGCCTCGGCCGCACGGCCGCCGGAGGGCTCGCACGCCCCCGGCGGCCGTGGCCCCACCCCGGGGGGCTTCCCGGGGAGCTCCGAGGCGATTCCGGGCAGGATGCGGGCAACGCGAAAGGGACCCTGGAGGCCAGGGTCCCTTTTCGCGTGCTCCCGCCGGGCCGCGGGAGCGGGGTCAGGCGCTCTTGCGGGTGTCCCGCGGGTGCACCGCGAGGTTCATCCCGCCGGAGCGGAGCACGGCCAGCCGCTCGGCCAGCACCTCCTCCAGCTCCTCGCGCGTCCGGCGCTCCATCAGCATGTCCCAATGGGTACGCGTCGGCTTGGTCTTCTTCTCCTCAGGCTCGTCACCGTCGAGGAGTACCGCCTCCTGGCCGCAGAAGCGGCATTCCCACGCCGAGGGGATCTCCGCCTCGACCGAGAAAGGAACCTCGAATCGGTGTCCGTTCTGACATGCATACTCGACGGTCTGGCGCGGAGCCAGATCGATACCGCGGTCGGTCTCGTAGCTAGTGGCCCCGAGTCGCGTGCCGCGGAGAGCTCGCTCGCTCATGAATCGTGCCTCCCGGGCTTATGGCCCACAGGACTAGTGGTCGTTGTTCTTCGTCGTTCGGTCAACGCTCGGCTTCCGACGAAGATTCCCGTCCCGGGACATGCGTCGTCTGTCGTGCCGCCCCTGTTTGTACCCACCGGCGCCCGATTTGTCACATCTGGCCGGTGATATCACCCCAGGTGTCACCTATTTCACATCTGGTGATCGGTCGGCCTTTCCCGGACGAGCGTACCGGGGCGGGAACCGGCGGCCTGCGCCGCCCCTCCCGAAGCCCTCACGTTCCGCCCGCCCGGCCGAGTGGGCCGGACCCGCCGGAGGGGCCCGGCGGCCCGGACCGAGCGGGTCAGGCGAGCGGGCGGAAGCGTAGCGCGGACGGCCCCTTGGCGAGGTCCACCCCGGCGCGCGGGTCCGCGTCGAGCTCCACCGGCACGGTCGGCGGACCGTCCGGGCGCGGCGGCGCCTCGACCGGGGCGGCGGCCTCGGTGCGGGTGTCGCGGTGCGGCAGCAGGGCGATCACCGCGTCCCGCAGCTGGGCGGGCGCGTCCTCGTCCAGCGGGTCGACGGTGGCCGGCACCTGGAGGCGGACCGGGGTGCCGGTGCCGATCCGGGCGTAGCCGCGCCCGGCGGGGGCGTGTGCGGCGGGCACGATGTCCAGCGGGGTGCCGAGCGCGGCGTGGCCCTCGGCGGGGCCGGTCGGGCCGAGCACCACGCGGGCCCGGGTGGTGGCCCGGACGCTCGGGGTGATCCGGTCCCGGGCCTCGACGTCGTCGGCGACGACGACGGTGACCCGGGCGGCCCGGCCGTGCCGCAGCGGCAGTTCCAGCAGGTCCTGCGGGTCGGGGCGGCCCTCGGCGTGGGCCAGCTCGCTCAGCTCGGTCGGGTGGTCGAGCAGCAGCCAGAGCGGGCGGACGACGTCCTCGGGCGGGGCGACGCCGGCGTGCCGGGCCGCGTTCAGGGCGCCGAGCCTGCGCTCGGTCTCCTGGGCCGTCCACTGCAGCGCGGCCAGCGCGCCGTGCAGGCTGGTCTCCACCGTGTGCACGCCGGGGCGGTTGACCAGGCAGGCGTGCTCGCCGGTGCCGGCGCCGTCGATCACCACCAGGTCGGCGTAGGGCAGCGCCTGCAGGGCGACCGAGCGGATCAGGCTGGAGGTGCCGTAGCCGCTCACGCCGAGGGCGAGCAGGTGGGGCTCGGCGGAGCGCGGCCCGGTGCGCCAGATCACCGGCGGCTGCTGGGTGACGGCGCCGCCCTGGTGGACCGGGATGGTCCGGGCGCTGCCGTCCCCGTCGGTGAAGCCGAGCACGATCTCGCCGGGCGCGGTCACGAACCGCTGGGCGGCGATGTCGGTGGGCAGCGGCGCCAGCGCGGCGATCCGCAGCTTGTTGGACTCCTCGTCCCAGTCGAAGCGGTACTCCCGGGCGCGGCCGGCCTTGCCCTGGACGACCTGCTCGATCCGGGCCCGGGCGGCCGGTTCGGTGTCGGTGAAGTAGGCGGGGTAGGCCAGTTCCAGCCGGGAGAGCCGGCCCTCGCCGTCGAACTCCCAGCCGCCGAAGGCGTCCTGGTAGCCGCCCTCGTGACGGTAGAGCGGGTTGAGGTCGTCCGGCCCCGACAGGTACGGGGTGAGGGCGGCGTAGAGCGCGCCGAGCTTGACGTCGGCGACGTCCGGCTCGGGCGGGCCGGGGGGTGTCCGGGGGCCCCGGCCGGCCCAGGCGGCGCTGGCCATCAGGGCCACCAGGGCGAACAGCAGGCCGTGCGGCAGCAGGTAGATCCCGAGCAGCATGGCGGCGACCAGGAACGCGGTGGGCCCGCGGCGTTCCTTGGGGGTGGCCTGCCAGCGGGCCTTGGCCCAGGCGACGTGGTGGCGCATGCCACGGCCGATGACGGTGAGCGGCGCGAACATGTCGGAGGCGTGGTCGCCGGCCGTGCGGACGAGGTCGCGGCCCTTGCTGAGCGGTAGGCGGTTGAGCGGCATTCCGGGCTCCCCGGGCGAATGGGACGGTCGGGCGGAACTGGGCTTGATCCAACGACGGGGCCCGGGGGCGGTGGGATCCGCGCCCGGGCCCGTACGGGGGAGTGGCGGGGTCGGACAAGCGCTAGAACTTGAGGCCGCCGAGCAGGCTGGCGAGGCTGGCGCCGCCTGCGGTGATGCTCGGTGCGATCGAGGAGCCGGCGATGTAGAAGCCGAGAAGGGCGCAGACGATGGCGTGGGAGACCTTTAGTCCGTCCCTGCGGAAGAAGAGAAAGGCGATGGTGCCGAACAGGACGATGCCGGAAATCGAGAGGATCACGTTCTGCTCCTCGGGGAGGGGGGACAGGGGCAGTGTTACCGAAAGTGCCTTAATCGTGACAAAAAGTAATAGATGATGGAACGGTGCAAATGGGTGGTTTTCCCTGATTACTCCGATTCGTGACCCGGGTGGCGGTAGGCGGACCGGGCTCCGGGGAGCCGCGGGCCGCGCCGTTCCGGGCGCCGACACATTCCCGTCCGCGGGTCGGGAAGTTTCCGGGGGTCCCCGGAAGTTCGCTCGAACGGGCGCGCAACCTTCCGGCCCGCGTGCGGTACGCGCGGGAGCGGCGGCATCCGGGATCCGGAAGCGTGCTGGATCGCGTACGGGTCCGGCCGCTACGGTGCGACGGGCGCGACCACCGAACCGCAGGACGAGACGAGACCCCGAAAGAGGCCCCAGAGATGACCGACACCCCCGACGCCGACGTGATCGCGCTGGCCGGCAAGCTGTTCGACGCGGCCCGGGCCGGCGACACCGCGACCCTCGCGGCCTACGTCGACGCCGGAGCCCCGGCGGACCTCACCAACGACCGCGGTGACACGCTGCTGATGCTCGCCGCCTACCACGGCCACGCCGCCGCCGTCACCGCCCTGCTGGAGCGCGGCGCCGACCCGAACCGGGCCAACGACCGGGGCCAGACCCCGCTCGCCGGCGCCGTCTTCAAGGGGGCCGACGACGTCCTCGCCGTGCTGCTCGGCGGCGGCGCCGACCCCTCCGCCGGCACCCCCTCGGCCGTCGACACCGCCCGGATGTTCGGCAAGGAGGAGCTGGTCGCCCGGTTCGAGGGTCGCTGAGCCGGGGCCGTAGGCTTGTCGACCATGGAGAGCACCACCGGCAGCAGCGCCCTGCGGGACGCCAAGGACGACAGCATCGAGATCCGCGTCACCGGCTACGGCCACCCCGACGCCCAGCGCCTCTCGGCGGAGGTGCAGGAGGAGTACGTCCGCCGCTACGGCGAGGGCGACCTCACCGAGCTGCACCCCGACCACTTCGAGGCGCCGGACGGCCTCTTCCTGATCGCCTACCTCGACGGCGAGCCGGTCGCCTGCGGTGGCTGGCGCGCCAAGGAGGCCGGTCCGCACGGGCTGCGGGCGGGCGACGCCGAGCTGAAGCGGATGTTCGTCCGCCCCGAGGCGCGCGGCCGCGGCCTGGCCCGCACGGTGCTGCGCCGGCTGGAGCTGACCGCGGCCGAGGCCGGGCGGACCAGGTTCGTCCTGGAGACCGGGACCGAGCAGCCCGAGGCCATCGCCCTGTACGCCTCCGAGGGGTACGCGGCGATCCAGAAGTTCGGCATCTACCGCGAGCACCCGCAGTCGGTCTGCATGGGCAAGGAGTTCGGTGCGGCAACGGTCTGACCGGTGCCCGCGCGGGTAGGCTCCCCCCGGGGGAGTCGGCAGACGGGGGCGGCAGTTGATGAGCGGACCGGAAGCACTGCCCGAACTCGCGGCACCCGCAGGTGTGGTGGACCGGCTGGTGACGGCCGGACTGGCCGGCGTCGGGACCGGTGGCGTCTGGTCGGTCGGTGACGCCGGCGGCGTCCGCGGCCGGGGGCGGTCCGGGGTACTGGGCCAGGGCCCCTACGGCGCGCGGGAGATGGACCACGACACGCTCTTCGACGTGGCCAGCATCACCAAGATCGTCGCGCTCTGGCCGTGCGCCGGGGTGCTCCGGCAGTCCGGGCGGCTCCCGCTCGACCGGCCCCTCGGCCACTTCTGGCCGGAGGTCGCCGGCCGGACCGCCGGTGAGGTGACCGTCCGTCAGCTGCTCACCCACACCGCCGGGATGCCCCTGCGCACCCGGTTCGTCGAGCTCTACGGGCGGGACCCGGCGGTGATCCTGGCCGGCGTGCTCGACGCCCCGCTGTACCGCGCGCCCGGGACGGCCGTCGAGTACACCGACCGGGCCGCCGTCCTCCTCGGCCACCTGGTCGGCTCGCTGGCCGGATCGCCGCTCGACGAGCTCGCCGCCCGCCAGGTCTGGCGCCCGCTCGGGATGTCCGACACCCGCTACGGCCCGCTCGGCCCGGAACTCGCCGCCCGCACCGCGCCCACCGAGTACGAGGAGCTGGCCGGCACCGAGCTCTGCGGGGTCGTGCACGACCCCTCGGCCCGGCTGCTCGGGGGCGTCTCCGGCAACGCCGGCGCCTTCTCCACCGCCCGTGACCTGGAACGCTTCCTCACCGCGCTGCTCGACCCGCCGCCCGGCCTGCCCTGGGGCGAGGAGTGGATCACCGAGTCGCTGCGCGAGCAGACCGGCGGCCTGGAGCCCGCGAGGGGTCTCTCCTGGCTCTGCGCCGCCGGCACCGATCCGGCGGAGGGCACCTTCGTCCACTACGGCTTCACCGGCACCGGGATCTGGATCTCCCGACGGCTCGGCCGCTGGGCGCTGCTGCTCACCAACAAGGTCCACTACGACCGGGAGTTCCAGCCGCTCACCGATCTGCGCAACGCCTTCCGGCGGGCCGTCTTCGGCTGACGCCCGGGGCCCGGCCGCGCGTGTGCGGCCGGGCCCCGGGCCGGCGCGGTCAGACGGACGCCGCCGCCAACGGGCGCTTCGAGATCTGGAGCAGCGGCTTCGGCTCCGGCTCCGACTGGCGCGTGAACGCCGCGTACGGGCAGGCGTTGAGCTCCGGGTCGCGCGCGGCCCAGCCCTGGAGCCACGGGCGCAGCCGCGGATTGTCGATCTCCACCGAGCCGTCCGGCCGCAGCCGGCCGATGTCGTTGGCCGGGTCGGACAGCGCCACCGTGCACTTGCCCAGCCGGCCGTCCGCCCGCACCAGCAGCGAGTTGGCGCGCGCGGCGTAGCAGACCTCCTCCGGTGCGAACAGCCGCTCCTCGCCGCCGCCCTCGGTCAGCAGCGCCCGCAGCCCGGCGATCTTCCCGTCGTCGGAGTCGAGCACGTCCATGGTGTCGTCGTTGGGGCCGCCCAGACGGACCACGCGCTTCAGGAAGACGGAGAACCGCGGGTCGTCGAGGAAGGTGTCCCGGATCCGGGCGAGGAACTCCGGCATCACCGGCAGGTTCTCCGGGGTGAGGTGGACCCGCAGCAGCATCCGTACGTCGGCGGAGCCGGCCCGGACCTCCTCCAGGTTGCGCCAGACCTGCTCGAACGTCCCCCGGCCGTCGGCCCGCACCCGGGTCAGGTCGTGGAACGCGGCGGGGCCGTCCAGCGACACCTGGTAGGCCCGGACGCCGAGGCCCGCCAGGCGTTCGGCCGTCCGGCCGTCGACCAGGTAGCCGTTGGTGGTCATGTCGCTCTCGTAGCCGAGGCCGGGGTGGCGCCGCTGCGCCGCCCGGGCGTGCGCGGTCACCTCCTCGATGACCGGGCGGGCCAGCATCGGCTCCCCGCCGAACCACGACACCTGGAGGTGCCGCAGTCCGGCGGCGCGCCGGTCGATGAGGTTCTTCACCCCGGCGACCACCTCGGGGGCCATCCGGCCGATCGCGAAGTCCTCGTAGCAGTACGTGCAGCGGAAGTTGCACTGCTCGGTGGGCAGCAGGATCAGCTGGAGCCGGTCGCTGCGCACGGATTCGGCGAACTCCCGGTCGAAGGGCGAGGGTTCGCCGGTGGAGCCGGTCACCTCTCCACCGACTTGCCGCAGCCCTTGGCGCAGTTGCCGCCGTGACAGTTGTTGGTGGTCGCGCGGGCCGACGCGTTCGGCGACGAGGCCATGGCGGCCACGACCGACTCGGCGAGCTCCGGGTTCTGGATGTGCACCCGCCCCTCGTCGTCGAGGGTGAGGTCCGCGGTGCTGATGGCGAAGGTGGGTCCCTGACTGGCCATGGTCTTCTCTCCTCGGGAGGCTTGGGACGGCCGGGGCCACCGGAGCGTCGGGGATCGGCGCCCGGCCGACGGCCGAACGACCCCGCCTCGGGAGAACGACGACTCGGGCGAGGGGTCGCTCTCCATCGTCCGGGCCGGTCCGGCGGGCCGCGCGGGATGTTCGCCCGTGCAGGTGATGGCCGGACCGGGTGCGACCCGGGCGGAGCAGCCGCGCGCGGGAGGCCGGTCGAACCGCTCCGCCGGGGCGGAGACCCTGCCGCCCCGGCGGAGGAGTTGACGCCGCGTCAGCTCGCGGAGGTCCCCGTCAGAGGAGGGTCGACCAGTAGTACCAGAAGCGGTTGAGGATCAGCAGGCCGATCACCGCGGCCCAGAGCACCGGTACCGCCCAGTGGTAGCGGGCGGCCTCCCGCACGACCACCCGGAACCTCGGTCCGACCGGTATCACCCCGGAGCGCAGGTTGTGCAGCGTCGTGTACCAGAACAGCGCCACCACCGCTGCCCAGACCACCATGCAGTACGGGCAGAGCGCGCCGATGTCGTACAGCGCCTGGTCGATCAGCCAGTGCACGAAGCCCAGTCCGAACAGCGTGCCGGCCTGCAGCCCGAGCCAGAACCAGCGCCGGTACGCCGCCCCGGCGAGCAGCCCGGCGCCGATCGCCGCCAGGGCGCCGAACGCGGCCAGCCCGAGCAGCGGGTTCGGGAAGCCGAAGACCTCGGCCTGCTCGGTGCGCATCACCGACCCGCAGCTGATCACCGGGTTGATGTTGCAGCTGGGGATGTAGGAGGGGTCCTCCAGGATGCGGAGCTTGTCGAAGGTCAGGACGGCCGAGGCGGCCAGCCCGATCAGTCCGCCGAGGAGGACGAGCAGTGAGAACGCGCGGCCCGCGCCGATCGGGGCCGGGCCCGGAGGAGCGGGGTCGGCGGGGTCGGCGGGGGCGGGACGGGAGGAGCGGGGCACGGCGGTCGGGGCGGTCATGGCAGAGCACTCCGGGGGTGGGAAGGGGCCGGCCCGGCCGCGAGTCGGCCGGGCCGGTGGTGCTCACGACAAACCCGCGGCCTGCTTCACCTGGGCGGTGAACTGCTCCGGCGTCACCGCGCGGTTCCCGCTGAACAGCGTGAGCGGCTTGCCGTCCACCTTCACCGTCGGCGTGCCCGTCACCCCGCTGTCGTTGAAGGCGTCCGCGACCTTCTTCGCCCACGGCGCGTACGTCCGGTCGGTGACCGCCTTGACGAACGCGTCCGTCTTCAGACCCGGTACCTTGTCGGCGAGTTCGAGCAGGTGGTTGACGTCGCCGAAGGCGTCGTCGCGCTCCTCCGGCTGGTTGGCGTACAGCACGTCGTGGTAGGCCTTGAACTTGTCGACGCCCTCGTTCGCCGCGGCGCCGATGGCGGCCAGCGCGGTGCGCGAGCCCTTGCCGCCGAGGTTCTTGTCGAGGAACGCGGCCAGGTGGTACTCGACCTTGACGGTGCCGTCGTCCGCCAGCTTCTTGACGGCCTCGCCGTTGGCGGCCTCGAAGCCCTTGCAGACCGGGCAGCGGAAGTCCTCGAACACCTGGAGGGTGTGCGCGGCGTCCGCCTTGCCGTAGGTGATCACCGTTCCGTCCGGGCCGGAGGTGTTGGCCGGGACGACCAGCGCGGTGGGTTCCGCGGCGGCCGTGTCCGCGGAGGACTTGTCGTCGCCGGCCGCGCTGATTGCGAGCGCGGTGCCCCCGGCCAGGGCGAGCACGACGACGATCGACACCCCGACGACGATCCGCTGACGGCGCTGGGCGGACTGCTTCTCCTGGCGCTGGGCCTCCTGGATCCGCTCGCGGGCGCTGATCTTCTGGGACTGCTTGCGGGACGGCTGCTTGGTGCCGGGCTTCTGGTCGGACTGTGCCATGACGGGTCAACTCCGTTGTGGGACGCACCGGGAGGTGCGGAAGGGGCCGCCTCGGCGCGGCGCGGGCGCGGGGCGCCGGCGGGCCGGTAGGGGCGGGGTCGGTGGAACGGCGGAGTCGCGCGCTGCCTGTGCGGAGCTCGCCCGGGGGCCATCGGAGCCCGCGCCGTGGGGCGTCGGGGCGGCCGGGACCGGGCCCTGCGGGGTCGGAGCCGGCGGGCTCGGAACGCGGGGCTAGGGGAGCCGGGGGATCGGGACTTCGGGCTCGGGGCCGTCAGCAGGCAGGCGCGAGGACCGGCGGCCCGCGGCGCGGTGCCGGGCTCAGCACCACGTCCTCGCGGCGCGGTCGGCGGCGGTCCGGGACCGGCAGCGGAACCCGCAGCACCGGCCGGGCCGGCACCGGGGCCAGCAGCAGGAACAGCGCCCGCAGCGGGGCCGCGAGCGACTGGCGCAGCACGCGCAGGGCGCGGGCGAGACCCGACAGGGCGGCGTCGCCCAGCCGCAGCCAGGCGGAGGCGGCCAGCGCGACCAGCAGGTGCACCAGCAGGAGCAGCAACTGGGTGGCGGCGGGCGCCAGCGGCCCGGAGTGCCCCAACGGCCCGGAGAACAGCGAGCCGTCCACCGAACCGCCGCCGCAGACCAGGAGGTTCATGCCGCGGGCGGGGAGGTGGTCGGGGGCGAGGGCCGGGCCGCAGCCGGCCTGGCCCAGGTTGAAGGTGGTGTTGAGCAGCAGCTCGACCGGAACCATCACGGCCGCGATGTGCAGCAACCGCCGTTCGCCGCCGGCCAGGGCGGCCGCCAGCACGAAGACGACGACCGTCGCGGCCACCACCAGGACGATCGGCAGTGGACGACCGGTGATGACCACCTGGCCCAGTGCGGACAACGGCACGGCGAGCGCGGTGAACACCGCGGCCCGCAGGGCCCTCGTCGCACCGGTGGAAGTCGTCACGTCCCGGAGTATGCCACGACGCTTACACCGGGCACGAGGGTGCGTCGGGGGCGGGGCGGGAATCGGCGCACAGATTGTCCCGCATCGGTCGTTCGTTCGCGGTGCGGGGGCCGCGAGTTCACCGGGGGGATGGGTTTGGCGGCCGTACGGGTGGGTGACGGGCCGTCAGGGGCTGACGTGGGAGCCGGGGCGGTCCGACAATCGGGCGATGGACTATGCCAGCGGCCCGGAGGCCGCGGTTCCCGTGGGGCCACCGGTTCCCGCGGGGCCCCCGCTGCCGGTGCCGCCGGTGCCACCCCGGTGGCCGTCGTGGCCGCATCCGTCGTGGCCGGCGCACCCGACCTTCCCCGCGACGCACTGCCCTTCGCCGTCGCCTTCGCCGTCGCCGCCCGCTCCTTCGCCGTCGCCGACCGCAGTGCCGTCGCCCACCGCCACGCCGACGTGGACCGCTGCGCCGACTCAGACCGCTGCGCCCGGTCAGACCGCTGCGCCGACGTGGACCCCGACGTCGGTGCCGCCGCCGACCGCTGTGCCGACGCCGGTCACGGTGCCGGCGGTGCCGGCGGTGGTGCCGGCCGCTCCGGTCACGGTCGCGGCGTCGCCGTCGGCCCCGCCGTCACCCTCCCCGGTCCGGAGTGCGGCGCCCGTGCCCTCGCCCGCGCCGACGGGTCCACCCCGCCCGGACCGGCCGCCGGCCGCCCCGGCGGCGGCACCCGCCCGGCCGGCCCCCCCCCCCCCCCCCGCCCCCCCGCCCCCCCCCCCCCCACCCCCCCCCCCCCCCCCCCCGCCGGCCCGTGTTCCCGCCGCTGCGCGCGGCCCGACCGCG
>NZ_JBHXDN010000092.1:0-32870 GCF_042726075.1 Kitasatospora sp. NPDC127035 | reverse complement strand
GACGCCAGCATCAGGCCCGGACCAGCCACTACAACAGACGAGGCCACAGCCCAAGAGCTGAAGCCTCGTCTCGGTAAGCACCGTTGCAGTACTAGCGCCCTGAGACAATCGCGGACCAGGGCCGTCTACGCTGCTCCAGCGACCCGATCTAGGCAGGGGTACCGCGGCCCGGCCGGATCTCCGGCGTCCAGCACACACCTACGGTTCGTGGCCAGCCGGCAATCCGCCAAACCGAGCCAGGCACGATCGCCGCCCGAGCTCGCGAGGGCAGTCATGAAGCCTGGCTGCTACAGCCAGGCCAGCCGCGCTGTTCGCCGGGGCGCCCACAATTTTGGGTCAGGCCGTGGGCTCCGTCGGCGGTGCCGTCGCTTCGCCCGCGTCACCCTGGTTGCGTCCGCCAGGCGGTCCGGCCTCCACCAGCTCCTTGAGGTAGTCAGCATCAGCGGCGAAGGCGATGCGGGACTTCGGCTCGTGGAAGCCGTTGACGCACCCTCCGAGCCAGTTGCGGTTGATCCGTTCTATGGCCCGGGCCAGGGCATCCTGCCACAGGTACGGGGACGCGCCGACATCCTCCTGGGAGATGTAGGCGGAGGCGTGTGAGGTCCACAGCGCGGTGAGCTCCTCCACGACGGACGCGTGCTGCCACCAACACTGGCGGGGGAGCTGTTCGGTCGTGAGCTCGTACGCATCGGAGAGCCACAAGACCCAGGCGATGAACTCTGGCCACAGCGCGGCCTGCTGCTCCTCGTCCATCGTGCGCCACAACACTGGCGCACCGGGGGCACGATCAGATGGGCCGCCGCCTCCTCCTTCGCCGCCGGCCGCAGACTGCCGCTCCTCAAGGATGGACACGCGGGCCGAGACGGACGCGATCTCGGCGTTGATCGAAGTGAGTTCCTCGAACAGTGGGTCGAAGGCGTCAGGCACCCTGGGCCGCCTCAGGGTTGACCATGGCGAGCGCCTCCTTGGTGGCGGCCGCGATCTCGGAACCCCGGGGGCCTTCGTAGGCGCGCACGAACCGCACCCGCGTCGCAGGGGTCCGCCGGTGGACCAGCAGGCCCATTCGTTCCTCCAGCATGCGGATATCGCTGGGCTCCAGCGCGGCCCGGCGCCGTACAGACAGGGATGATGACACCCGGTCGCCGTCGTCGGAGACGGATTCGGTGTCCTCGTCGAACTCGCCGACCAAGGCTGAGTAGGCCTTGAGCTCCTGCTCATCCGAGACACCGCCGAGAATGATCTTCGCGGTGGCGGACCCGAACAACTTGCGGACCCCGGTCTGGCCCCAGCGTTCCTCCGCCTGGGCCAGGTTTTGCAGAACAGCCGCGACGAAGATGTTCTGTGAGCCGCTGACGGACATGAAGCTCGGGATCTGGGGGAGCGGAGCCACGTTCGCCAACTCGTCCAGGAAGCAGCCCAGCGGCGGATCGAGCCGTCCGTTGGGCATTCGTGCCGCGACCTTCTTCGCGGTGTCAAGGATCGCCTGGACGAACGTGGCCAGGACCGGCGCCAACGCGCTGCCCTCCTCTTCGTCCCCGATCAGGAACAAGGTCCCGCCCCCGCGCAGCCAGGCCTCGATGTCGAAGTTGCCCTCACGCGGCGCGAAGATCCCCGCCACCCGCTCGTCGTACAAGGCGATGAAGCTCTGCTCGGCCGTACGCCACGACGCACTGCGCTCCTCCGGCGCGGCCGCGTGCTGCGCCGCCAACGCCCGGGACAGCTCGACCTTTCCGTGCCGGGCGAGGATGTCTACCGCCTCGCGCTCGGCCGGCGACGTCGCCCATTTCAGGATGTCCAGCGCGTTGCGCTTCTCCAGGGCGGCGGCGTGAAGCCAGCAGGTGATGAGCATTTTGGCGTTCATGACAAAGTAGCCGCCGTTCTTGGTGCCCTCGTCGCTCTTCGTGGAGGAGGTGAGGGTCTCGGCGCGTCGCCGGGCAGTTTGGAAGTCCTCGCAGCCATCGGTCAGCGGCCAGGCGAGCTGGTACGGCCAGCCGGACAGACCGGTGGCGTCCAGGGCCATGACCTTGCCGAAGCGCTCCCGGAGCTTCGCTGTTGCGAAGAGCACGTCGGTCTTGCTGGACGTCGCCAGCACAGTCCCGGGGAAGTCCAGGATTCCCGGCAGGATCAGCTGTTGGGTCTTGCCCTCGCGCGGCGGGGCGACGATCAGCAGGCTCTCCTCGATCGTCAGCCACAGCGGCAGCTGCGCGGGGTCGGCAGTGCCGCAGAAAACCGCCACCTCACGAACATCCACGGAGCCGACCCCGGCTTTGGCCAGGCTCGGACGCAGGGACGGTATGCGGCCGAGGGCCTTGGCCTCGCCCATGGCGTTCTCGAGCTGCGCGCGGGTGGCCAGGCCGTCCGTGCCGTCGGACAGGCGCCGTTGCCAGCGGCGCCACAGCGCCTTGGCGAGGTAGAAGGCAGCCGTGCACTCGCCGGCGAACAGGCCCCAGAAGGGGAATGGGCCACCGACGCCGGAGCCGGCCGGGAAGGCAGAGGCGGGATCGGCGAAGTGGATGAACACTTCTGCGGAGGCCGCGCCGGCCTGGGTCCAGCTGATGTTGGCGGGCCGGTGGTGGGCGGGGAGGCCGGACAGGAGCGCGGCCAGCCAGATGAGAGCGGTGACCCCCACCAGGAGGAAGATGAGGCTGATCCACCAGGAATCCCGGCCCAGGCGGAGCTTGGTGGCCGAGATCGGAGTGGCTACCTTGTTCATGCTCATGCGCTGTCCTTGTGTAGGGCGATGAGCGGTGCCTCCGACCCGGTGGCGCGGCTGGCGACCGCTGTCCCTAGTCCCGTGAGTTCGATCCGGGGCAGGGCGTCGTAGCTGAGCAGCAGGCCAGGTGGCGCTGTCGTTCCGCTGCAGATGAGCGAGTTTGACGGTTCGTCGGGAATCCTGAAGGTTCGACGGTATCCTCGACGAAGTCGTTGTCTCGCTGAACTGGACAGCCCATGACGCTGGCAGTCGTACGGAACATCGCCTCGGCTCGGGCGCTGCCTACACAGCGTGACGTCGAGGACTTCGAGCAAGAGATCGTCGACCAGTTCGCCCTGGCGATGGCTGCGGCGAACCTCACCGACGGCCATATCGGCAGCTCCCGCACGGCGATCTTCGAGTTCGCGCGCACGTTGGGCGGGCCACTGTGGTCGGCGTCGTGCAACGACGCGGACACTTTCCTCGCCGGACTGCGCGTGGACGGGCAGGCCCACAGCACCCGCGCCGGCAAGGCCGGCACGCTGGCTCACTTCTACGACTTCATGATCAGCCGGTACCAGGGTGACATCCACGCTCTGACCGGGTGTGTCGTCCAGCAGCCGATCGACGAGTACAACCGGCCCAGCAGCCCGGTCTTCGCCAACGCCCGGATCCCGCCGTCCGAGACGGAGATGGACCAGCTCTTCAGCCAGTGGCGGACGTCGATCCCCGAGGCGCGCAAGTACCTCACCGCAGCCCGCGACTACTTCGCCGCCTCGCTGTGGCGCCGGCTCGGCCTGCGGATCAACGAGTCGCGCATGCTCGACATCCGCGACTGGCGCCCCGACCTGGGGCAGTTCGGCAAGCTCCACGTCCGCTTCGGCAAGGGCAGCCGGGGCCGGGGCCCCAAACCGCGCACGGCGCCGGCCATCGACGGGGCTGACCGGCTGATCAATTGGTGGCTGGCCGACGTGCGTCCCCAGTTCGGCCCGGACTGGGCCGACCCAGACGCCCCGCTGCTGCCCAGCGAGCGCCACGACGAGTTGACCGGACACTGTACCCGCATCGGCGACGACGCCCTGCGGCGAGGACTCCAGAGCGCGACGAAGCTGTGGCTGCCCTCCTGGGAGGGGCGTCTGACGCCCCATGTCCTGCGGCACTTCTGTGCCTCCTCGCTCTACGCCAGTGGTATGGACCTCAAGGCCCTGCAGGAACTTCTCGGGCACGAATGGCTGTCCACGACGACCCGCTACATCCACGTCCGCAGCGATCACATCGAGCGCGCGTGGACGGCGGCCAACCAGCGGCTCGAAGCCCGATTCGGAGAGGTGTGAAGCAGTGCAGTGGAACCTGCGACTGAAGGCGGCCGAGCGCGGCATCTGGAAGTCGACCGAGATGCGGCGCCTTCTTGCGGGTGCCGGGCTGGAGATCAGCGCGGGCAAGATGTCCGCGCTGTGGACCGGCACACCAGTGAGCATCCGCCTGGACGACCTGGACGTGATTTGCTCGGTGCTGGAGTGCGACCCGACCGCTCTGCTGATCCGCGAGCCGGAGAAGGTCGCGGCCCGCCGACCCGCCGCCCAGCCCAGGGTCGCCACGGCCTCCGAAGCCGGCGCGGTCGTCGCCCCGCGCTTCGGCCGGCCGCGTTCGGAGCCGCCGGTATGAGCATCCAGCCGCCCAAGAAGTGCCAGGTCTGCCAGGTCAACCGGGTCGCCTGGACGAAGCCGCGCATGGACCTCTGCTACAGCTGCCTGCCGGGCGGGCCGTTCACGCCGCCGCCGTGCCGGTCCTGTGGCTCGGCCGACTACTTCAGCCAGGGCCAGTGCACCCGCTGCCACCCCGGCGGCCCGCTCCACGTCGGCGCCTGCCGCGGCTGCCTCGCCTGGGGCGTCTACCGCCAGCGCAGCTGGCTGTGCTGGAGCTGCCGCTGGTGGCGAGGCCACTACGACGTTGCGATCTGCCAGTTCTGCGGACGTGAGAGCCGGACCAACGGTCAGGGCGCCTGTCGTCTGTGCTGGGAGAACGCCCGCTTCCACCAGCAGCTCGGCCGGGCCCCAGATCTTGAGGTCGCCCTGCGGTTCGGCCAGCAGTTGTTCCTCGCCAATCTCCAGTACGACCAGACCGGCGCCGCCCGCCGCCGAATAGCCCGTGAACAGGACCTGCGCGAGCGAGAGCCGACCGACGAGCCGGTCAAGGTCACCGAGGCACGCCAGCTCCTGCTGTTCCGCATGCCGCCGGGGCACGGCGCACTCAAGCAACGGGCCCTGACCCAGGACTCGCCGCTGCTGCGGCACTGCGAACCCGTACTGCGCGACCACGCCGCCCGGTACTCCTGGAGCCCCCGGCAGACCAACAGCGTCGTCCACACCCTCAAGCTCCTCGAGGCACTCCACGAGTGGCACGGCCAGAAGATCCTCGCCAGTGACATCGCGGCCAGCATTCGCTACGGCGGAACGCTGGTCTCCACGGTCGAAGTGCTCTACGCAGCAGGCCTGTTGATCGACGACCGCACCACCGCGGTCGAGCGCTACTTCGCCAAGCAGACGGTTGGCCTGCCCGAGCCCATGCTCGGCCAACTCCAGCTCTGGTTCGACATCATGCTGAACGGCAGCTCCACCGCGCCGCGGCGACGCGCCCGGAAAGAGGAGACCATCCACCTCCACATCCAGGGCATGGCGCCCATCTGGCGCGACTGGGCAGACCGCGGCCACCACTCCCTCGCCGAGATCACCCGCCAGCAGTTCATCGACGCCGTGCCCAACGAGGGGAGCAACCGGGTCTTCGCCGACCAGGGCCTGCGGTCGGTGTTCGACATCCTCAAGTCGCGCAAGCGCGTCTTCACCAACCCCACCCGGGGCGTGCCGGTCGCGACAACCAACGCCACCGTCCCGCTCCCGCTGGACACCGCGAAGATCCGAGCAGCTCTGAACTCGTTCGACGTCACCGCAGCCCTCTGCGTCGCCCTCATGGCCTTCCACGGCCTCACCAGTCCGCAGGTCGCCGCGATCCAGCTCACCGACGTCGTCGACGGAAAGCTCGCCATGGGCGAGAAGGTGATCCCGCTGGCCAGGCCGGTCCTCACCCGACTGTCGGCGTACCTCGACCACCGGACGCGGACCTGGCCCAACACCCTCAACCCGCACCTGGTCGTCAATCGCAAGACGGCCCCGCGGAGCACACCGGTCAGCAAGCTGTTCGCCTGGCGCAACCTCGACGTGAGCCCCCGGGCCCTGCGCGACGACCGCATCCTCCAGGAGATCTTCGCTACGGGCGGTGACGTCCGACGGATCTGCGACTTCTTCGGCATGGGAATCGAGGCCGCCACCCGCTACACCGCAGCCCTCGGGCATCCCGGCCTCAGCGGCGCCGGAGACGCCGACGGCGCACCGGAGACGGGAACCCGCGACCCCACGTAGACTCATCGCCGCACCTCCGGGCGCGGTACCGGCAATGACGATCCTTCAGTTTTCGTGAACTCACGGGGATTCTCACTCATCCGGCTGTTCGTGTTCGTCAGTCGAACCTCGACACTCGAACGTATGTGCTGTACCAGTGAGATTCGGCCGCCGACCTGCCAGACCGCACGCCCGGGCGCGCACACGTTGGCGCCGTCGGCGATGGCCTCCCGGGCCCATGCCGGGAGCTGAAGGTAGTCGGCCGTCGCGTCGGCGTCCGACTTGTCGAGGTGGTAGAGCACCCGGGTGGCCGTAAGCTTGAGGATGGCCATTGCCTCCGGTGACTCGTCGACGTCGACGTCACTCAGGTGGTGGATGACGGCCATGAACGAGAGGCCGAGACGACGGCCGTAGCGGACGAACTCCTCGAAGAGCCGGGCGACGGGCCTGTGGCTGAGGATGTGCCAGGCCTCTTCGACGATCAGCGTTCGCTTGATGCGGTCGTGCGGGCGGATCCAGCCGAACCGCAGCCACGGGCCGATCACCGACATCAGGAGCGGCATCGCCATGCCTTCGCGCGGCAACCGGGTCAGGTCGAAGACGATCAGTCGCGCGTCAAGGTCGATGCCCTCCGTCGTCGGTCCGTCGAACAGGCCCGCCAGGTCGCGGGAGGGCGAGCACAGCTCGTCCATCGCGAGCGAGGCCGGGCGTCCCCAGCGCCCGAGCTCCGCAGCGGTGACGGTCCTCTTCCCGAGGTCGGCCGGATCCGGGGCAGTGAGGGCATTCAGGACGTCTGAGAGCACCGACACCCGTCCTGCGGCTGCAGCCGTGGAGACGGCGACCTGGTGGGCGACGGATAGCGCGAAGCGCGTCTCCGCGGTCATCTCCCCGTCGATAATCTCGATCATCGAGCAGAGAATCTTGAACTGGTGCTCGGACGGGATGCGAGTGTCGAGCGGGTTGATCCGTACTGCACCGTCCTCGCCGGCGCCGCCGTAGATGAGGCGGATCGGCTTGATGCCGAGCGACCGGGCGATGGAGTCCCACTCGCCGACCCCGTCCTCGCCCTGTGCGTCCAGGACGGCGAATGCCCGCTCCTGGAAGCGCAGTTGCCGCAGGACGTAGCACTTCTCCAGGGCGCTCTTGCCATAGCCGCTCTTACCGAGGATAAGGATGTGTCCGCTCGGCAGCCGCTCGCGTGCGGAGGGGTCGTACAGCACGAAGGGGTCGTAGACGAACGCCTTACCGCTGTACATCTCCCTTCCGATGATCACCCCCCGGGGGTCACCGGTCGGCGCGCCCACCGCTGGGTACAGGCCACAGGCCTGCGCGGTGGTTGTTCGCAGGGCCCGGCGGCGCGTCTGCCGCTGGGTCCGCAGCATCTCGAGCATCGGTTCAGCCCTTCAGCAGGCCGCCGGCCAGCGGCAGCGTGTTGGCGTGGGCCCGGAAGTGCTCGTGGTCGCACCACTCCAGGCTGAGGTTGGCGCGGGTGGCCTGGGCACGCAGCAGGTCCCGGTGCTGGCGCAGCTTCTCGGAGTCCGGCGCGGTAACGGTCACCCACCCGGCCAGTCGAATGCCGGCGGCGCCGTTGGCGATGTCGTGCATCGTCGCGGTCGCGGTGCGGCGGTCCTTCGCCTCGCGCGGGTCGTTGACCTTGCCGGCTTTGCTGTCCGCCTGGCCGATCTCGTTGGTGACGTCCGCCATTGCCTCGCGCAGCGCCTCGTCGCTGGGCACCAGGTCCATCGTCACGGAGACGGTGAAGATCACGTCCTGGACGTAGAGCAGCAGCGGCGCCAGGAAGTTCACACCCACCGGTAGGATCGGTAGTTGCTTCCACCAGGCGGTGACGCTGTGCCAAGGTTCAGTGCCCTCCCAGCTGCGGGATAGCATCACGGCCGGGTCGCGGGCGTCGACCTCGGCCGGCCAAGCTGTCGCCCGGTCCATGCCCCGGGTGTCGTTGATCCAGTGACTCGGGTCGTAGCTGTGGTGCAGCCAGCTCGCCAGCGCCGGTTCGTCCAGGTTGCGCACCCACCGCAGCTGAGCCAGACCGAGCCGCCGGATAAACTCCTCCATCTCCTTGCCGAGCACGATCCCGAAGCCCTCGTGTAGCGTGCGGTAGCGGCGCGCCTCGCCGACGAGCTCAGTGTCGTAGGGGATGCCCACCACGATCAGCAGCCGTCGGTCCTCGGCGGAGATCGCCACAGCGCGCAGCAACTGGTCGTAGGAATCGTGCAGCCACTGCGGGGCGGCCGCGTTGCGCCGGGCCTCGGCGTCACGAGCATGCGCGTTCGGATCGGTCGGCACCACTCGGCTGACCCACTGCAGCCGCCGCACCCGCCCGCCGGAGTCAGCGGTTGACTTCAGCAGGAATTCCCACGCGCCGACCAACGACTCCTTGTCCTCCGCGTCCAGGCCGCCGAAGTTCTTCTGACCCTCCACCTCAATCGCGGCGGTGAACATCGCCTCGTCGGTCTGTAGCAGTATCGCCAGGTCCCCGTACGCGGTACGGGCGCTGATCCACTCCACATCCGGGATACCGGGTGGGGGTGCCACCTTCTCCGGGGTGCCGTCAGCGCGCCGGCCGACCTTCGGAGCGATGGACCGGTACATCAGCCGCCCGTTGCGCAGCAGACGACGGTGGGTGCGGCGGATCTCGAACCACCTCAGGAAGGTCCGCCCCTGCCAGGGGGCCAGCGTTACCCACCCACAGATCCCCGCCGTCGTCGCGAACCCGAGCAGCTTCAGCGGGATTCCGGGCGCCAGCCACAGCACCAGCAGGCCACCCAGAACTCCGGCGGCGAGCACCCACTGCTCGTCCATCTCGAGGCGCCGTCCCAGAAGGCCGCGCGGCCGCGGGCGGGGAAAGAGAAAGGTGCGGGGCATCGCTTCAACTCCTGCTTGATGGTGGAGGATGGGGCTCCTACTGGCCGAGGGCGCGGTCACTCACCCTCGTCGTCGGGCGGCTCCTCCACAGGGCTGCCGTCCGAGAAGGCTTCGGGAGAAGCGCCCCCTGATGTGGCCTGCAATGCGGCATCCGCACCGGTCGGAGACGCTCCGACCCCGACATTCCCTGGCCCTGCCACCGCTCCCCGGGCCGCTGCGCCGTCGTCGCTTGCAACCGGGTGGCCGCTGCCTGCTGGCGAATCGCCCCGCCCTGAACCCTCCGATGGGTCCTGTTGGGCGTCGGCGCCTTGGGGCGAAGCCGCGGGGTCGGCATGGGCCTGCCCGTCGGGTTGGAGGTCCTCGACCTCTTGGCCCTGTTCGGGAGCACTCGCGGTATTGCCAGCAGTGCCGGGTCCGCTGCCTTGGCCGCCTTCCTGCTCGGAGACAGAGGTGGCCCCGTCCACGCCGCGCATCGCAGCGCCCTCGACTTCCTGCTCGCCCTGTTCCTGCGCGGCTTTCGCGAGGCCGATCCCAGGTGCCGCGCCGTCGCCGGCGACAGCAGAGTCGATCTCGCCGCCGTCGGCGCCTTCCTCGTCGTCTCCGCCTTCGGAGCCGCCGCCGAGCTTGGACTTGATGTCGCCGAAGCTGGATTTGGCGGTCTGCCCCAGGTTGGATAGGCCGCCCTCCATCTGCTTGCGGGAGTTGTAGACGTCCTGGACCTGGTCGCCGAGGATGGGGAAGAACTTGGCGACCTGGAAGGGCAGGTACAGCGCCAGGAAGAACAGGGCCAGCGCCGTCAGGAGAGTGCCAAAGGCCTGGGCAACGCTGGCGTTCTCGCTGCTGTGTCCCGCGAACAGAGCAGAGGCGAGTGCCAGAGTAGTGAAGGTGATGTACTTTGAGGCGATGACCCCGACGATGACGCCGAGCCATCGTTTGGTGTGGCCCCAGAGGTCCTTGTCGACCAGGCCGGCGAAGACGGTGGGACCGAAGACCAGGCCGGTGTAGATCAAGGCGTTGCGGACGATGAGCTCCAGCCAGACGCCGAGGATTGCCATCAGAAGAAAGAAGCCGATGGCCAGGCAGATGACAGGTCCGCCGGGGATCGCCATCAGGATGCCGATTGTCGTCAGGAGCACCGCGCCGATCTTCGGAAGGTCGTCGGCGACGGGAGCAAGCATCGCCTCCGAGATGCCGTCGAAGATCTGGGTGATGTAGGCGATTCCCAGCGGAGCGAACGCCGAGGCCATGACGGACATCAGGAGGTACCCGATGGACTCGCCCAGGGCCTGCAGCGGAGGGACGCCCTGAATCGCCCGCTTTGCGACCGCCACGAGCCAGAGCACGACGGTCAGGACGACCGAGGCACCGAAGGCCATGGTGTAGGTGCGGAGGAACCCAGAGTTGCCCCAGTCGATCTCGGTGATGCCCATCAGCGCGTGAGGTCCTCGGTCAGTGAGGTCATGGAGCTGGAGATGGAGTTGGCCAGCGACCGGGCCACGTAGCTGAGCGGGTCCTTGGCGAATTCCACGAACTCATTCGCGCCTTTGACCTTCTCGACGGCGCCGCACACGATGTCCGCGAAGGGGGTCTTGCACAGGGCATCAGAGATGTCGTTCGCCTGAGCCGGCGGGACGCTCAACACAACCGAGGCCGCGAACACTGTGCCTCCCAGTGCAAGCGCTGCGCGACGCAACGGAGTGTCAGCCGACGTAGGGAGGCGCATCGAAGTCCTTGTCCATCGAGGTGAAGACATCAGTGGAGGTGGGCTGCTGCCCCGTTGTTTGCAAGGGGGTCGGTCCGGGGGCGACGGAGATGGAGGAGGTCTTCCAATCGCCGTCGCGCCAGACGAGGACAAGCGTGTAGGTGCTCCAGGACGCCGAGACCGGAACGGGGGCGCTGGGTGTGGGCAGGCCGATGATGCCGCTCATCCAGACACTGACGGTGGCAACCTCGGGGGAGTAGCTGACGACCTTTGACCCGAGCGGAGACGCCCGGGCGATCAGCTTGTCGGCCGTGTCGGCCGTCAGCCCAAGGGCTGTGTAGAACCGGGCGCCCGCAGTGTTGTCGTCCTTGATCTGGCCTGCCGCGGTGTCGGACGTCATGATCGTCTTGAGGACACGATCGCGGATTCCTGAGTCGGTGAGGTAACCCGCGCTTGAGCGGGCGATCTCGTAGTTGACCGCCGCGGCGATCGCTCCCTCCCGCGTCCTGCTGTAGCCCACCGGGACACCTTCGACCAGCCTCGAAGCGGCTGCCTGGCCGGGAGTAAAGGCGTCGCCCAGACTCGAACCACCCGCCGCACCGCTCGCTTTTCCGGACGGCGCCGTATCGTCCGGAGCAGTGATGGATTTGCCCGGTCCGCGGCTCAGCAGAATCGCTCCGCCGACCAGCAGAAGGAGAATCACGCCGAAGATGAGCGCTGGCCCTCGGAACGGTCCAGGCGTCTTCTGGGATGGTTTGTCATCACGAAGGACGCGTGTTCCGCCACCATTGTTCGGCCGAGGCATCAGATGCCCATCCCGTAGACGATGGTGAACAGCGTTCCGATGGACGCGACGATGAATGCGGCGATCAGGCTCCCTGCGAGTTCCTTCTGGCCCTGCTTGACCTGAACCGTGTCGTGCTGGGATCCGCCGACCTTCAGGTGCACCATGCCGATCAAGGCCCTGCCGAGGAGGATCAAGATCACCGCAGCCATGATGGCCTGGATGACCGTACGCGCCGTACCGCCGACTGATGCGAACGGCCCCCAGTCCGGAGCCAGCCCGGTGACCAGACTGTCCACCTTTCCGCCGGGCTTCGGCGTCGGATCGTTTGCCAGGATGAAATCCGTCAGCGCCATGTGCCCACCCGTTTCTCTCTCTCCCGAATCGCGCGGGAAATCTCTTAGAGTTCCAGTCCAACCCCTAATCCGAGGTTGAACGCCAGGAAGGGCAGTAGATTTCCCTCAGACCGGCAGGAATCAAATCAACAGAACCGTCCGCCGCCGCCTGGCTGAGGTGTCAAGCCCCACGCCCGGCACCCGGCCCAGCCATTACACGTGCGCCACCGGCCGGAGGGCAGTGAAGATCTCCGAAAACCGCCACGGAATCCGCAGGGCGGGATCTTCGCACGGAAAATCCCGGCTCCCGGGAACTCGGCCCTCAACGGGTAAGGCCAGTGCCGGGTCGCCAGTGACAGTGGGCTGATGAAGAAGACCGCCTCGCTGCTCGCTGCCGTCCCCGTGGTCGCCGTGCTCGGACTGTCGATCGTCTTCCTCGGGGGTGGCGGATCGTCCGCCGCCAACGCCGCCACCTGCACCACCGGTCTTGTCCCCGTCGGCAGTGGAACCCAGGGAGCGGGAACGGCGATACCTGCCGCCGGCTGGGAGCCGCCAGTAGCCCAGGACGGTGCCGCAGTCGTCGTCCCCATCAGCCCCCAGGGCCCGCAGACCAACCCCCGCTGGAGCGAGCAGCAGGTACGCAACGCCTCGACCATCACCAATGTCGCGCGCACCCGTGGTCTCAGCCCAAGGGCCGCCGTCGTCGCAGTCGCCACCGCGATGCAGGAATCGACACTGGAGAACCTGGACCATGGGGACCGCGACAGTCGCGGACTTTTCCAACAGCGGCCTAGTCAGGGGTGGGGTAGCGCAGCGCAGGTCACCGACCCGGTGTACGCCTCCAACAAGTTCTACGACGGCCTGGTCAGGATCGAGGACTGGCAGACCAGGCCACTTACCCATGTTGCCCAGGCGGTTCAGCGCTCAGGCTTTCCCGACGCATACGCCCAATGGGAGCAGAGTGCCGGCGGCCTAGTCAGCAGCACCTGGGGGACAGCCGCAGTCACTTCCGTCTTCAACGGCTGCGGCACAACCCCCGACCCTGGCCCTGGCACAGGAATCGGAACGGATCCAGTCGCGGATTTCACGGCCAAGAACCCCCGGACCGCACCCCAGGCCATCGCGGCCGCACGGGCAGGCGCGACCAGCGGCCGCTCCGACTTCTACCACCGCTGCGACAACTTCGTCGCCCAGGCCTACGGCTGGGGCTCTTCCGGATCCGAGACCGCCAACAGCCACTGGCAGCGCCTGGTCGCCAGCGGCGACGGCCACCCGGGCGACAACTCACCGCCCGCCGGAGCGCTGCTCTTCTACGACAGCGGAAGCGCTGCTGGCCACGTCGTCCTCTACCTCGGGGGAGACATGATCGCCAGCACGGACATCACCGGCGACGGCGCCATCGGCATCCGCCCGCGGTCTGACGTCACCAACGGGATCTGGCACATGCGCTACCGCGGCTGGGCCGCACCCGCCTTCCCCAGCGCGGGAGGCACCAGCACTCTTCTCGTCCCCGGAGGCACCGCGTGAGCGACACCCCAGTTCACATCGGTGCCGACGGCTCTGTCGACATCGACGGCGAGCCCGTCGATGTCCCCCCGGGCGTCGACCCCGCGCGAGCTGTCCTGCAGCAGCTTGCGCTCGACGCGGCAGGCTCAGGCACCCCCTTTGCCGCCGACATCGACGACGCCCGCACCAGACAGCACCTCAGGCTGCAGATCAACACGGACGGCACCTCTACTCCACTGGCACCAGGCGAACCGCTCGCATCCCTCACCCCCGACCCCGCTCTCCCATCCCCCGAGATCCCCACCACCACTGACCACGACCGAGCTCTTCAAGCCGTGCACGAGACCGGCCGTGCCCACGACTTCACACGAGCCGCCGTCCTGGCTGACCGCCTGCTCGCCGACCTCACAGCCTCCAACGGAGAAGCCCACCCTACGACGCTCACCACAGCCGGCGTGCGCGCCGACCTCGCCTGGATGTCCGGAGACTACCGCTACGCCGCCGAGCTATGGACGTACATCGCCCAAGGTTGGGCCCAGGCCACAGGACCGGCGAGCCGATCCGCACGGTCCAGCGCTCGCCAGGCCGCCGCTTCCTGGAAGGACGTCCCCGACAGCGAGGCCCTGTCCAGCGGACAGGAACTTCTTGCGATGCTCACCACCATCGCCCCAGCTCCCGAGACCAACGCCACAGTTCTCGCCGTCCGCCGCCGGATATCCCGGCTCGCCGCCGCCTGATCCACGCTACCGTTTCTCCTCGGAAACCAATCGGGGGGCACTCATGCACGCGATGGCACGGCTCACACTCAAGTTCATCCGCTACCTCCCCTACCTGCTCATCATCGTGGGCGTGTTCACGGCCGGCCCCATGGTGAACACCGACAACCTCGCGGCCAGTTTCCCCAACATCCTGGCCCCGATCGGGGTCGTCGCCCTGGGCGTGCTCCTCGCCTTCGTGTGGCCTCCGCACAACGGAATCCGGCGCCGACGCTGAGCCGATGCCTGCGATTCCGCTGTACGGGAAGCCCCGCCGCTGGATTCCGCACGACAGGAGACCTGGCCACTGAGCCTAGTGGCGGCGCCCGCGGCGAGAGAACGTGGAGGGTGCCACATCCCCGAGGGGCTTGCAACGTCGTCGCCAGTCGATGACCGCCTGAACGGCTATCACCGGGAGCTCGACATCAGCGATTCCACCACCTCAGGCAATTCGAGTGTCGGCGACACGACCTACAGCTGGCAGACCACCGTTGTTGGCGACATCCTCTACGCGACCCGGGCCTCCGGTTGGCGCGAGAGGCTCCTGATGGGCCCTGAGGTGAAAAGGGTGTTCTCGGTATTGACCGAGCATCCGCACGCCGATCCGCTCGAGCAACTCCGGCATGAGCAGCGCACTCTTGATCAGGCACGACGTGACACGGCGCTCCAAGAGGGCGACGGCAGACGGTCGGCGGAGAAGCACGGGCTTCAGCAGGCCCTGGACAGCGGAGCGATCACCCCGGAGGCCTACGTCCGCGCCCTGTCCGAACAGGATTCCCAGCAGCCGTCTCCACCGCGATCGCTCCAGGAAAGACTGGACGACCACCGGATCCTGGCCAGACTCGAACACGACCTGGCCCTCGGCAGGGTAGATCACATCCTCGACGCCGCCGGCAGCGAGCGTACCCCCGGCACCGACGACACCGTCCTTCGCCACCTCGAAGCCATCTGGCATGACGGGAATGGTTCCCGGCCGCCGGCCCACGGTTCTCCACCGTGGACAGGACGACCGTACGGCCTCGTGCCCACTACGACACTGGTCCGACAGGTCCCCTGGCTGAGGAGCTCCATACCCTCGCTTCTGGAACAGGCACAGCGCGCAGAAGACCAAGCCGACGTCCTGACCACCGACGCAGAGCACGGCCTTGGTCCCGCCGCGACCGTCCTACGCCAACAAGCCCAGAGCAGCCGAGCAGCCGCCATGGCCGCTCAGGCTGCCAGCACCAGTTTCGAGCGTGCCGCCACTCATGCGCGCCGCGCCCGCATGCTGCATCGTGCCGCGGACGAGGCCGACCGACGGGCGCGTACCAACCCCGTGCAGCTGATCCTGCGGGCCACCACGGCCGCAGCACTGCGCGTACAGGCACGCCGGCTACGCGCACAGGCGGAGCTCGCTCGGAGCGATGCCTCCGCGGCGCTCACCGAAGCCACAGAGTTGTTGAACCGGGCCCGCGCACTTCGCACACCAGCGGACCGTGCGCCACGCCAGACCGGGCCCACGGGAGAAGCCGTGGCCGCCGCCATCCGCCGCGACATCCACGACTCGGCCAACCCGGCCAGAGGCCTTCGCGACGCAGCGGTCCACCTTCGCGAGAAAGCCGCCAGGTACCAGGAGCACCTGGACCAGCTGACGGCCGAGGAGAACATCCGCACCACGCAAGACCCTCGCCAGTACCAAGTGGAGGAGCGGGAGCGCGAAATCCAGCACCGTACGGAGACCTCTGCTCCGGCGCGTAGCCGACCGCCGACCGGACAACAGCGCCAGCCCGGCCGACAGCTAAACCCACCCACAGCTGGCCCCGCACCCAGCTGACAGAGCGCGTCTCCCATACGTCGGCGCCGACAATGACGACGCGGCACCGTGTCACTTCCGGTGCCCCAGCCGGCGCACCGACGTGGGCGTGGAGGGCCAGCAGGGGGGGTGCCTCTATGGGGTTCGTCAAGGAAATCGGGCTGCGCGCGGGCGGCACCGGCGGGCAGCATGGCGGCATGCCGGATCTGCTGTGGGACAACGTCAAGGACTTCTTCGACCCTGACCTGATGGGCGCTCTGCCGGACGTCTGTGTGGAGGGCGCTTCGGTCGAGGACTGGCAGGCGGTGTTTGACCTGGTCCGGTCGTGCGGCTGGGTTTGGGAGTACTGGGAAGGCGACGTCCTGGTGCCGTTGCCCTCGGCGGAAGCGGTGTTGTCGCGTCCTGCCGAAGCGGACGCGGCCATGCTGCGGGTGTGGCCCGCTGCGGACGTGCTGGTGAACTTTTGGCCGATGTCGTCGGGCGAGATCGATTTCGACGTTGACCTTCGCGAGCTTCAGGGCCAGGAGGGGGTGGACATCCTGTGCGGCTTCCTGGGCTCGATCGGGCGCCGGCTGGGCAAGCCCGTGCGGGTGACTGCGGGAGGCGACTGGGGGAACCCGGTGCTCGGGTTCGAACCAGCCGCCGACCGTGTGGTGTTGCTGGCAGATCCCCGTGGCGTTCAACTGTCGGCTGCTGCGGGCCGGGACTCGTAGAGGGTGCCGTCGCGGAGCATGGCGAAGAGGACGTCGGTCCGGCGTCTGGCCAGGCAGAGGAGTGCCTGGGTGTGCCGCTTCCCCTGGCCGATCTTCTTGTCGTAGTAGACCCGGGAGGCCGGGTCGCTGAGCGAGGCGAACGCGGCCAGGAAGAACGCCCGTTTCAGCTGCTTGTTGCCGCGGCGGGACGGTTGCTCGCCGCGTATGGACGAGCCGGAACTGCGGGTCGCCGGGGCGAGGCCGGCGTAGGAGGCGAGGTGGGCGGCGCTCGGGAACGCGCTCGCGTCCCCGACGTCGATCAGGACGCGGGCGCCGGTCCGGGTACCGATGCCGGGCATCGCGGTCAGGATCTTCGACAGCGGGTGCTCGTCCAGCAGTTCCTGGATCCGCTTCTCCAGGATCTTGCGCTGGTCCAGGACGGCCCGCAGCGAGCCGGCCAGACTCGGCACGATCAGCGCGGCCGCGTCGGTGCCCGGGACGATGACGGTCTGCTCGTCGAGCGCGGTGAGGAGGTCATCGACGAGACGCTCGAACATGCGCGGGGCCAACGGCCGGGCGACGTTCTGCAGGCGGCGGCGTCCGGCCTTGCGCAGGACGGCCGGTGAGCCGAACCGCTCCAGCAGTGCCAGCACCGCCGGGTGGTCGATCCGCGGTCCCAGCACGCGTTCCAGGTGCGGGTGGATCTGGGTGAGCAGTCCGCGCAGGCGGTTGGCGACGCGCGTGGCCTCGCCGGCGAGGTCGTCGTCGAAGCCGACGATCATCTCCAGCTCGGCGACGGTCTCGTCGGTGAGCTCGATGCCGCGCAGGGTGTGCGGCATGGTCCGGGCGGCATCCGCAATGACCGCGGCGTCGCGGGCGTCGGTCTTGGCCTCGCCGGGGTAGAGGTCGGCGATCCGGCGCATCGTCAGACCGGGCAGGTAAGCGACACGGCAGCCGGCGTCCCGCGCGACTGCCAGCGGTAGGGCGCCGATGGAGGCCGGCTGGTCCACCACGACCAGGACCGTGCCGTGCTTCGCGGTGAGCTTGTCCAGCACGGCCCGCAGCTTGGGCTCGCTGTTCGGCAGCCGCTTGTCGAAGACCCGCTTGCCGGACCGGGTCACCGCGGTTCTGTGGTGCTCGCCCTTGCCGACGTCCAAGCCCAGGAAGACGTCCACATCGCTGGTGTCGATCACGCTGATCCCTTACGAGGTTGTGCTGTCCCGGCCTCGTTGGCGTGGCACCAGTCGCCGGCATCCACGTTACGAAGAGCCTCCCAGCACGCTGGTGGTCCTGCCTCTATCAGCGGTCTACCGATGCCTCCGGCCCGGTGACACCACCCCCCGGATCATGCGAACTACAGGGGGGGAACAGTCATGCCGGACCGGAGGCCGGGAGCCCCGTTGCGGGGCCACGAAAAAGGTAACGGGGGCAGCGCGCCGCGTGAGCGGGGTCCGACGCCGGATATCGCGCAGGACGCATTCAGGCATGAGCGCATGCGCCGGGACACCCATCGTTGGACTCACGGAGTCTTCCCCTTCGGATATTTCGGGTAATTAGTCTTAGTCGCGCGAAGCGGGGTTGACTGCGCTCTGGAGATACCTACGTTCTCCCTCATCCGAAACAGCCGCAAGACGCGGCAGTGAAAGACGAGGAAGAAGTCATGAGCGCAACTCACACGCTCGCCCAGCGCAATGACGGCATTTCTATGCCGCTCCCGATTTCCCCCGACTACGTAAAGAGTTGGACCACCCCGAGGGCGATTGTCGAACTGATCACCAACGCGCTCGACGAAGACCCCCACGCCACGGTGAGCTGGGCCGACGGAGCCCTCTCCATCGAAGACCGGGGCCCCGGAATTGCACAGGAAGCGTTCCTGCTCGGAGCGTCCAGCAAGAGCAGCCATCAGATCGGGCAGTTCGGCGAAGGAAAGAAGCTCGCCGCCCTCGTGCTGGCCCGCGATCCCGAAGTCGGGGAAGTTCTCTTCGAAACCGTCGGGTACACCTTCACCCCGAGTATCGAGCACCGGAGCCTTCTCGACGGAATCGTTCCCCTGCGCGGCGCCAACGCCGCCGCCACCCTCGTATACACCCTGTACCCCGCCGACCGGACTGTCGGAACCAAGATCACGATCCAGTGCTCCCAGAAGACCGCCGAGGACGCCATATCCCGAGTCCTGCACCTCACGGAGCCCGGCTACAGCCCGCCCCAGGAACATGCACGGGTCCTGCTGGACGGAACCCCTGGAAGGATCTTTATCGGCGGGATCCGGGTCAGCACCGATACCCGCCTGTCGGCCAGCTACGACCTCCCGCTGAGCCTCGCGAAGGCCGATCAGAACCGGGACCGCACCATCGTCGACGGCCGCGCGCTCGACCAGTACATCAAGGAGGCCCTCGCCGAGAGCGCCGACCCCACCGTCATCGACCACTTCGTCACCCTGGCCCTCAGCGGACAGAAGCTCGCCTCACAGGAGCTGTACTTCAGCAAGGTCCGTGACTACAGCGTCAAACTCGCATTCAAGGCAGCCGCCAGGCGCGCATTTCCCGCCGACGCCCGCCTCTACTACAGCGACCGAGACAAGAACGCGTCGGGAGCCGAAGGGATGGAGGAAAACGCCTGGCTGATGCAGCGAGGCGTGCTCATGGTCGAAACCGACCTCCCCCCGTACCAGCACCACGCACTTATGGACCTGCTCGGAGTGGAACGGCGCAGCGCCGCGCGGAAAACGGAGGCCCGACGGCACGCGAACAAGACCACCTGGGTCTCGCTCGATTCCTTGGCCGCTACACAACGACAGAATCTTGACTACACGGTCGCCCTCTTCCGGGCAGCCCTCGGATTCGGAACCATCGGGAAGGTCCGTGTATACAGCGAAGCGGAGGACATCGGCTGCGGCACCACCGGAAGGTACTACGGCGACACCGACGTCATCGCCTTCCACCAGGACACCTTGACCGACCGCGAGAAGTGCGTCGCTACACTCGTTCACGAAGCGGGGCACCGCAAGGCATTCTTCGAGGAGACCGGCCACTCCGACCGCAGCGCGGGCTTCGAAAGGGCGCTGCACAACATCGGAGCGGCACTGCTGAACCTGTGCGCCGTGCTGGCCGACGGCACACTCCCGCTCGAACTCAACGATCCGGAGGCATGGGAAGGCACAGACCTTCCTCCGGGAGCGCAACTGGTCATCCCCCGGAAGCCGACGCCTCCCGCCAAGCCGGACCGTAGGGAGCTCGCAAGGGCCCAGCGACTGGAGGAAGCCCCGGAGTCACGCCGTCTGCTTGCTGACCTCCTGCATCCCCGAATGAAGGAACTTAGTGCCACCACCGGCCAGAGCGTTGCCCATCTGATGAAGGGTATCGCCCTGAAGACGGCCTACTGGAGCGTCCTGGATAGCCCCCGCCGCGTCGGATGGCGCGCCAGCCGGGGAGTCAGTCACGTCAACGACTACGACAAGGTCACCGCGATCGCCGGACTCTTCGGCGTGAACCCGGGCGTTCTGTGGCTCGCACACATGGCCCCCGAGGCGCCCACCTTCAACGGCCGCAAGGCGGAGAAGGATAGCCGCCCCTGGTCGCACGCCCTGCAGAAGCCTCTCGCACGCGCAATCGCAGACCTCCAGCGAGCCGGAGGGGTGCACGCAGCCCAGATCCCCCTGATTCAGGCGATGGCCGACGGACACACCGAGTACGACGCCGAGGGTGCCTGGCTCCGACCGATTCTCATCCTGCTGCACGCCGAGCAGGAGCGGCTCAACTGACACCCCGGCGGTCCGCCGGGCCCTAGAGAGAAGGGCCCGGCGGCCCGCCGCCCTTCCCGGCTCAGGCGGTTGACTGTCGTAGTCGCGCCGCTACCTTGCTTACCAGATGGCGGTCCCTCGGGTGCGGTCGCACGAGCCCGGGCCCCACACGGCCCCCCGGATCGAGGCCGCAGCAACCGCACCTCCGGGCGGTCAGCCCCACAGATCCGAGCACCCAGCCGCGCCGAGCGGCCTGCACAGCTAGCCGCAGTGCATCGCCGGCATCGGGACCCGAACGTGGGCACACGAGCTGGAGCACCGCTTGCTCTAGAACCCCGAGTCCGGAGCCGCCCGGACCGACGGCACCCGGCGCCTCGTCCTGGGCCGGGAAGCTGCCCCAGAACTGACGCGCCCGGGTCAAACCGAAACCACCTCAGTAACCCGAAGGGAGTGCGCCGATGACCAACACGACGCAACGTCGCAAAGAGAACGAGCCACATCAGGACGAAACGGCGGAAGCCATCGCTGTGAGCCGCGCCCCGCGCCTCGGAGACGAATGGCACATGGCCGCGGGCGGCGGGACCGGCAGGGATCACAGCCTCCTGACGCGCCCAGACGAGCAGCTCGGCGCGCGCATTGAGGATGTCGCCGAGTGGGCCACCGCGCCGCAGGCGACGTTGGGAGCGCTGGTCGAACTCGGCGACCTGCACGGTCGGTTCGAGGACGGCTACACCCCGGAGGACATCCGGTCCACCTTCGGACGCATCCACGAAGCGGGCGGTCCGTACCTCGTCTGCGTGTGGGACTACGCCGACGAGGAGGGCTTCGGCGGCAACTCCGAGTTCTACGTCGAGGACGAGAACAGCAACCTCTTCGAGGTCCAGCCCTACATCCACCAGTGGCTCAGCGGGGAGCGGGCTATGCCCGTCCCGCTGGACGCCTGGACCTGCGCGGCCGTTGCCGGGCCGATCAAGATCGCCGCCACCGACGACTTCCACAACTACGCCCGGACCGACAGGACCGGCTGACGGCACCAGCCCCGGAGAGGGAGCAGGGCGAGAATCACGCTCCCCCTCCGGGGCCCGACCACCCCACCGAATTGCCTTGACTTGGAGAAGACCGCGAGGAGGAACCCGTCCACCCCGCCGTGCGGCACCGAGTGCGGCGCCGACCAGCTGGAGCTGTTCGCCGCACCGGCCGAGCCCCCTCGAGTCCGACTGGGAAGGCCATGACCTCGTGATGGTCGGCGACAGCGACCTCGGCACCACCGACCGGGGACACCCGGTGGAGTGGCCCGGGGCCCTCAAAGTCTCCCGCGCGCACGATTCGGCGGTCAGCTCACCGTCCGCCCACCGCAGGCCGTGGCCCTCGTTGTGGGCGCGGATCAAGGCCCATGGCAACTAGCCGGGCCAGACGCGCGAAGACGCTTCCCACCCCAGCACGCCACCCCCGGCTTCGTCCTCCACCTTAGCGAGGCCATCAGCCTTGACCTCGTTGTCACGATGATCCCGGCACCTGCGCACTGACACCGCCAGTGGGAAGTCACCTGCGTCAGCGTGCGTGTGCCGCGCTCGCGCCGGCCCCTGACAGGCTCACCCGGCATCGACGGTCTGGGGTCACACCGAGCGATCCGCCACCAGGTCAACAGCCAGCTGATGGACGGGGAATTCGGGCGTGGGGAGGAGCACGATTCCGTTGCCCAGCACTCCCTTCAAAGGTGCAAGAGTTGTTCAGGGCCCGAAACGTGTGTGACCCCTAGATCGCGTACAACGCCACCTCTACCGCATTGGTGCGCCTGCGACCCGGGCCGAGTCCATCGCCAGCGGTTCGGGCACTCCCAGGGCTCTTGACCCGCGTCCAGCCATCCGTATGGTCCGCGCCATACCTGCCGCTGCAGAACAACTACGGCGGGCGGCGTTTGACCGTCGTTGCCCAACAGACGCCAGGTTCCGTTCGCCACCAGCAGCACCTGGCCGCCGCAGGCACGAGAGAGCACCCACCCCCGGAAGGAACTCACCATGCCCGTCATCCCGCGCAGGCCCTGGCTCCCCCGCCGACTGCGCGCACTGTTCCCTTCGACCTTTCAGAAGCACCGTGCTGGGCAGCCGCTGACCAGCTCGCTCCAGGCCGATCCGGCACGTCCCTCCCAGCCGGGGCAGGGCCGGTACACGATCGCGGCTCTGCTGAATGTCACCACCGAACCTAACGGGCGCATGATCACCTTCGACGGATTTCAGACCGGCCACGACCTCGCGGTGGCCAGCCCGGCCAACGGCAGTCCTCTGTTGCTCCTCACGGTCACTAGCCCGGACCTGCCATCGGCCTGCGAACGCGCCTTCGACATTGGCAACCATCAGGCGGCCGACGACCGGGGTACAGAGTGGCCTGCCGACTTGCGGTCACTGTCCGTCGGCGATGTCCTCCACGTCACCGACCCGTCCGGTATATGGCACTACCTCGCCGTGGCCGGTACCGGATTCACCCCCATCGATCCGCCGTCCCGGACCACCTTCGTGGCGCTGATCGGCACCACTGCCACCAGCCGGGCCTGACGCCCGCACTGCCTCCGAACACGGGTCAGCCGACTACGCCGAGACCCGACCCAAGGGGACGAGAACCGAATGACCGACCGATCGAAAGCCCAGGCCCCCCGCGTGCCAGTGCCCGACGTGTAGCTCGGTGCAGTATCCCCGGACGTCTTCCGCCGCCTAGGTCTCAGCCCGAGGCGGCGGACCGCGTTAAGGCCAACCGCCATCGGCAACCCAGGAAACCCCCCTCGACGCCGTCGCCCCAGGTGATTTTGGCCAACAACCGGACGAGCCCGACGACACCCCCCGGCCTTACACGCGGCTGTAGCTCGGGCCGCGACCGGCCTGAACAGTGCGCGGACGCGGGATTGACAGGCCGTCGAGCATGCCTACGTTGTGGCCCATCAGCCCATCAGCCCATCAGCCTGACGAGGCCGAAGCATTGGCCTCCTCCGCTCTGGTCACCAGCCCGGGATTGCACACCGGAGGCCCTGCTGGATTCAGTCCGGTCGATCGGCCGGCCCCGGGCCCTGCCGAGCGCTAACCCTTCCCCCATCTACCGAAATCGGAGCACAAGCATGCCTTCCATCAGGACCGTCAACGGCCGAGAAATCGGAAACCGCGGACATCCCCGCAAGAGGATCTTGAAGGCCACGTCTGCGGTCTTGGCCGAAGTCGGGTATGCCGACGTCCAGGTCATCAATCTGGCCCGCGCCGCGAGGACCTCTCCGGCCACCGTCTACGTGTACTTCCCCTCCCGCGACGCAGTCGTGCTCGAACTCGCGCAGGCGGCTGCCGAGGACTTCGCCAAGGCTGTTCAGGCGCCTGCGGGCGGCAGTACCCCGGACGGAACGGCCCTCAGCGACGCGATCGACGCCTACTTCGAGCGCTGGCGGGCCCACGCTCACATCCTTCGGGTGGTCGAACTGATGGCCGCCACCAATCCCGCGTTCCGCGAGGTGCGGGACACCGTCAACAAGCCGCTCACCGACATCATCACGCGGGCCGCCATGACGGTCCCGGCGCCCGACCTGGTGGCCGCGCTGGTGGCGATGGCTCAAGCGACGGCGGCCCGGAAGCCGACCGCAAAGGCGCGCAGGACCGTCCAGCGCCTCGTCGTTGAGACCATCGTCGCCTGATTTGGGGGCGGACGGTTCTCAGCGGGCAGCAGTAGGCGTCAGTGTGCTGCTGCCCGTACCACGTGCCGAACGCGCCAGCCAGCGCCGCCTCCAACCGGGGCTGGGAGTCCTTCGGATATCGCTCCACGACAGTGGCGACGAAGTCCACGATGTCGTCGTTCACCCGCGCCGTCGCACGGGCGTCGGCGGCAACTTCGAACGCCTGCCCCCACCACGCCTCCTCGCCTTCGTGCATGGGGGCGGCTTCCAGCAGGTGCATGGCCGTGAGCCGATCGGATCAGCCCCCGGCGGCCGTCGTCTCCCACTGCGCGGTGCGCTCCTGTAGGTCGGCCTTGCGTGCCGCCTCGGTGAGGGCGAAGTCGAGCACGGATCGGGCGTCGAGCGTTGTCGCAGTGGCCATCCGCGCCGCAACCCGCCTCTCCGCCCGCCGCTGCTCCCTCAGTTCTAGCAGGGGGCTGCACTTGCCTCGACCGCCAGGAGCTGGTCGGGCAACGGACAGCGGACTGGTGCAAGGGCTGGCGCGGTTCCGGACTTCCGCTGAGCGGGAACTCTCCAGGCGCTTTCCCGCCGTGCGGATTCCTGCTGCCGTTCGCGCCCGTCTCGCAGGGCAGTGTGCGGCGGTGGTGGCTAGCGTCCTCGACGAAGCAAAAGCTTAGGTGTCCGGTTCAATGGAATTCGCTTCTGGGTCGGGCCGGTCAAATATTTCTCTGAAACGAGGAGGGGTCGTCTATCGTGGACTGGTTTCATTTCGAAATGGCCAGCTTCACCGTGCAGGAGCGCATCCGTGAGGCGGCCCACGCGCGTTTGAAGGCGGTGGCGCGGCGGGGACGCCGACGCCAACGGCTGCCGATCCGGTCCTGGCGCAGCCGCCGAAATCCGTCCAAGGTCGCCCCGCGTGCTGCATAGTCCAGCCCGAACAGCCTCCTTCTCTCAAGCCTTGTTGATTGTTCCGAGCGAGCAGGCGAGGCCTTGCGATATATTCGGCCCTAGGGACATCTATGTCTGCCTCTACCTGGCCAGTAAAGGCCGACTGCATTTCGCCGTAGCCAGCCTGATGGAATTCGTTCTGTACTGGCGGTTCCGCATGTTCCGCACGTTCTGGTGGCCTCGCTCGTCGGCCGTCTTCCGGTGGCGTCCGCGCCTTTGGCCATTCTGCTGTGCATGGTGGCCGCCGGAAGTGGCTACCTGTGGGCCAGCGTCGTTGCGGGGCTCTACGGCCTCGCGGCGACGAATGGCCAGCCCGTGCTCGGCCGCTTGGTGGATCGGCTTGGGCAGCGCCGTCCGCTGATCGTAGCCGCGATCACGTCGGCAGCAGCCATGATCGCCCTCGCGGTCCTCGACCTGCGACAGCGGATTCTCATCGCAGCCGCGGCCGTCGTTGCCGGCCTCGCTACCCCGCCCCTGGAGGGCGCGTTGCGGGTGCTTTGGTCGGTGGCAGTTCCACAGCGGCTGCAGACTGCGGCGTTCTCCCTCGATGCCTCCGCGCAGTCTCTGCTGTTCGCGCTCGGTCCCCTGCTGGTGAGTGCGACGGTGGCGCTGTCCGAGGCCAGGACGGCGTTGGTGTTGATCGCCGTTCTCGGTGTCGTGGGGAGATGGGCCGTGACGGCGTCAGCACCTTCCCGCAGCTGGCGGCTGCCCGCTACTGGGCCGACGAACTGGATGGGCCCGATGCGTTCGTGGCAACTGCGAGGCATCGCCGTCGTTCTCCTGCTGGTCGGCGTGGCCTTGGGAGCACAGGGAGTTGCGGAAACGGCCTTTGCCGACAACCTGGGGGGACCGGACCGGTGCGGGTGTTCTCCTCGGGGCGTTCAGCGCAGGCAGTTGTCTGGGGGGTCTGGTCTTCGGCCGACGACGTGAGAGCACGGTGGGGGACCGGACGCTGCTGGGTCTGGTGGCCGGGTTCACGCTCGGATGGGCCCCTGGTGCTCGTGCCTGCGGACCTGGCGGCGATGGCCCTGCTCGCGTCTCTGCCGGGCTTGTGCCTCAGCCCGCTGCTGGGTGTCGTCTTCGAGCGCGCCGGACGGACTGCGGATCGAGGCTGCCTGACCGAGACCTTCTCCTGGCTTTGTGGCTGTGGTGGGCATCGGCAGCGCCATCGGTACGGCGCTCGCCGGTCCGTTGGCCGACCACTACGGGGCGTTCGCGTCCTACGCTCTGGCCCTTGCCGCCGCCGCTGCCGGCTTGGCCCGCTTAACCTTCTCCCTCAAACCGGCCATCCGTGCGCGGGCACGCGCCGCGTGACGTCCTCGTGACCAGGACAGCTCGAGCACTCGGATGGAGCCGGTGCCGGCGTAGCCGGTGATGTTGTCAGCCGGTTCGCCGTCGAGGTTGACAAAGACACCGAAGCTGCGGACATCCGCCACCGTCCCCGTCAAGACCTCACCGCGCCGGATGCCGACGAGAAAGGTACGAATAGTCTGGTCCTCGCATGCCTTGGTCGACAGCAGGACACGTTCCCTCCGCCAGTCGACTCCGATCACCTCGACCTCGACTGCCTGGCCCACATCGACGATCTCCGCAGGGTCCTCAGCACGATGCCACGACAGCTCGTGCCGAACGATGCGACCCACCGCACGATGAGGGCCCCTCGCCCCGTCAAGGTCCACGATGACGTCAAAGCCCTCGAAGCCGGCCACCGTTCCGGTCCTGGCCTCACCTGGCTGGACAGAGTTGAGGAACGCACGCCAAGTCTCGGTCGGCACGGATTCGGTCACGCCTTGGACCCTACGCGGCCCGATCGCCTTCTGCCCCTGGATCCCGGAGGACGCGCAATCTCCTATAACGCTTTGGCGGAGCGAACCGTGACCGCCACGGTCATACAGCCACCGACCCGATGGCCTCGCCAAAGCGGGCCGGGTGGCGGGTGAGGCGGCGGATTATCAGGGTGCCCGCGGCCCAGTTGAGATGAGCCCCATCGCCTGGGACCGGCACTGATGGGGCCGGGCCCCGGCAACCCGACCCGGCTACCCGACCACAGTGTCCACATCGCCCGCCGAGGCTGCCAGAAGCCCCTTGACTGGCTAGTGAAACTCGTTAGGTTCCCCCCGCACCTGCCGCTCCGACCCGCCCGGGCGGAGCGCCGTGTGCCATCCCGGACACCATCGCCTCAACGAGGCCACCACGAGACGAGACAAGCCCATGAGTATCAGCCGAGAAGTCGACGACTACCTGGACGGCATCGACCGCGCCCTGACCGTCGTGGGACTGCGCCCCGTCGAGTTCACCGTTTGCGACACGAACGAACTCGCGGCCGACGGCCTCACAGCCCTCCCCTCCGCAGAACTGACCTGGCTCGCCGGCCACTTGACGCTCGACCACGAGCAATTTCCCCATGGAGCCATCGCGACCTGGACCGCCAGAACGGGGTGGCAGGTAACCGCCCTGCAGGCAGACGGGACCGAGGGCGTTGCCACCCGCCTTTCGGTGACCGCAGTCGGAGAGCCGGGCGACCCGGTCAACGCCATCGCCCGACTCCTGCTCGGAACGCGCCTCCCCGCTCGCGCCACCCCTGATCCAGTGGTCGAGAACCCGGGCGTCCTCGGTCTGGGTTCACCGCACATCGAACTCCGGTAGCGCCCTACACCCACCGGTCCACCCCACGCACGGCACTGGTCACGCAAGCGGACCTCCGCGCCGTAGGCCAGACCTCCGCCTTCGCTGTACCTACCCGCGCCGCAGACAACCGCGAACTGGAACCTGTCATGACCCTGTCACGCGTTTCGCCTTTCCCCGTCATCTCCGAGTTCGCCGACCTGTTCGACGACGACCCCCAATTCGCGCGCATGGTCCGGCGGGCCGAACTCCTCTCCCACGCCCGCGCCCTGCCGCGCTGGCTCAAGGGCAACGCCGTCGACCTCGTGCTGATCCTGCTTGCCGGCCAGGACCTGGGACTGAGCACCTGGGAGTCGATCAACAGCTTCTACCCCGACGATACCGAGGAGAGCGGCCTCGCCCTCCACTCCTCGGCCAAGCGCGTGCTACTTGCTCGCGCGGGCTGGGGATGGCGCATCGTCGAGGCGACGGACGAGCGCTGCACCGTCGCGATCACCAACCCCGACAGGCCCGAGCAGGGCGAACTGTTCGCGACCTACACCATGCACGACGCCATCGTCGCGGAGCTGACCAGCGGCCCACGGGCCCGTTGGTGGCGCCACCACCCGAGGCGGATGCTCTACGCACGCGTCAGCGGCCTGATCATCGACACCAACGCCGCCCACATCATCAGCGGCGGACGCCACGGATGGGGCGCCGTACTGCCCGATGACCCCGCGCCCACACCAGTCGCAACCCCCCATACGGCTCCGTCACATGCACCTGCCGAGGGCCCCGGACTCCCCAACCACACCCAGCCCCGGTCCTCCGCAGAGCAGACCCCCACCGCCGCGGCCGCCGCGCCGGAGCACCAGGTGGGACCCGCCGCCGACCGGGCCACGACGCACCCTCCGACGCCGACCACTCGGATCACCGCCACACCGGCTGTCATCGCGCCCTCCACCGAACCCGAACCGGAGGCCACCAACCCTCGCACGACACCACCACCCTCGGCACTCCCTGCGCCCGACGAGCCGGCGGAGCCGAAAAGGGCCCCAACACACCCTGCCGTCTCCCAGCCCAGCCCCGAAGCCCGCTCGGAGCCGTCCGAGACCTCGGACCCCCTCCAGCGCGCGCTGCTGGATTCCCGTCAGGCGGCGTGGGAGCTCCTGCGAGGGCACGCGGCGCTGCTCGCGGTGAACGGTGTCTACCAGATCCTCCTCGGTAACGCGAAGAGAACCGCCAAAGAGAAGAGGAACGGCAGGCTCACGGACGAGACGGAACAAGCCATCCACCAGGCCCGGATCACTCTCGACGTGTCCGCCCACACGATCTATCGGCAACTGCGCAAGTCCGAGCCCCCCGCATCAGCCGCTCCGGACCAGAGCCCGCCCGTCCCGCTCGAGATCGCCCCCCAGCCACAGATGCCCGACGTGTGCGGGTGCGAAGACGACGCCGGCGGCCCGCACCACGACGACTGCCCGGACGCCGGACAGTGAACCGCACACAGCTCGACGACCACCGTCAGAGGCTGGAGAGCGCGCTGGCGGCAGTGTTCACCGCAGCCACCGCCGCCAACCACCACCGCCCCGGCGACCTGTCCATCTCCAGCCTGGGCGGGTGCACCCGCCGCGCGGCCTACCAGATTGCCCGATACGCCCCGACCGACGACCATTCCCACCAGGAGCAGCGCGCCTCCCACCTCGGACAGGCCGTTCATGACTGGGTCCTGCCCCGGCTCGCGGCGCAGCTGAGGCACGAACTCACCCTCGTCGAGCACGACGTCCTCCTCTCGGTGCGGGGCCTGGAGATTCCGGGCCGACTCGACCTGTTCACCCTCGCCACCGATGGAGGGATGCTTGTCGATCTCAAGACCCACGGCTACGACCAGGGCGACGTTGGCGAGCAACCCTCCAGAGCCCGGCTCCTGCAGCTCTACGGCTACGCCATGGCGCTGCGACTGATGGGGCACCTGATCCAGGTCGTCGCGGTCGTTCCGATGTCGCGCATCCATGGGGGAACCTCCGGAGTGTGGCTCGGCGAGTTCGGGCCCCAGCAGGAGGCGCTGGTCGACGCCCGCGTCCGAGACCTCCTGCGGTACAGCAAGGCCCCCGCCTTCGCACCCCGGGATGCCCACCGCGGTCCCGGGCTGGACATCGTCTGCGATTCCTGCCCGTTCATGTCGAAGTGCTGGCCCGGCGCCGAGCCGGCCCAGGCAGCAGAGGTGCGGACCGATGCCGACGTCGTCGCCCACGCCCTCGGCTACGCGGAGGCGGCTGCCCAGGAAAAGGCCTGGGAGGCGGAGAAGAAGTATCACGTGGCGGCGCTCGGCCGGACTCGGCCCGGGCCGTACAAGGCGAACGGATACGAGGTCGAGGTCAAGGTCTCTCCCGGCGCGGAGCGCCATGACCAGCGCGCCGCCAAGAAGCTCCTGAAAGACAACCATCTGCCGCTCCCCACAACCAGGGACAGGGAATCACGTCGGGCCCTTGTTCACCGTCGGCCGCTGCGCATCTGAGCCGCATGCCCATGCATCTCATGTCACAGTGCTGAGCGTGGTGCCATTCGGTCCCGAACAAGGGCCGTTGGCGCCACGCTCCCCACACACAACCGGCGGCGTCAATTCCACCTCGCCCGCTCGGTGGCCCAGCCTCGAGATGGGCCTTGACCGGAAGGCCGGGCGCCCTAGTTTCGGTGCAACAGCCACCCGAGAAGGGCGGCGATCAATCGAATGGTGGCCGCCGGTGGATCAGCAATATGAACACGTTGTTCAATTCAGTGCGGGGATCGGATCGTTCGGCGCCGCTGTCCGTGTCCAGCGGTGCTATGGCTCCTCTAGAATGACGCTTCTAATAGCCGACACACAGGTCGAGGACCCCGACCTTTGGAGATTTGCCCAGGCTACCAGCAGGATGCTCGATGTCCCGCTCGTGCGAGTTGCGGACGGGCGAACACCATTCCAGGTATTTCATGACAACAAATTTCTCGGCAATAGTCGGATCGCTCCCTGTACTCGCGTCCTCAAGATCGAACCCTGCCTCCGATGGCTCGAGAAGTACGCCGACCCCAAGCTGACCACGCTGCACATAGGAATCGACGCTAGTCGCCGCGACCGTAACCGGATTCCCCCGATCGCCACCAACTGGCAGCCGTGGCGTACATCCTTCCCGCTTTGTGAGGATGATGAACCAGCCCTCACGAAGGAAGAATTGCGGGCGGAGGCGGCAAGCCTTGGAGTCGAACCACCCAGACTCTATGAGCTGGGGTACTCGCATAACAATTGTGGGGGAGTATGCGTTCGAGCAGGTAAGGCTCAATGGCTCCTCACCCTTGCCACGTTTCCGGAGCGATACGCGGCAGCGGAGGAGCAGGAGGAGGAATTCCGTCGGGCGAATGGAAATTACTCCATTCTCAGGGAGCGGCGGAACAAGGTCACCTACCAGCTGACGCTGAGAACGTTACGGCTTCGCGAGGAAGCCCGGCAGGCAGCCGGACCAACCCGCTGAGACTCCTGAGGCTGCGGCAGGCAGCGAGATGCCCCCTGGCCTCCGCCTGTTGCCCCCGTCCGTCCAGACGGGGGCAACGGTCATGCTTCCCGTTCTGTGGAATCCTGAAGGGCCTATCCGGCAGGGCGGCACACCCGCCGCTCGACGCGGTGCACCCTGGCGGTATCCGATCTCGGCGTAGACCGAGGCCCGGCGTCCTCGTGTGCACTACCCCAGAGATCTTGAAAGGCACCGCTCACGCCGGTGGGAAGGATCCTCTGCGGGTTTCAGGTCCTTCAGTTCCTACTGCCATGCCGGCTCGGCGGCGTCCGCGAACGCCACCGCGTCGAGGTAGAGCCTGAGTGTCGTCTCACCGCCGCACATCCCCGGCCGACGCAGGGCGCCGTTCAACTGGGTGAGAAGGTACTCGCGTACTTCTCGGGCCGTGCGCCCGTTGTTGTAGCCAGTCGTGTCGGTCATCGTCCGTCCTTCTGTTGGTCCTCGGACCAATCGCGTCGGGCATAGGCGACCCCAAGCGGAGCGTGGTGTGGCGGTGCATCCCGGTCACGTCGGCGAGGATCGAGCCGGGGAGATCAGCAGCCACTAGGCCGGCTCCGATCCCTGGCGGCCCTCCAGGAAAAGCCACTGACGCTCCCGTCGGCCCAGACAGGACAGCTCCCGCTCACCCACCGCCCCGTCATAACCCAGCGGACGTTTGGCACCCGCCCCGCCTTCCCGGCCGGCAGAGTAACGGCTCCAGGCGAGCCCGCTGTCGGTCCGTCAAGTCCTCTCGCGCCACACCGTAGCCATCGCAACTCAAGATCCGCTTTCGCGCCCCCTCGTCTCCCCACATGACCACAGCGCTGTGCCGATCAAACCCGCGGTCGGCAGAGCGCTGCGTTGTGTCCGGCTGATGGGGTTGACCGGCCCTTTGCCTCCGCTACGGTCCCCCTCGTCAGCCTCGCAGCCTGCCCCAGCGGGGCACAGCACGCCCTGGCCATGGTCGTCCGAGCCGCCCCGCCGAGTGCCACCGATCCATTGCGAGAGCACCTCCGAATGGGCGGGTCCATCGGCAACGCCGACTCGTGAACCCGTTGATCGGCCGATCGGACGTTTCGAGTGCATCCGACAGGGATCTGAACATTCCCGACAACGACAACCTGCATGCCACGGAACAGGCCCCGCTCGACTGCACGACCTGCGCATCAGAGATCAGAAACCTGTCCCACCGCCATCCCCACGGCCCGGGTCGGTCACGCAGAGGCCCCCTCCCCGTGACGTCCGCGCGGCAGTGGGTGGCAGACCTACTTGCCCCATGTCCACCGAACAGGCCCCTCTCTCAGCCGGAGGCCCCCCATGGCACCACTACTGAAGCTCCTTGCCGCCATCAGGCGCTCCAAGCCGTCCACAGCCGCCACCCCAGCGGCGTCCGACCACTACGGCGTCAGCATCCTGCTGAACGTGACGACGGGCCCCCGGGGCGAGTACTTGAACTTCTTCGGCTACCTGGACGGCCAGCCCCTGGCACGTGCCGAGGTGATTGGCGACGGCCCCTTGGTCCTGACCATCCGGGCGTCCAGTGCCGAGGAGGCCGCAGACCTGGCCTTCATCATCGGCAACAGCTTCGGTGCGGACGAGCACGGCCTCACATGGCCCGGCGACCTACGCGTCGTCTCCGTCGGCGATGTCCTGAGCGTCGTCCGCCCCGGCCACCGCAGCACCAGCCACTTCGCGGTCGCCTCCGACCAACTCCGCCTCATCGACACCCCGACCAACATCGTGCCCCTGCTCGGCAGCAGTGCGATGACCCGCACCTGCTAGTAGGGCTTGGTCAGGTGTGCGCGATGGTGGCGTGTCTCTGTGTCAGCAAGCGCGTTGATGGTGTGTGACACCTGAGGAGATGGCCGAGGTC